>DASTPC010000228.1:0-19270 GCA_035720085.1 Gaiellaceae bacterium
GTCGCAGATCGCGAGCGGGAAGCCGGTCTCGGGGTGCGTGTAGACCAGGATCGAGAAGACGGCCGGCAGGTCGTAGCGCGCGTTGTCCTCGCGGATCGAGACCCACTTGCAGGCGGCCGCCTCGGGCTCCTCGATCCAGGAGGGCATCACCTCCCACTCGCCCTGGTAGCGGTCGAGCACGATGTGTCCCTTCGGCTCCATGTAGACCCGCCCGAGGCCGTGCATGCGGAAGGCGTGCTCGACGCAGTCGACGTACTCGGCCGGGCTGAGCAGGCCGACCATGTCCGAGCGGCCGAGGATCAGCGTCTTACGGTGCCGCCAGCTCTCCACCAGTCGATTCTACGTCTCGCCGGACGAGCTCGATCAGCGGCTCGGCCTCCGGAAACGGCGCGAGCCGGCGGCACGCGTGGTCGAGCTGGCGACGTGCGCCACGGGCATCCGCCGTCTGTGCCCTGTAGCCCGCCGCGGCGAGGTGGTGCAGGCCGCGGACGAGCCCCTCCCGCTCCCCGGCGAGGCCGAACACCCGGGCGAGGGCGTCGGTCGCCGGCAGGTACTCGCCGCGCTCGAGGCACCCCTCCGCCTCCCACAGAGCGGCCTGCACCCGGTTCTCGCGCGGCGGCCACTCGTCGTCCACGACCGGCCCATACTAGAGTCGCCCCGTGGTCGACCGAGAGCGGAGCGCCGAGCGGATCGACCGCGACATCGAGACGCTCGCCGGGCCCGCGTACACGCGCTCGACCGAGGCGATCCGGCGCTACGCGTACACGCCCGAGTACCGGCGGACGCTCGACTACTTCTCGGAGCAGCTCCGTGCGCTCGGCTACGACGTCCTCGAGGACCCGGTCGGGACCCTCGTCGCGCGCAACCGGCCCGCCGGCGAGCCGGTCTTCGGCCTCGGCTCGCATTGCGACTCGAACCGCAACGGCGGCAAGTACGACGGCACGATGGGCGTCGTCACCGCGCTCGAGGTCTGCCGCCTCAACGAGGAGCTCGGGCTCGGCCTGCCGCTGCAGCTGATCTCGTTCCTCGAGGAGGAGGGCTCCGGGTTCGGCCAGATGCTGCTCGGCAGCCGGATCATGCTCCAGCGGGTGACCGAGGACGAGCTGCGGGAGTCGTTCCTGGCGCTCGACGACGGCCGCAGCTTCTGGGAGCACGCGGAGGAGGCCGGGTACGAGCCCGCCCGCTGGCGCGAGTCGATCCACGTCCTCGACGGACTCACCGGCTGGATCGAGATGCACATCGAGCAGGCCCGCGTGCTGCAGGACACGGGCAAGCGGGCCGGGATCGTCAACGCGATCGCCGGGTACGTGCACGCCGACGTCCTCGTCCACGGGCGTGGCGACCACGCCGGCGCGACGCCGATGGACCTCCGGCTCGACCCCGTCACCGTGCTCGCCGAGTCCGCGCTCGAGCTCGAGCGGCTCGCGCGCGCCGCCGGCGGCGGGACCGTCGGTACCGTCGGCGAGGTCGAGGTCGACCCCGGGATCATCAACGCGATCGCCGCCGAGGTTCGGTTCTCGCTGGACATTCGCGGGCCCGACGACGAGCGCTTCCAGGGCGTGGCCAGCGAGATCGCCGCGTTCGCGGCTGCGGCGGCCGAGCGGAGGGGGATGACGGCGGAGGTCGCGCAGCGGCAGACACTGCCGGCCACGCGACTCGACCCGCGGATCGTCGGCGCGCTGGAGGAGGCCGCCGCCGCGACCGGTGAGCCCTGGACGACGATGCACTCCGGCGCCGCGCACGACACGATGTGCGTGGCGGAGCGCGTGCCGAGCGCGATGGTCTTCGTCCCCTGCAAGGACGGGATCAGCCACCACCCGGCCGAGGACGCCGACCCCGCGGACGCGGCGCTCGCCGCCGAGATCATCCTGGGCGCGGTCGCGGCGCTGGCCTAGCGAGCACGGCGCTCGCCGCCCAGAGGGCGGCCATCGCGGCGAACGCCCAGGTTCCGACCCCGGCTGCGAACGCGACGCCGACGAGGGCCGAGCCGGCGACGACGGTCAGCGCGCCTGCAGCGTTGACGAGCCCGATCGCCGTCGCCGGCGCCTCGGGGACGAGGCGCGCGGCACCGGTGAAGGAGTACGCGAACGGAATCCCCGCCGCGAGGCCGACCAGGCAGGCGCCTGCCGCGGCGAGCGGGATCGACGTTGCCGCCAGGGCGATCGTGCCCGCGGCTCCGGCGAGGGCGGCCGCCCCGACGGCGGCATTCGCGCGGGCCGGGCGGCGCTGCACGATCCAGCCGCCGAGCGGCCGCGAGACGACTCCGAGCACCAGCGTGGACGCGCCGATCGCGCCGGCAGCGGCATCGGAGACGGACGTCTGCCGCTCGAGCAGGGTGACGACCCAGTTGCCGATCACGACGCTGAGGCCGAACGACGCCCCGAACACCGCCGCGAGCCGGAGCAGCCGGCGGTCGCGGGCGAGCGACGGCAGCGGGACTCGGCCCGCAGCTGCGGGCGCCGCCCGGGCGGGCCACGGCGCTGCCGCGAGCAGCACCGCCGCCACCGTCGCGACGGCGATCGCCGACACGAACGGCGTGCGCCAGCCGAGGGCGCCCTCGAGCACGGGCACGACGGCGATCGCCACGCCGCCGCCCGCGGTCGCGAGCCCTCCGTAGAGGCCCTGCGCGAACGGGGAGCCACCGGTTGCGCGCACGAAGTCGCTGCCGGCGATGAACCCGAGCGCCGTGCCCACGCCGATCAGCGCCCGTGCGGTCAGCCCGAGCCACGGCTCCGGTGCGACCGACGCGAGCGCGTTGCCGAGCGCCATCACCGCGAGGCCGGCCGCGCATACCCGCGTCGGGCCGAGCCGGTCGCTCAGCCGCCCCGCGGGCAGCTGCATCAGCAGGTGGACAAGGAACAGCACGGCGGTGAACAGCCCCACGACGCCCAGGCCGACGCCGTAGGCCTCTGCGAGCTCGTCGGCGACGGCGCCGGTGTCGGCGATGTTCCAGCCGGCGGCGAAGCCGACGGCGCTGCCGCCGGCGACCGCTCGCGCGCTCATCCTGCCTCGCGTCCGGGCACCCGTCAGCGCAGGCGGGCGGCGACCGCCTCGCCGACCTCACGGGTCGACGCGGTGCCGCCGAGATCCCGCGTCCTGGGACCGTCGCGACAGACGGCCCCGAGCGCGCCGAGCACCGCCGCGGCCGCGTCGGGCTCGCCGAGGTGCTCGAGCAGCAGCGAGGCGCTCCAGATCGCGCCTGCGGGATTGGCGACGCCCCGGCCGGCGATGTCGGGCGCCGAGCCGTGCACGGGCTCGAACACGCCCGGCGCGTCGCTCCCGGGCGCCAGGTTCGCGCTCGCCGCCATCCCCATGCCGCCCTGGATCGCCGCCGCCAGGTCCGTGAGGACGTCCGCGAAGAGGTTCGACGCCACGACCACGTCGAGGCTGGCGGGGTCCCGCACCATCCTCGCCGCGAGCGCGTCGACGAGCACCCGCTCGACGCGCACGCCCGGGTGCTCGGCCGCGACCTCCTCCACGACCTCGTCCCACAGCACGTAGCCGAACCGCGACGCGTTCGACTTCGTCGCGCTCGTCAGCACGCCCCGCCGGCCCTCGGCGAGGCCGAACGCGTGCCGGACGACGCGCTCGACGCCGGCACGGGTGAAGACGCCGACCTCGACCGCCACCTCGAGCGGCAGCCCGCGGTGCGACCGGCCGCCGGCCCCCGCGTACTCGCCCTCGGTGTTCTCGCGCACGAACAGCATGTCGACGTCGGCCGGGCCGCGCCCGGAGAGCGGGCAGGGCACGCCGGCGAGCAGCCGGGCGGGCCGCAGGTTCGCCCACAGGTCGAGCCGCTGCCGGATCTGCAGGATCGACCCCCAGAGCGAGACGTGGTCGGGCACGGACGGGTCGCCGATCGCGCCGAGCAGGACGGCGTCGTGCGCGCGCAGCACGTCGAGCGCTTCGGGCGGCATCATCGTCCCGTGCTCGTGGTACCAGGCGGAGCCCCACGGCAACTCGGTCCACTCGAGCGAGAGGCCCAGCGCGTCGACGACGCGCCGGGCCTCCGCCGTCACCTCCGGGCCGACGCCGTCCCCGGGGAGCAGCGCGACGCGACGGCTCACGCTTTCCCCTGTGCGCAAGGGCGCGAATCCACCGCAGCGGATCCGCGCCCGCGCGAAGATCCCTGAAGCCGGCCGCTGCCGCGGCCGGGGGTCGACACAGGGCGTCTCACACGGCAGTGCCGAGCGCCGACGGCACGCTCTCCAGGTAGCCGAGCGCCTCCTCCAGCGAGACGACGTCCGCGTACTTCGCCTGGATGTCGAAGAGGTTGGCGTCGTGCGGCGCCTGCGCCCGGTCGCCGACGCACTCGCGCGGCACGATCGTCGGCCAGCCGTACTGGAGCAGGTCGATCGCGGTCGCGCGGATGCAGCCGCTCGTCGTCGCGCCGCAGAGGATCACCGTGTCGACACCCTGCGTGACGAGCACCGCGGCGAGGTTGGTGCCGAAGAAGCCGGAGGCGCCCTTCTTCACGATCACCGTCTCGTCGTCACGCGGCTCCAGCCGCGGGTCGATGTCGACCCAGCGCCCGCCGAGCTCGAGCGAGGCCAGCGTCGGCACCTTCTGCAGCCAGAGGCCGCCGTCCTTGCCGTTCGGCTCGAAGCCGATCGTCGTGAACACGACGGGCAGCCCCTTCGCCCGGGCGGCGTCGAGCAGCTGCCTGGTCGACTCGACCTGTGGGGTCAGGTCCGAGCCGAGCGCGCACTCGGGGTCGGTGAACCCGCAGGAGAAGTCGATCACGAGGACGGCGGGGCGCCGGCCGAGCGTGACGCTCGCGCCGAGCCCCGACGCCTCGTAGATCCGCTGTGCAGTCTCGTCGGACACGGCTGCTCAGGCCGTCGCCTTCGCGGCGGGCAGGAGCTCCTCGCCGAAGCGCGCGCGCTTGACGAACTGACCGTCGCCGGGCTGGCCGACGAGCTCGTCGTTCTCCACGATCACCTTGCCGCGGACGAGCACGACCTCGGGCGCCCCGGTCACCTCGGTGCCCTCGAAGAGGTTGTAGTTGATGTTCGAATGGTGCGTCGCCGCCGAGATCGTCAGCTTCTTGGCGGGATCCCAGACGACGAGGTCGGCGTCCGAGCCGGGCGCGATCGTGCCCTTCCGCGGGTAGAGCCCGAACAGCTTGGCGATGTTGGTGGAGACGAGCTCGACGAAGCGGTTGGGGGTGATCCGGCCCTCGCCCACCCCGAACGTCCACAGCATGTGCAGCCGGTTCTCGATCCCCGGGCCGCCGTTCGGCACGACCTGGAACTCGCGCCCGTTGACCCCCTTCTGGTCCGGCCAGTTGAACGGGCAGTGGTCGGTGGAGACGGCCGAGAGAGCGTCGGTCGTGATCGCCTTCCAGAGGTGCTCCTGGTGCTCCTTCGGGCGCGGCGGCGGCGTGTAGATGTACTTCGCGCCCTCCCAGTTCGGCGCCTCCATCATCGACTCGTCGACGAAGAAGTACTGCGTGCACGTCTCGCCCCAGACCCTCCAGCCCTTGTCGCGAGCGAGCGCGATCGGCTCGACGGCGGGCTGACAGGAGACGTGGACGACGTAGAGCGGCGCATCGGCCACCCGGGCGAGCTGGATCGCCCGGTTCGTCGCCTCGGCCTCGGTCTCCATCGGCCGGCTGCGCGCGTGCCAGACCGGATCCGTCTTGCCGGCCGCCACGGTCTCCTTGACGTTGATGTCGATCGCGTCGCCGTTCTCGGCGTGCACCATCACGAGCCCGCCGCTCTCGTGCGCCGTCCGCAGCACCTTGAACAGGGTCTCGTCGTCGACCATGACGGCGCCCTTGTAGGCCATGAAGACCTTGTAGGACGTGACGCCCTCGTCCGGCAGCTTGGCGAGGTCTTCGAGCGTGCCGCCGGTGTGCAGGTCGGTGACACCGATGTGGAAGCCGACGTCGATCACCGGTGGGCAGCGGGTGATCTTCTCGTGGTAGTTCTCGAGCGCCTGCGCGAACGTCGTCCCCGGCGCCTGCATGCAGAAGTCGATCAGCGTGGTCGTGCCGCCGAACGCCGCCGCCGTCGTGCCCGAGGTGAAGTCGTCGCAGGTCGTCGTGCCGCCGAAGAACATCTCGATGTGCGTGTGCGGGTCGATCGCGCCGGGGAACACGAGCTTCCCGGTCGCGTCGATCGTCTTCTCGGCCGACACGTCCAGCGACTCGCCGATCAGCGAGATCGAGCCGTTCTCGACGTAGATGTCGCCGACGTAGTCGTCGGCGGCGGTGATGATCCGCCCGCCCTTGATCAGCACGGACATGCTCACATCCTTTCCGTCGGAATCCTCTGTGTGGTGTATACGACCCTCCGCGAACGGCGTCAAACGGCAGGCGGCGGCCGCCGCTCGTGCCAGTCGGTGGCCTGCTGGAACGCATGCGCCGCCCGCAGGACGACACCCTCGGCGAAGCGCCTGCCGACCAGCGCGAGCCCGACCGGCAGTCCCTCGACGAGCCCGCAGGGGACGCTCGCCGCGGGCAGGCCGAGGCAGCTCCAGGGTGAGTTGAACGGGATCAGCGCGAGCCGGTAGGGCAGCCGCTCCGGGCCTGCCTCGACCACCTCCTCGCCGATCCGGGGCGCGACGACCGGCATCACGGGCGCCGCGAGCAGGTCGTAGCGCTCGAGGAGGGGACGGGCCCGCTCGACCAGCTGCCGGCGGGCGCGCTGGCCCGTGACGGCGGCCGTGCCGGGCAGCAGCAGCCCCGCGAGCAGCCGCGCACGGACGTCCGGGCCGTAGTCCGCGAGCCGCGTCCGCAGCCACGGCAGGTGCGCCGCCGCGGCCTCCGGCAGCATCACGAGCTGCTGCACCACCTCCGTCTCGCGCAGGAACCGCGCGTCGACGCGCTCGACCGCGGCGCCGAGCCGCGCGAGCTCGGCTACGGCAGCTTCGACCGCGGCGGCGACGCGCGGGTCGACGGCGCCCTCGAGCAGGTGCGCGACGAGGCCGATGCGGAGCCCGGCGACGCTGCCGTCCAGCTCGTCGCGGTAGCGCGGCACGGGCACGGGCTCGGTCGTCGGGTCGGCGGGGTCCTGCCCGGCGACGACCTCGAGCAGCAGGGCGCAGTCCTCGGCCGTCTGCGCGATCGGCCCGACGGTGTCGTACGTCCACGAGACGGGGACGACACCGCGGTTGGAGACGCGCCCGGCGGTCGGCCTCAGGCCCGTCACACCGCAGAGGCAGGCCGGGATGCGGATCGAGCCGCCCGTGTCCGTGCCCAGCGTCCCCGCGACCAGGCCCGCCGCCGCGGCGGCGGCGCTGCCTCCGCTCGAGCCGCCGCAGATCCGCTCGGTGTCCCACGGGTTCCGCGCGGGGCCGAAGTGCGGGCTGGCCGTGGTCGCACCGAAGGCGAACTCGTGCGTGTTCAGCTTGCCGACGACGACCGCGCCGGCACGACGGAGCCGCGCGACCGTCTCGGCGTCCGCCGTGGCAACGTGCTCCGCGAGGATCCGCGAGGCCGCGGTGGTGCGCGTGCCGGCCACGTCGATCACGTCCTTGACCGCGACCGGCACGCCGAAGAGCGGCCCGCGCTCGCCCGCTGTCTCGAGCGCGCCGGCCTCGGCGAGCGCCTCCTCACCCCGCACCGAGAGGAAGGCGTTCAGGGCCGGGTCGAGGCGCTCGATCCGCTCGAGGCTCTCCGCGACGGCCTCGCGGGGAGAGAGCTCGCCGGCGCGCAGCCGGGCCTCGAGCGCCGCGATCACAGCTCGTCCCGGAACAGGCCCGCGGGGGCGACGTCGGCGCCGAGCCGGGCCTCGATCTCTACCAGCGCCGGCAGGATCGTCTCGAGGAACCGCGCCACCGCCTCGAGGTCGGCGTCGGTCGGCTCGACCCCCTGCAGGCCGGCCAGCGCACGCAGCTGGTCGAGCGTCGGGACGGGGCTAGACTGCGAGTGCATGCCGATCTACGAGTACCGCTGCCAGGGCTGCCAGGAGCGCTTCGAGGAGTATCTCTCGCTCTCGACGAAGCCCGCGCCGCCCTGCCCGAAGTGCGGCTCTGCGGACGTCGAGAGGCTGTGGTCGCAGATCTTCACCGAGTGGCTCCCGAGTGACGTCGCCTGGGACCGCGTCGGCCGCTCCTGGGACTGACCCGCGAGCGCACGCCCTCCGTCAGAGTGCGACTACCGACGACCCGCACCGCGGAGGTGAGCGCATGCCGTACGCCGAGATCGACGACGGGATCCGGCTCTACTACGAGCTGACCGGCCCCGAGGACGGCCCGGTCGTCCTGCAGCTCGGCGGCGGTCTCTTCGGCCGCCACAACTTCGGCGCCGTCAACGACGGCTTCCGCGAGAACGGCTTCCGCCTGCTCTCGTTCGACGCCCGCGGCTACGGCGCCTCGTCGCACCCGCGCGACGAGTACACGATCCAGCTCTGGGCCGACGACGGCCCGCGCCTGCTCGACGCGCTCGGCCTCGACCGCGTCCTCGTCCACGGCACCTCGATGGGCGGGATGATCGCCATCGCGCTCACCGCGACGTACCCCGAGCGCGTCGTGGCCGCCTGCGCCGACGTCGCGTTCGCGAAGCCCGACGTCTACCGGCGGACGCTTTTCCGCGTCTGGCGCCGGATGGCCGAGTCGATGCCTTGGGACGACTTCTCCGACCACGTCACGACCCAGGCCGTCGGCGCACGCTTCCTCGAGAGCGAGGAGGGCAAGGACACGTTCGAGCTGGTGCGGGCCGTGATCGGCTGGAACGACCCGTACACCGTCCGCCAGGCCTGCCTCGCGATGGAGCAGATGGACCTCTCCCCGCTCGTGCCGGGGATCGAGCGGCCGCTGCTGATGACGAACGGGACCTACGACATCCTCTGCCCGCCGATGCTCGCGCCGTCGGGCCTCGGCGCGCGGCGGATGGCGGAGCTGAACGACCGCATCCGCGTGGTCGAGTTCCCCGACATCGGCCACGCCGACCTGCTCGAGTGCCCGGCCGACGCGGTGCGGATCGTAGGCGAGTTCTTCCGCGAGGCGCTCGCCGGCGCCAGCGCCCCGTAGATGATCTGCGGCCGCGAAACGCGGCCGCCATCAGGGATCTTCGCGCGACAGAGATCCGCGCGAGCGGATCTCGGTCTTGCGCGGATGAACAGCGCGCCAGTGGCGCGCGATCTCCGCGCGCGTCGTCACCCAGACGTCGTCGTGGCCGCGCACATGGTCGAGGAAGCGGTCGAGCGCCGGCGCCCGCCCGGGCCGGCCGACGATCCGGCAGTGGAGCCCGACCGAGAGCAGCCGGCCGCCTTCCTCGCGCAGCCGGTCGAACGAGTCGACGAGGTAGGCGAGGAAGTCGTCCGCGGTCACGAACCCGTTCGGGAGCAGGAACTTGAAGTCGTTCGCGTCGAGCGTGTACGGGATCACGAGGTGGTCGCGCCCGGCGACCTCGAGCCAGTAGGGCAGCTCGTCGGCGTACGAGTCGGAGTCGTAGAGGAAGCCGCCCTCCTCGACGACGAGCCGCCGGGTGCTCTCGGAGAGGCGGCCCGTGTACCAGCCCACAGGCCTGGTGCCGCACGCCCGCTCGATCGCCTCGATCGCGCGGCGTAGGTGAGCCCGCTCTTCCTCCTCCGAGAGCTCGGCGTAGTCGATCCAGCGCCAGCCGTGGCTCGCGACCTCCCAGCCCGCTTCGACCATCGCCCGGGCCGCGTCGGGGTTGCGCTCGAGCGCCTGCCCCACCGCGTAGACGGTCAGCGGCAGGCCGTGGGCGGTGAAGATGCGGTGCACGCGCCAGAAGCCGGCGCGGCTGCCGTACTCGAACATCGACTCGGTGTTGAGGTTGCGCCGGCCAACGCTCGGCGGCGCGCCGATCACCTCGTGCAGGTACGCCTCGGACTCGGGGTCGCCCTCGAGCGGCGTCCGCTCGCCACCTTCCTCGTAGTTGAGGACGAAGCTCACGGCGAGGCGCGCGCCGCCCGGCCACTGCGGGTCGGGCGGGCTCTGCCCGTAGCCGACGAGGTCGCGCCCGCTCACGCGCTTTCCTCAGCGCTCGGCCGGCCGCTGTCGCGGCCGGGAGTTGGCACAGGAGCTCTCATCCCGCCGGCACGAACTCGCCGAAGACGCCGGCCCCGGCCAGCCGCCGCACCTGGTCTGGGCTGTAGCCGCAGAGCTCGACGAGCACCTCCTCGGTGTGCTCGCCGCGCAGTGGCCCCCGCTCCGGGACGCGCTCGAGGCTCGCGCCCTCGTGGGCGAGGCGCAGCGGCGTCCTGATCGACCGCACCGTGCCGAGGTGCGGGTGCTCGTGCTCGACGACGTCGCCGCGGGCGACCGTCTGCGGATCGGCGAGCGCCTCCTCGACCGTGTTGATCCGCGACGCGGGCACCCCGGCCGCGACGAGCGCCTCGAGCCACTCGTCCGTCGTCCGCGAGCGGAACGCCTCCTCGAGGATCGGCAGCAGGTCGTCCCGGTGCTCGTTGCGGCCGGCCCGCGTGGCGAAGCGCGGGTCGTCGTTCAGCTCGGGCCGCCCGAGCACGGCGCACAGCCGCTCCCAGGCGTCCTGCTTGACCCCGCCGACGACGAGCCAGCCGTCGGCGGTCTCGAAGTTCTGGAAGGGGACGACGGACGGGTGCGCGGAGTTGCGGCGCCGCGGCGGCACGTAGCCGTGCGTCGCGGCCCACGGGCCGATGTACATCAGCTCGTGGAGCGCGGTCTCGAACAGCGAGACGTCGCAGTCGCACCCGACCCCGTCGCGGCGCGCCCGCCACAGCCCGGCGAGGAGCGCGATCGCGGACGCGTAGCCACCCGAGAGGTCGACGAGCGACAGCCCGCTCTTCGTCGGCGGCCCGCCCGGCTCGCCCGTCAGGCTCTGCCAGCCCGCGAGCCCCTGCATCATGTAGTCGTAGCCGCCCTCCTTCGCGCGGGGGCCCGTCATCCCGAAGCCGGACAGCGAGCAGCAGACGACGCGCGGGTTGACGTCGCGCAGCTGCTCGAACGTGAGCCCGAGCTTCGACGGCTGGTCGCCGCGGAGGTTCGAGTAGACGGCGTCGGAGACGCGCACCAGGTCGTGCAGCACGCCGTGGGCGTCGGGGTGGCGCAGGTCGAGGGAGACGCTCTTCTTGCCGCGGTTGAACGTCTCGAAGAAGAGCGAGTCCTCGCCTTCCTGGAACGGCGGCACGTAGCGGCCGACATCGCCGCCTGCGGCGGGATCCTCGATCTTGATCACCTCGGCGCCGAGGTCGGCGAGCTGTAGCGTCCCCCACGGCCCGGCCCCGTACTGCTCGACCGCGACGACGCGTACGTCGGCGAGCGGGAGGCCCTGCCCATTCCCGGAAATGTCTGACATCGACACTCGAGCGGTTCTAGTGGCTCCGGCGAGGCCGTGTCAACCGCGAAGTAGAGTGGCGGCGGTGCGCGTCCGCTTCTACTACGACGTCGTCTGCCCGTACTCGTACCTCGAGACGCACCGGGTCGAGCAGGCGGAGGACGACGGCGAGCTCGAGGTCGAGTGGCTGCCGTTCGAGCTGCGCCCGGCGCCCAAGCCGCTGCTCGAGGTACGGGGCGACCACCTGCGCACCGACTGGACGCAGCACGTCTACCGGCGCGCCCTCGAGCGCGGGATCGAGATCCACCTGCCGCGTTACCAGCCGCGCTCGACGCTGCCGCTCGCCGCGTGCCTCTGGGCCGGCGAGCAGGGCGCGCTGCGGGCGTTCAAGCACGCGCTCTACGAAGCGTTCTTCTGCGAGGGCGAGGACATCGCGACCGACCGTGAGCTCGCGCGCGCCGCCGCGCGGGTCGAGCTCGACCCGGACGCCGCCGTCGCGGCCGCCTACGACCACGAACGGCTCGAGCAGATCCGGGAGATCCGTCGCGAGGCCGAGGCTGCGGGCGTGGCGGGCGTGCCGACGCTGCTCACGGGCGACGGCCGCAACCACTGGGGCACCGGCGGCGTCGAGCGGCTGCTCGCGGGCGAGGCGCTCGTCCCTAGGCAACCACCGCCGCGCGCAGCCGCCGCACCTGCTCGAGGAAGTCCCCCTCCTCGGCCGCGGGGTTGAGCGCGAGGTGGCGCACGCCGGCCGCCTCGTAGGCGCGGGCGCGCGCGGCGCACTCCTCGGGCGTGCCGACGACGCAGAGCTGCTCGACGTGGTGGCGCTCGAACGGCATCCCGTAGCGCTCCGAGAGATGCCGCATCGCCTCGCCGCGCGCCCGCTCGCCGTCGTCCTCGACCCGCGCGAACGCGACCACGACATGGCGCAGCGCCTGCGGGTCACGCCCCGCCGCCGCCGCGTGGGCACGCACCTCCTCGACACCGGCCGCGAAGCGACGCGGCGAGACGAGGTAGGGAAGCCAGCCGTCCCCCAGCCGCCCGGCGCGCCGGCGCGCCGCCTCCGAGCGGCCGCCGACGAGGATCGGTGGGCCCGCGGGCTGCACCGCTCGCGGCGCGACCGAGACGCCCTCGAAGCGGTGGAAGCGGCCCGCGAACGAGGCGGGCGGCTCGCCGAAGAGCGCCCGCAGCGCGCGGATTCCCTCGTCCGCGCGGGGGCCCCGCTCGGAGCGCGGCACGCCCGCGGCCTCGAAGTCGCCCGGCCCCTCGCCGCCCACGCCCACGCCGAGGAGCAGCCGCCCGCCCGAGAGGTAGTCGAGCGACGCAGCCTGCTTCGCGACGAGGCTCGGGTGGCGAAGCGGCAGCAGCACGACGCCTGCCCCCAGCTGGATCCGGCGCGTGACGGCGGCAAACGCCGCGAGGGCGACACCGAGGTCGAGGATCGGGTGGTGGAAGGAGAGGTGCTCGCCGGCCCAGAGCGAGTCGTAGCCGAGCTCCTCGGCGAGCTCCGCCACCGCGCGGAAGCGGCCCGGGTCCGGCAGGTCTCCGGCGAGCTGGCCGCTCCCCTGGACGCCGACGAGCATCGTCACCGGCGCGGCCGCGCCCCGCCCGACCGCTTCCAGGCCTTCTCGTAGTACGGGCGCAGGAACGCGAGGTGGTCGTGCATCTCCGCGGCGGCGGCGGCGGCGTCGCCCGCTTCGACGGCCGCGAGGATCCGGTGGTGGTGCGCGTGAATCGACCGGTGGAAGTGACGCCCCAGCGTCGAGCGGGCGAGGTTGGTCTGCAGCACCGAGAAGATCGGCTGCGCCGAGACGACGAGCAGCGTGTTGCGGCTCGCGCCGAGCACGCAGGAGTGGAACTCGGCGTTGTAGGAGAACTCCTCCTGCGTCCCGCGGGCGCTGTCGTCCGGGACGGTCGCCCGCAGGGCCTCGAGGTCGTCCTCGCTGCGCCGCAGCGCCGCCAGGCGCGCCGCCGGCACCTCGACCAGCTCTCGCGCCTCGAGCAGCTCCTCGAGCGTCACGTTCCGCGTCTCGGCCAGCAGGCCGACGTTCGCGTGCACGAGCGAGGAGATCGTGGCGGCCGTCGGCAGCGTCACGTAGCTGCCGCCGGTTGCCCCCTTCTCCGTCCGCACGAGGCTCTGGGCCGCGAGCAGCCGCAGCGCCTCGCGCACCGTCGCGCGGCTGACGCCGAAGTCGCGCGCGAGCGCCGACTCGACCGGCAGCCGGTCCCCAGGGCGGAGCTCGCCCTGGACGATCAGCTCGCGCAGCTGGTCGGCGACCTGCTCGTAGGCCTTCCGGACGCGGCGGACCGGGACGACCCCGCCGACGTGGTCGTCCCGGGCGGCCACCGCGGGGTCAGACGAGCTCGAACTGCGCGTTGCCCGCCGACGAGGCGGGAGACGAGGAAGGTGGCAGGCCGCGCTCCTCGTAGTACGCCGTCAGCGACGTGAACCGCGGCGAGGCCCGCAGCTCCTCGCGCAGCCGCGCGGTCGCGTCCTCGTCGACCGCGAGCGTCCGCTCGTCGGCGAAGACGACGCCGTATGCGTCTCGCGCCAGCTCGATCGTCGTGAAGTCGTCGAGCACGTCCTCGCGCACGAGCGCCGGGTCGCGTTCGAGCGGGTCGCCGTAGCCGGCGGCGTTCGGCTCGCGGAACTCGACGAACTCGCCCGGCCCGAACGGGATGCCGGTCACCTTGGCGTGCATCGCCTCCTCGCGCGGCGTGTCGGGGTTCTTCCGGCACGACGCGACCAGCCCGTCCCAGCCGCCGAAGATCCCGAGCGGCGCGTCGGTCTGGCGGTCGCCTTCGCACGAGTAGACGCCGTCGACGAGGAAGCGGTTGCGCCGGATGATCCCGATCCCGCCGCGCCACTTGCCCGGCGCAGCGGGCTCCGGGCGCAGCTCGTACTGGTCGCAGCGCACCGGGAAGCGCATGTCGAGCTCCTCGATCGGGTTGTTGCGCGTGTTCGCCATCAGGTTGTCGACCGAGTCCATCGCGTCCTTGCCGTGGCGGCCCCCGTACGAGCCCTCGTTCACCTCGAGGTAGAGCCAGTACTCGCCGGCCGACTCGTCGAAGCCCGAGTAGGCGCAGAAGTGGATGCCGGCCGAGTTGCCGGCGGTCACCTGGTCGGGCAGGGCGTCGGCGAGCGCGAGGATCGTGTTGTCGACGACGCGCTGCACCTGCGTGAAGCGCGAGAAGCACGCGCGTGGGAAGCTCGGGTTGTAGATCGTCCCCTTCGGCGCGATCACCTTCACCGGCCGGAAGACGCCGTCGTTCTGCGGGACGTGGTCGGGGAAGGTCACCTCGTCGAGCAGGATCGTGCGCACCGCGTAGTACGCGCCGACGAGCAGCGAGCCCTCGAACGGGACGTTGAAGCCGGTCGGCACCTCAGGGTTGGAGCCGGTCAGGTCGATCGTGATCTCGTCGCCGGAGACGACCACCTTCGTCTCGACGCGCAGCCGGACGTCCCGGTTGCGCGCGTCGTCGTCCAGCCAGCCGACGATCGGCCCGTACTCCCCGTCCGGGATCTTCTCGATCTCGGCGCGCAGCCGGCGCTCCGAGTAGTCCATCCAGTCGTAGGCGGCGCTCATCACCGTCTCCACGCCGTAGCGCTGCACCAGGCGCAGGAACCGCTCCCGCCCGAGCTGGCACGCGGCCAGCATCGCGTTCATGTCGCCGCGGTTCATCGTCTCCGTGCGGACGTTGTCGAAGATCATCCGGTCGACGTCCACGTTCAGCTCGCCGCGGCGGTACCAGCGCAGGCCGTTGTAGAGCTTTGCCTCCGCGTACACGTCGAACGCGTCCGCGTTGATGCCCGGGAACGAGCCGCCCACGTCGAGCACGTGCGCCGTCACCGCCGCCCAGCCGAGCAGCTCGCCGTCGTGGAAGATCGGCACGGCGACGGCGACGTCCGGCGAGTGCGAGGCGCCGAGGTACGGATGGTTGTGGACGATCACGTCGCCCTCCTCCACGTCGTCCCCGAGGCGATAGAGGAAGCCGCGGATGTACCACGGCAGCGAGCCGATGTGCATCGGCGTCGAGTCGGACTCGCAGAGCTCCCTGCCGACGGCGTCGAAGATCCCCGCGCCGAGGTCCTCGGACTCGCGGATGATCGACGAGTACGACATCCGGAAGAGGACGCCGGCCATCTCCTTCGCGATCGCGTGGAACGCGCCGCCGAGGACGCGCAGCGTGATCGGGTCGACCTCGACACGCGGCCGCGTCGGCGGCCCCGGCTGCCGGCCGACCTCGTAGTCCATCACGCTCATGACCTTGCGCAGGGTCGCGAATCCGCAGGAGCGGATTCCCGACCGCGCGAAAACCCCTGAAGCCGGCCGCTGTCGCGGCCGGAGATTGACTCACGGCGTCTCATACCTTCACCTCCATCGTCCCGGCCAGCGCCCGCGCCTCCTCGGACGCGCCGACCTCGATCAGGATGTTCCCGAACCGGTCGACGTGCGCCCCGAGCCCCGGCGGGACGACGGTCGTCGAGTCGTACTGGAGCACGATCGCCGGGCCCTCGAGCCGGTTGCCCGCCCGGAGCGCCGCCCGCTCGTAGTAGCGGGTCGGCACCTGCTCCAGCCGCCCGTTGACGCGGAACCACGCCTCGCCCTCGCGCCGGAGCGCCTCGTCGGGCGACGCGGCCCCACCCTCGACCTCGGGCGTCTCGAGCGGCGGCATCAGGCCGATGCCGCGGACGCGGACGTTCGGGATCTCCACGTCGGCGTCCTCGAAGCGGCGCGAGTACTCGCGCTCGTGGATGTCGTCGAACGCGGAGCGCAGCCGCTGCGTCCACGCGTCGTCGACGATCCCCGGCGGCGCGTCGACCCGCAGCTCGTAGCCCTGGCCGAGGTAGCGGCACTCGGCGATCCGCTGGATCAGCATCCGGTCGGCCGGGATGCCGTCCTCCTCGAGCTGCACGCGGGCGCGCTCCTCGAGCTCCTCGAACGTGCGCTGGAGGGTGCCGGCGTCGAGCCGCGAGAGCCGTTGGTAGGTCGTCGTCACGTACTCGTAGACCATGTCCGTGGCGAGCAAGCCCATCGCCGCCGTCACCCCGGGGAACGGCGGGACCAGCACGTACGGCGTCCCCACCTCGAGCGCGATCTGGGCGGCGAACAGCGGCCCGGCGCCGCCCTCGGCGACGAGGGCGAAGTCGCGCGGGTCGTAGCCCTTGCGCACGGAGTTCTCCTCGATCGACTGCACCATCGAGTGCGTGAGGATCTGCACGGCGCCCATCGAGGCCTCCTCGACCGACATCCCCAGCGCGGCCGCCGGCCCGCCGGCGAACGCCGAGCGCGCGAGCTCGGGCCGCAGCTCCATGCCACCGCCGAGAAAGTCGCCCGCCGGGAGCCAGCCGAGGTTGACCATCGCGTCGGTCGCCGTCGGCTCGGTGCCGCCCTTCCCGTAGCAGGCCGGCCCCGGCTCGGCGCCTGCCGAGCGCGGGCCGACACGGAAGATCCCGCCCGCGTCGACGTACGCGATCGAACCGCCGCCGGCGCCGATGGTGTCCACGTCGACCATCGGGATCATCGCCTGGTACGGCCCGACCTTCGTGTCGAGCAGGTGCTTCATGCGCAGCCGACCCTCCTGCGCCAGGCCGATGTCGGCGGAGGTGCCACCGACGTCGAGCGTGATCACGTTGTGGTAGCCGGCCTGCTTGCCCGCCCAGATGCCGCCGACGACGCCGGCAACCGGGCCGGACATGAGCAGGTTCACCGGCCGGGCGGTCGCCGCCTCGGGGGTCGCGACGCCGCTCGCCGAGGTCATCAGGTGCAGCCCGGTGCGTACGCCGAGGCCCTGCAGCTCGTCCTGCAGGCGGCCGACGTAGGTGGCGACCTTGGGGCCGACGAACGCGTTCAGGCAGACGGTCGAGAAGCGCTCGTACTCGCGGTACTGCGGCAGCACCTCGGACGAGACGGAGAGGAACGCCTCCGGGAACTCCTCGCGCACGATCTCGGCCACCCGCCGCTCGTGCTCGGGGTTCAGGAACGAGAAGAGGAAGCACACGGCGACCGCCTCGACACCGGCCTCCTTCAGCTTCCGCACCTGCTCGCGGGCGCGCTCCTCGTCGAGGGGGACGAGCGCAGTCCCGTCCTTCGCCGTCCGCTCGGGCACCGTCAGCCGGTGCCGGCGCCGCACGAGCGGGTAGCGCTGCCAAGGCAGGTCCTGGTAGTTCGAGAAGTTGAAGGGCTTCTTGTGCCGCGCGATGTGGAGGATGTCGCGGTACCCCTCCGTGGTCAGCATCCCGACCGTCGCGCCGTTGTGCTCGATCACGATGTTGGTGGCGATCGTCGTGCCGTGGAAGACCTGGTCGAGCGCGGCCGCGCTCTCGCCCGCCTGCGAGGTCAGCTCCTGGATGCCGGCCACGGTTCCCTGCGACGGGTCGGCCGGCGTCGTCGGCAGCTTGTGCACGAGCACCGTGCCGCTCTCGTCGTCGACGTAGATCAGGTCGGTGAACGTGCCGCCGACGTCGACTCCCAGCCGTTTCATGCAGCACCCCCCGGGGTGAGGACGATCTTGCCGAAGAAGTCCCGGCTCTCCAGCAGCTCGGTCGCCTCCCGCACCTGCTCGAGCGGGAAGACGGCCGCCACCTGCGGCCGGAGCACGCCGCGGGCGGCCAGCTCGAAGCAGGTCTCGAGCTCGGCGCGCGTGAAGACGAAAGAGCCGATCACGGACAGCTGGCGCCGGAAGAACGGGATGATGTCGAACGGCACGACCTCGCCCGAGTGGCCGCCGCAGATCACGAGCCGACCGTCCTTCGTCAGCGAGTCGAGCCCCTGCTGGAAGAGCTCGCCGCCGCAGTGCTCGTAGACGACGTCGACGCCGCGGTCGTTCGTGAGCCGCATCACCGTCTCGGCGACATCCTCGCTCGTGTAGTCGATGCCCACGTCGAGGCCCAGCTCGCGCGCCTGCTCGAGCTTGTCCGGGCGGCTCGAGGTGCCGATCACGAACGCGCCGGCGAGCTTCGCCACCTGGACGGCCGCCGAGCCGATCCCGCTGCCGACCGAGTTGACGAGGACGCTCTCGCCGGGCCGGATGCGGGCGCGCGTGACGAGCATGTGCCAGGCGGTGGCGAACGCGATGTTGGTCGCCGCCGCTTCCACGTCGGTGAGGCCGTCGGGGATCCGGACGAGCTGGCCGGGCTTGCAGATCGTGCGCTCGGCGTAGGCGCCGGGCGAGCCCATCCCCACGAACCAGTCCGGCGCGAGGCAGAGCGACTCCCGCCCCGTCCGGCAGTAGCGGCAGTCGCCGCACGTGGCGATCAGGTAGAGCGCGACCCGGTCGCCGACCTGCCAGCCCTCGACGCCCTCCCCGAGCGCCGCGATCCGGCCGACGGGCTCGACGCCCGGGACGTGCGGCAGCTCGATCGGGAAGCGCGACGTGCCCTCCCGGACGTCCACGTCCAGGTGGTTGAGCGCGGTCGCGGTGATGTCGACGAGCACCTCGCCCGCGCCCGGCTCGGGCTCGGGCACGTCCTCGAGGCGCAGGACGTCTGAATGGCCGAACTCGTGGAAGACGACCGCCTGCACGGCATCGCTCCTCTCTCGCGGGAGGCCGGGCTTGTGTTTATGTCTGACATCGGTGACCCTGTCAACCGGCATGCCGACCCTCGCCACCGCTCGCTCGTTCCTGTTCGTGCCGGGCAGCGACGAGGGCAAGCTGGGCAAGGCGCTCGAGGCGGGCGCCGACGCCGTGATCGCCGACCTCGAGGACGCCGTCGTCGCCGCGGAGAAGCCGCGCGCGCGGGCGCTCGTCGCCGAGGTCCTGGCGGGCGACGCCCCCTGCCTGCGCCTCGTGCGGGTGAACGGCGCCGGCACCGCCTGGTTCGCGGACGACCTCGCCGCGGTCGGCAGGATCGCGCTCGACGGCGTGGTGCTGCCGAAGGCGACGCCGGCGGCGGCGGCCGCGGCCGCGGGAGCAGGCGTGCCCGTCGTCGCGATCGTCGAGAGCGCCGTGGGGCTCCAGCGCGTCGGCGAGGTGGCGGCGACGCCGCCGGTGGCCGCGCTCGTGCTCGGGGCCGTCGACCTCGGCCTGGCGCTGGGGCTC
>DASTPC010000229.1:0-13520 GCA_035720085.1 Gaiellaceae bacterium
CGCAAACGACGAGAACGCCCACTGCCCGGCCAACACCAGCCCCGCATACGCAGCGCCGAGAATCACCGTCAACGAGCCGTAGACCAGCGTCCGCGAGACGATCCGGTCGACCTCGTACAGCCGGTAGCGCAGGACCGCGACGCCGATCGCGACCGGCACGACGGCCAGCGCGACGCCCATCAGCCCACCCGCGAGGTCCGGATGGCCGACCGCCGATGCGACCACGACCCCGCCGACGAACGCCGCGATCAGGAGCGCCGCCGCGAACGCGAGCCACTTCATCTGCTGCCGCTCGTCGCCACGCGAGCGTCTGAAGCGGACGATCACCGAGACGGCGGAGAGTAGGACTGCGAGCGCGAACGGCACGATGATCAAGTCGTCGACTCGGTCGGAGATGCCGGCGATCGCAGCGACGCCCGCCGGGTTGTCGGCGGGGAACGTGTCTTCGTAGACGGGACCGTGCTTGAGCGCGACGTGGACGGTCCCGAGCACCGCGGTTCCGAGGACGAGCCACACCACGGGGCGCCAGCGCCGGCTCGGCGGCCGCCCGTCGGGGAAGAGCAGGAGCAGGAGCGCGACGGCCAGGATGAAGATCGGGTCGAGGCACGCGCCAAACCAGCCCGCCCAGACGCCCGCCGGCAGCGAGCCCGGGTCCGCGTAGACGGCGTAGTCCGCGTAGGCGAAGAGCACGTCGTTGAGCGCCAGCGCGACGCCGACGTAGAGGAGGAGCCACCCGACCGGGTGTCGAGGCCGCTTGGACACGACGAGCGCGCCGACGGCGGGGAAGAGCAGGAAGCAGGCGAGGAACCCCGCCGATGCGGCGATGGACTCGTGGTCGCCGGGCGTCTCCACGTCGCGGGAGGCCAGATAGAGGACGATCGAGAGCGCATGCAAGGCGACGCACCCCGCGGCGACCGACCAGGCGACGACGCCGATCGCCCGCTCCCTCACGCTCCCTCCCGCACGGCTGGCCGCTCGATCGTGACATTCTCCTCGATCTCGCGCACGAAATCCTCCTCCGCAGGGCGCGTTCCGGTCGGCTCGACGGCCCGAAGTCTGCGCGTGCGGCGTTCCGGGATCGTTACGAGACCGGCGCGCGCCGCGCCGCCGTTGCGGAGTAGGATGGCCGCGTGCCGCCGGGGCCACGGCTCTCGATCGCCCTCCTCGGCCCGCCGGTGGTCCTCGTGGACGGGGCGCCGCTGCGCGTCGACACGCGCAAGGCGCTGGCCCTGCTCGCCTACCTCGCAGTCACCGGGCGGCCGGCGCGACGGGACACGCTGTGCGCGCTGCTCTGGCGCGACGCGGCGCCGGACCGGGCCCGCGCGACGCTGCGCCGGACGCTCTCGAGCCTCCGGTCGGCGCTCGCCGGTCGCTGGCTGGAGACCGACGGCGACGCCGTCTCGCTCGACGGCGACGGGATCGTGCTCGACGTGGCCGAGCTGCGGCGCCAGCTCGCAGCCTGCACGGGGCACGGCCACGGGCCTGCCGCCGCCTGCCGTCGCTGCGCGACGCCGCTGCGTGACGCCGTCGCGCTCGACCGTGGGCCCTTCCTGGCGGGCTTCGGCCTCCGCGACGCTCCCGACTTCGACGACTGGCAGCTGCAGACGGGGGCGCTCCTGCAACGCGAGCTGGAGGGCGCGCTGGACCGGCTGGCGCGGCTGGCCTCCGACGACGGCGCCCACGCCGAGGCGCTCGCCCTCGCCTCGCGCCGGCTCGCCCTCGACCCGCTGCACGAGCCCGCCCACCGGCAGCTGATCGAGCTCTACGCGCGGGCCGGCGACCGGGCGCGGGCACTCGAGCAGTACCGCGACTGCGTCCGCACGCTCGACCGCGAGCTCGGCGTCCGGCCGCTCGAGGAGACGACGGCGCTCTACCACGCCGTGCTCGAGGGCGAGCCGCCCGGGGCCGCGGCCGTTCCCGAGCCGCCGCCGCCTGCCGGGGACGGTGCGCCGCTCCCGTTCGTCGGGCGCGAGGACGCCTGCGGGGCACTCGCCGCCGCCGCCGCCGAGACCGGCCCCGACGGCCGGCTGGTCGTGGTCGAGGGCGAGCCCGGGATCGGCAAGTCGCGGCTCGTCGAGGAGGCCCTGGCGCGGCTCGACGCCGACCGTCCGCTCTCGGTGCGCTGCTTCCAGGAGGAGGCCGGGCTGCCGTACGGCCTCGCCGTCCAGCTGGCCCGGGGCGCGCTCGGGCGGCTCGGGCGGCAAGCACAGGAGCCCTGGTGGGCCGGCGAGGTGGCGAGGCTCGTCCCCGAGCTCGGCCCGGCCGACCCCGCCGCGCTGGCGAGCGTCGCCGCCCAGGCGCGCTTCCACGACGCCGTCTGCGCGCTGCTCGGTGAGGCGGCCTCGGCGGCGGCGCCGTACGTCGTCGCCGTGGACGACGCGCAATGGGCCGACACGGCCTCGGTCGGGCTGCTCGCCTACCTGCTCCGCCGCCTGCAGGGGCGGCCGCTCCTCGTCGTCCTCGCCTGGCGCCCCGAGGAGGTCCCGCTCGACCACCCGCTGCGGTCCGTCCTCGCCGCCGGCCGCACCGAGCGGAGCGCGAGGCTCGTCTCCCTGGGAGGCCTCTCCCGCGACGAGGTCGGCCTCCTCGTCCGGGCCGCCCGCCGGGACGAGTCCCTGACGGCCAGGCTCCACCGCGAGAGCGGCGGGCTGCCGTTCTTCGTCGTCGAGTACCTCGACGCGCTCGGCCGCGGCGAGAACGTCGAGGCGGCCGAATGGCAGCTGCCCGGCGGCGTCCGCGACCTCCTCCGTGCGCGCCTGACCCGGCTCGGCCAGCTGGCCGCGCAGGTGGCCGCGGCGGTCGCCGTGGCGGGAATCCCGTGCGACGTCGAGCTGGCCCGCCGGGTGAGCGGGCGGGCCGAGGAGGAGACGGTCGCCGCCCTGGAGGAGCTCGTCGCCGCGGGGGTGCTCGTCGAGAGCGGCGACGCGACCTACGACTTCCGCCACGAGCAGGCTCGCGAGCTGATCGCGTCGGAGCTCTCGCTCGCCCGCAGGCGCCTGCTGCACGCACGTGTCGCCGGCGTGCTCGAGGCACGGGCCGACCGGGCCGGCGCCGCGCTCGTCGCGCACCATCTCGCCCGGGCGGGCGACGACGAGGCGGCCGCCTCGAGGTTCGCGGCCGCGGGGGACCACGCGCGCACCATGTTCGCGAACAGCGAGGCGCTCGCCCACTACCGCAGCGCGCTCGCGCACGGGCACCCCGCCCAGGCCTCCCTCCACCAGGCGATCGGCGACCTGGAGACGCTCGCCGGGGACTACGCCGAGGCGCTGGCGAGCTACGAGCGGGCGGCCTCCGAGTCGTCCGGCGCCGAGCTGGCCGAGATCGAGCGCGCCATCGGCCGCCTCCACCACCGTCGCGGAGCCTGGGAGGCGGCCGAGACGGCCTTCCGGGGCGCGGCGGCCGGGCTCCCGGCCGGCGCCGCCGTCGCCCGCGCCCGCCTGGCCGCCGACCGCAGCCTCACGGCGCATCGCCGCGGCCGCGACGACGACGCGCGCGCGTTCGCGCGCGACGCCCTCGCCCTCGCCCGGGACGGCGGCGACGACCGTGCGCTCGCGTACGCGCACAACGCGCTCGGCATCCTCGCCTCGGCCCGCGGCGACTACGAGACCGCCCTGTCGGAGCTCGAGGCGAGCCTCGCGCGCGCCCGAGCCGCCGGCGACCCCGACGCCGAGGCGGCGGCGCTGAACAACCTCGCGCTGGCCGCGCGCCGGCTAGGCGACGTCGACACCGCACTCGGCTCGGTCCGTCAGGCGCTCGCGCTCTGCGTGCAGGTCGGCGACCGCCACCGGGAGGCGGCGGTCCGGAACACGCTCGCCGACCTGCTGCGCGAGGCCGGCCGCGAGGAGGAGTCGATGGCCGAGCTGAAGCTGGCCGTTTCGATCTTCGCCGAGATCGGCGAGGACGCGCGGCTCGAGCCGGAGATCTGGAAGCTGGTCGAGTGGTGACGTCCCCCGCGCTCCCTCGTCGGGGGCGCGGGGGACGTGCGCCTACGGCGTGCCGTTCTCGGCGGGAGCCTCGGGCTCGTCCGCCGGCACCGTCACGGGCTCGGGTGAGACCTCGCCCTCGATGACGCGGATCTCGACCAGCGGCTCGTCCGGGCCGGGATCGGCCTTGCGGTCGATCACGATCGTCGAGCCCTCGCTGAGGTCGCGGCCGAGCACGAAGTCGGCCAGCGGGTCCTCGATCAGCCGCTGGATCGAGCGGCGCAGCGGCCGTGCGCCCATCGCCGGGTCGTAGCCCTCGGTGACGAGCAGCTCCTTGGCGTCGTCGGTCAGCTCGATCGAGGCGCCGTGGATCGCCATCTGGTCGCGGAGCCGCTTCATCATCAGGTCGACGATCTCGAAGATCTCGTCCTTCTCGAGCTTGTGGAAGACGATGATCTCGTCGATCCGGTTCAAGAGCTCGGGCCGGAAGACCTTCTTCAGCTCGCCCATCACGCGGGCCTTCATGTCGTCGTAGGAGAGCCCGGTCTCCTCGCCGACCGTGAAGCCGAGCGAGAGGTTCTTCGAGATCGAGGCGGCGCCGATGTTCGACGTCATGATCACGATCGTGTTGCGGAAGTCGACCTTGCGTCCCTGCGCGTCGGTCAGCTTCCCGTCTTCCAGGATCTGCAGGAGGATGTTGAACACGTCCGGGTGCGCCTTCTCGATCTCGTCGAGCAGGACGACCGAGTAGGGCTTGCGCCGGACGGCCTCCGTCAGCTGGCCGCCCTCGTCGTAGCCGACGTAGCCGGGCGGGGAGCCGACGAGCCGGGACACGGAGTGCTTCTCCATGTACTCCGACATGTCCACCTGGATCATCGCGTCCTCGTCCCCGAACAGGAACTCGGCCAGCGTGCGCGCGAGCTCCGTCTTGCCGACGCCGGACGGGCCGAGGAAGATGAACGACCCGGTCGGCCGCTTCGGGTCCTTGATCCCGGCGCGGGCGCGGCGGATCGCCTTGGAGACGGCGACGATCGCCTGGTGCTGGCCGATCACGCGCTTGTGGAGCTCGTCCTCCATCCGGATCAGCTTCTGCGACTCCGCCTCGGTGAGCTTGAAGACCGGGATACCCGTCCACATCGAGACGATGTCGGCGATCTCGTCCTCGCCGACCTCCGGCTGCTCCTCGTCGGCCTCGTTCCGCCAGTTGTCCTCGAGCTCCTTCTTCTTCTGCGTCAGCTTGCGTTCCTTGTCGCGCAGCGAGGCGGCCTTCTCGAACTCCTGCGCCTCGATCGAAGCCTCCTTGTCGGCGCGCACCTTCTCGATCTCGTCCTCGAGCTCGCGGTAGCGCGGAGGCGCCGACATCGTCCGGATCCGCAGGCGCGACCCGGCCTCGTCGATCAGGTCGATCGCCTTGTCGGGCAGGTGCCGGTCCTGGATGTAGCGGTCGGCCAGCACGGCGGCCGAGCGGAGCGCCTCGTCGGAGATCTTGCAGCGATGGTGCGCCTCGTAGCGGTCGCGCAGGCCGCGGAGGATCTGGACGGTGTCGTCGATCGACGGCTCCTCCACGCGCACCTGCTGGAAGCGCCGCTCGAGCGCGGCGTCGCGCTCCAGGTACTTGCGGTACTCGTCGAGCGTGGTCGCGCCGATCGTCTGCAGCTCGCCGCGGGCGAGCGCCGGCTTCAGGATCGAGGCGGCGTCGATCGCGCCTTCGGCGGCGCCGGCGCCGACGAGGTTGTGGAGCTCGTCGATGAACAGGATGATGTCGCCGCGCTGGGTGATCTCCTTCATCACCTTCTTCAGGCGCTCCTCGAACTCGCCCCGGTACTTCGAGCCCGCGACCAGCGCGGCCAGGTCGAGCGTGTAGATCTGCTTGCCCTTGAGCAGCTCAGGCACCTGGTTGGCGGCGATGCGCGCGGCGAGGCCCTCGACGACGGCGGTCTTGCCGACGCCCGGCTCGCCGATCAGCACCGGGTTGTTCTTCTGCCGGCGCGAGAGGATCTGCATCACGCGCTCGATCTCGGTCTGCCGGCCGACGACGGGGTCGAGCTTCCCCTCGGTCGCCTGCTTCGTCAGGTTGCGCCCGAACTGGTCGAGTAGCTTCGAGCTCTTCGCCTTCTCGCTCGCCGCGCTGCCGGACGCGCCGGACTGGCGGCGGCCGGGGCCGGAGAGCATGCGGATGATCTCGTTGCGGATCTTCTCGGCGTCGGCGTCGAAGTCGAGCAGGATCCGCGCGGCAACACCCTCGTTCTCGCGGACGAGGCCGAGCAGGATGTGCTCGGTGCCGATGTAGTCGTGACCCAGCGAGAGCGCCTCGCGGAGGGCGAGCTCGAGCACCTTCTTGGCGCGCGGCGTGAACGGGATCTGCCCGGTCGTCACCTCGTCGCCCTGGCCGACGATCCGCGCGACCTGCGCGCGCACCTCCTCGACGGTGATGTCGAGGGACTCGAGCACGCGCGCGGCCAGGCCCTCCTCCTCGCGGAGAAGCCCGAGCAGGATGTGCTCCGTCCCGATGTAGTTGTGCTTGAGGGCGCGGGCCTCGTCCTGGGCGAGGACGACGACCTGCCTGGCTCGCTCTGTGAAGCGCTCGAACACGTTCCCTCGACCCCCCTTTCCGCATGGATCTCCGGAGTCTGCTGTGTGCCGGCTCCGGGTCGAAGGCTCGAGTGGCATCGTAGCCGACGCCCAGGTCGAGGCCGAAACGGCGCTCGGCGCCCCTCGGTAGTGTTCGCCGATCGTGGCTCGTAGGGTGCTGATCACCGGCGGCGCCGGCTTCATCGGCTCGCACCTCGCCGACCGCCTGCTCGACGCCGGCGACGAGGTGTGGGCGCTCGACGACCTCTCGACCGGGTCGCTCGACAACGTCGCGCATCTCTCCGACCGGCGCGACTTCCATCTCGTCGTCGACTCCGTCCTCTCGCCGGCCGTCGTCAACGAGCTGGTGCACAAGTGCGACGTCGTCTACCACCTGGCGGCGGCCGTGGGTGTGCGCCTGATCGTCGAGCAGCCGGTCAAGACGCTGGTCACGAACCTGCAGGGGACGGAGATCGTGCTCGAGCACTGCAACCGCTTCGGCAAGCGGGTGCTCGTCGCCTCGACCTCGGAGGTCTACGGCGACCACCGGGAGGAGGTGCCGCTCGACGAGACGGCGCGCCGGATCTACGGGCCGACGACGCAGCGGCGCTGGGCGTATGCCGACTCGAAGGCGATGGACGAGTTCCTCGCCCTCGCCCACCACCAGGAGCGCGACCTCGACTGCGTGATCGTCCGCCTGTTCAACACCGTCGGGCCGCGCCAGAGCGGCCAGTACGGGATGGTCGTGCCGCGGTTCGTCCGCGCGGCGCTCTTGGGCGGCCCGCTGGAGGTCTTCGGTGACGGCGCGCAGACGCGTTGCTTCTGCCACGTCGCGGACACGGTCCGCGCGCTCGACGGGCTGATGGAGTCGGGGGTGTCGGGCGAGATCTACAACGTCGGCTCGCAGAACCGCATCTCGATCGCCGACCTCGCCCGCCGTGTGCTCGAGCTGACCGGCTCTGACGCCGAGATCGTCCACGTCCCGTACGAGCGCGTCTACGAGCACGGGATCGAGGACATGCTCCACCGGATCCCGTCGACGGAGAAGGCGACGGCCGCGATCGGCTGGGAGCCGGAGCGGACGCTGGACGACATCCTCGCCGACGTGCTCGAGCACGAGCGCGAGCGCGCCGCGGCCTGACGCGAGCGTCGCGCCGACCGGGTTCGCCCTACGCCGACGGGTCCGTCGAGCGCAGCGCCGGGAAGAGGACGACGTCCCGGATCGTCTCCCTGCCCGCGAGGAGCATCGTCAGGCGGTCGATGCCGAGGCCGAGGCCGCCGGTCGGGGGCATGCCGTAGGAGAGCGCCTCGACGTAGTCGGGGTCGCCGTGCTCGCCGTCGGCCTGCTCGGCCTGCATCGCGAACCTGACCGCCTGCTCCGCCGCGTCGTTGATCTCGGTGAACGCGTTGCCGAGCTCCATCCCGCCCGCGAAGTACTCGAAGCGCTCGGTCAGCGTCGGGTCGCCGTCCGTGGAACGCGCGAAGGGCGAGAGCTCGATCGGGTAGTCGTGGACGATGGTCGGCTGGATCAGCGCCGGCTCGACGAAGTGGCTGAACGCGTGGTCGACGAGCTGGGCCCAGTCGCGGTCGGCGCCGGTGTCGACGCCGCGCTCGTGCAGCCAGGCGCGCAGCTCGTCGGGATCGCGCGTCCAGAGCTCGTGCTGCTCGAGCGCCTCGACGAAGCGAACGCGCCGCCACGGCGCGCGCAGGTCGAGCTCGTTCCCGCGAAACGTGACGAGCGTGGTCCCCAGTGCCTCCTGCGCGACGCGCTCGACGAGGCGCTCGATCCGCTCCATCGTGTCCCGGTAGTCCGCGTAGGCCTCGTACCACTCGAGCATCGTGAACTCGGGCTGGTGCTTGTACGAGACGCCCTCGTTGCGGAAGTCCTTCCCGAGCTCGTAGACGCGCTCCAGGCCGCCCACGATCAGCCGCTTGAGGTAGAGCTCGGTGGCGATCCGCAGGTAGTAGTCGGCATCCAGCTCGTTCGAGTGCGTCACGAACGGGCGTGCGAACGCGCCGCCGTATCGCGGCTGCAGCACGGGCGTCTCCACCTCGACGAAGCCGTCCTCGTCGAGGAAGCGCCGGATCGCCGTCACGATCCGCGAGCGCAGGAGGAAGTCGGCGCGCGTCTCCTCGTTCACCAGCAGGTCGAGGTAGCGCTTGCGGTAGCGCAGCTCGACGTCGGTGAGCCCGTGGAACGTGTCGGGTAGCGGCTGCGTGTTGCGGGCCAGCAGGACAACCTCGTCGGCCGCGAGCGACGGCTCGCCGCGCTTCGACTTCGCCGGCCGCCCGACGACGCCGACCACGTCGCCGAGGTGGACGTCGATCTCCCCCGTCCGCGCCGTGTCGCAGATCACCTGGATCCGGCCGGAGCGGTCGACAAGGTCGAGGAAGACGAGCTTCCCCATCCCGCGCCGCGCCATCGCGCGGCCCGCGAGACGCCGGCTCGCCTTCGCCTCGCCGCCGGGCTCGAGCGGCTCGGCCTCGTCACGGACCGCCGCGACCTCGTCCCGGTCGGGGAAGCGCTTCGGCGAAGGTGTCGTGGTGTCGGTCACGCTCGGGTCGGGCCGCGGGCCCGCCGCACGTGACGTCCGCAGCCCGCTCGCCGTAGGACGAGGCGAGCCTCGTCCTACGCGGCCTTGATCTCCATGATCTTGAATTTCAGCGTCCCGCGCGGCACCGCGACCTCGACCGTCTCGCCCTTCTTGCGCCCCATGATCGCCTTGCCGACCGGCGACTCGTTCGAGAGCTTCTGCTCGGCCGGGTTCGCCTCGGCGGAGCCGACGATGTGGTACTCGACGGTCTGCTTCGCGTCGACGTCCCGGAGCCTGACGACCGAGCCGATCGAGACGACGCTCGTGTCGACCTCGCCGGTGTCGATCACCCGCGCGTCGAGGAGTCGCTCCTCGAGCTGGGCGATCTTGTGCTCGAGCATCGCCTGCTCGTTTTTCGCGTCGTCGTATTCCGCGTTCTCGGCGATGTCGCCGAACTCGCGCGCGACGCGGATGCGCTCGGCGACCTCGCGCCGCTTCTCCGTCCGCAGGTGCTCGAGCTCCTTCTTGAGGTTCTCGTAGCCCTCAGGAGTGAGGATCACGTCCTTCACCGTTACGGCCTCCCACCACGTGCCCGAAAGGAAACGCGGCGCCTGCGCGCCACGCGGCCGCGAATGGTAGCCGCGCCGCTGCCGGTGGTCAACAGGGGCCGACTACCATGCCGCGAATGGACCCCGACCTGCGCTCGAGCTGGTCGATCGGGCCCGTGGAGATCCCCACGCGCCTGGTGCTGGCGCCGATGGCGGGCGTCAGCGTGCAGGCCTTCCGGCGCCAGGGGCGGCGCTTCGGCGCGGGCCTCGTCTGCTCGGAGATGGTCAGCTGCGCAGGGATCGAGCACCGCAACGAGCGCACACTCGGCTACCTCCGCGTCGGCGCCGACGAGCACCCGCTGGCGATCCAGATCTTCGGGTCGGAGCCGCGGGCGATGGGCGAGGCGGCGCGCATGGTCGAGGCTGCCGGCGCCGACATCGTCGACGTCAACTTCGGCTGCCCGGTGCGCAAGGTGACGAAGACCGGCGCCGGCGCGAGCCTGCTGGACGAGCCCGACCGGGCCTGCCGGATCGTCGAGTCGGTCGCCCGCGCGGTCGACGTCCCCGTCTCGGTGAAGATGCGGCGCGGCCTGCGCGACGGCTCGCGCACGGCGCTCGAGGTCGGCCCGCGGCTCGTCGAGGCGGGCGCCGCGACGCTGACGCTCCACCCCCGCTCCGCGCAGCAGATGTACACCGGCACCGCCGACCATTCGCTTACGGCCGAGCTCGTCTCGCTCGTCGACGTGCCGGTGATCGCCTCGGGGGACGTCACCTCTCGGGCGCGCGCCCAGGCAGTGCTCGCGACGACCGGCGCCGCGGCCGTGATGGTCGGTCGGAGCGCGCAGGGCAACCCCTGGACGCTGCGGGAGATCGTCGACGGCGACGCGGGGGAGCCCTCGCGCGAGGAGGTCGTCGCGGAGCTCGTGCTGTTCGTCCGCGAGACCGTCAGAGAGCTCGGCGAGCGCAAGGCCACCGGCTTCCTGAAGAAGTTCTACGGCTGGTACCTGGGCCGCGGCCGTTTCCCGCGCCCGTTCAAGCAGGAGCTCGTCCAGCTGCCGACGATCGCGGACGTCGAGCTGCGGCTGTTCGCGGCCGCCCCGGGCGCGCGCGCGCTGGTGGAGGCCCTGGAGGCCGAGCTGCCGCCGGGCGACGAGGTCACGCTCGAGCTGCCGATCTCGGTCTACGGCGGCGGTTAGATCGTGGGGGAACCCATGGTTCCCCCACCCCCTCCCTTTCCCGCGGTTCAGTGGCGGCGACGTGACAGGCCTCCCGGCCGGCGAAGCCGGCCTCCGGCCGCGACCCGTCGTCCAGGGAACAACGCTAAGAACGGGTGATCTCGAGCAGGTACGCGACCATCACGTCCTCGTCGGCGACCCGCAGGTGGTAGGCGTCGGAGAGCTCCTCGACCCGCTCGATCTGCGCCTTGTTCGCCTCGAACAGCGGCCCGAAGGAGAAGAAGCCGAAGTCGACCACGCGGGCCTCGAGGCCGGACACGGCGAGGCGCCGCGCCGTCTCCTGCTGGCCGACGATCGAGAGCTGCATCACCAGCGCGCGCCCGTCCTCGGCCAGCAAGCCCGGCAGAAGGCGCAGGAAGTGGTCGAGCAGGCTCCGCCCCCAGTAGTCGAGCGGCCGGTGCCCGCTCGCCTCGCCGAACGGGTCGACCGGCATCTGGTACAGGCTCGCGACCACCAGGTCGTAGCGCTCGTCCGGCTCCCACTGGTAGAGGTCGACGTCGACGCCGGTGACGCGCTCCGCGACCCCGTTGCGGAACGCGTTGGCGAGCGTGTTCGCGACCGCGTTCCGGTCGATGTCGATCGCGTGCACCGAGCGCGCCTCGTTCAGCGCCAGCTGGACGGCGAGGATGCCGCAGCCGCAGCCGACGTCGAGGCAGGCCTCGCCTGCGCCGGCGCCGGTCTCGAACAGGTGCCGCCAGAGCAGGTAGCTGCCCTGGGTCGGCACGAAGACGCCCGCGTCGACCGTGAGCTCCGGGAACGGCAGCGGGAACAGGACGCGGCCCCGTTCGTCCGGCCACGGCTCCGGCGCGGCGACGGGGTCGCCTTCCGCGCGCGGGTGCGGCGCGACCCGCTTGGAGCCCGCGCTCGTCCCCTCGAGCGCGCGGGCGACGGCCGCGACGTGCTCGGGCGTGACACCGCAGCAGCCGCCGACGATCTGCGCGCCCTCCTCCCGCCAGCCGGTCGCGAGCTCCGCGTAGTCGGCCGGCCCGATGCGCGGGTCGAAGCGCCAGCTGGAGCCGCCGAGGTAGCCGAGGTTCGGGTAGACGCCCAGCGGCAGGTCGGTGAAGTCGCGCAGCCACGAGAGCATGCCGGGGACGTGGTCGACCGGCAGGCAGTTGATCAGCAGCGCCCCGGCCCCGAGCTCCTCGAAGCGCCGCGCCGCGCGGCCGAAGAGGTCGCCCTCCGGCGGCCCCCAGTGCTCGCCGTAGACGCCGCAGACGCCGTGGCGGCAGCGGCGGAAGGAGAGCCAGACCGGGAGCCCGGTCTCGAGCAGCAGCTCGAGGGTGTCGAACGTCTCCGGCTCGCGGATCAGGGTGAGCGTCTCGAGCAGGATCAGGTCCGGCGGCGCGTCCTGGAAGACGCGCGCCAGCAGCCGCAGGGTCTCCCGGCGGGAGGGCGAGTTCGCCTCCTCCGAGATCGTGAACGCAACGGCGCACTCGCCCTCGCGCCCACGCTCGGCGACCGCCTGCCGGGCGAGCCGGACGCCGAGCCGCGCCACGTCCATCCAGTGGGTCGGGCCGCGCCCGTGCGGCGCGCCCGCTCCGACGGCCTCGGGCGCCGACAGGATCGACCAGGTGTCGGTCGAGATCACATGGCAGCCGGCGTCGACGTAGCTGCGGTGCACCTGCTCGACCGCGGCCGGCGCGCGGTACAGCGCCCAGGTCCCCCAGAGGGTCGCATCCGGGGTGCGGCCGTCCGCCGGCGCGACCCGCTGCAGCTCCGTCGCGACCCCGCCGTCGAGGATCACCGGCCGGCCGCCGGCGAGCCGTTCGCGGACGTGCCCGTACGCGGCGCCGGCCGAGGCCACGTTCAGCGGGACGAGCGGTGCGGCCCGGCGAGGGCGGTGAGCGCGCCCAGGCCGAGGTAGATCGAGCCCGAGACCCAGCGCTGGGCCCGGAGGAAGCCGCGGTGGCCGCGCAGCCAGTCCCCAGCCGTTCCCGCCGCCAGCGCCCAGAGCGAGTCCGTGACGAGCCCGAGCAGCATGAACGTCAGCCCCAGGACGAGGATCTGCAGCGTCGCCGCGCCGGCGTCGGGGTCGACGAACTGCGGCAGGAACGCCACGAAGAAGAGCGCCGTCTTCGGGTTGAGGACGTTGACGACGATCCCCTCGGCGAAGTCGCGGCGCCGGCCCCGCGTCGGCCCACTCGGCGACGCCTCGACGCCGCGGTCACCGCGGCCGGCGAGCGTCCTGATCCCGAGGTACACGAGGTAGGCGGCGCCGAGCAGCTTGACGACGGTGAACGCCGTCGCCGAGGAGGCGAGGAGCGCCGAGAGCCCGACCGTCGCGGCGAGCACGTGCACGAGCGTGCCGACGTGGATCCCGAGCACGGACGCGAGCCCAGCGCGCCGGCCCTGGTGCACCGAGCGGGCGACGATGTAGAGCACGGCGGGGCCGGGGACGACGAGCAGCGCGAGCGCGGCGCCGAGAAAGACGGCATAGGCGGCCGGTTCGACCATGACCTCAGCGTACAAGCGAATTGCCGAGGTGATTCGGACGCGAAGCGTCCGAGGTGCCCGTCAGCGGTTCAGCTCCCAGACGAGCCGCAGCCCGTCGAGCGTCAGGTGCGGGTCGACCGAGGCGATCGTGGCGGCATGAGGGGCGACGAGCTCGGCCAGCCCCCCGGTCGCCACCGCCTGCGCGTCGGCGCCGAGCTCGCCGCGGATGGCGGCGACGATGCCGTCCACCTGGCCCGCGAACCCGTAGACGAC
>DASTPC010000230.1:0-5279 GCA_035720085.1 Gaiellaceae bacterium
ACAGTGGGCGTCACCTCCGGTGCGTCCGCTCCCGAGAAGCTCGTCGGCCGCGTCTGCGACTGGTTCCGCGCGCGCGGCGTGGAGCGGATCGAGCCGTTCCGGATGGTCGACGAGGACGTCACCTTCCGGCTGCCCGTGGAGTTGCGGCGCGAGCTGGCGCTGGCAGACGCCGACTAGATGCTCCGCGTCCTCGTCGTGGTCGCCCTGCTCGGGGCGGGCGTCGCAGCGGGCCTGCTTCTCGGCCGGGCCGGAGCCGGCGAGACGACCGTCACCGAGACGACGGCGGTGACGGAAACCGAGACGGCGACGACGTCCACCGAGGCGGGGACGCAGGGGCTCCCCGCGCCGGTCGCCCGCACCCACGCAGCCGTGCTCGCCGCCGCCGAGGCCGGGGACTACGAGGCGCTGCGACCGCTGCTCGACGACGGCTTCCGCTACACGTTCGGCGGTCCGGTCGCGGGCGGGCCGGTCGCGTACTGGCAGAAGCTGGACGACGCGGGGGCCCGCCCGCTCGAGGCGCTCGCGGCCGTCCTGAAGCTCCCCTACACGCTCTCGCGCGGCCTCTACGTGTGGCCGTTCGCCTACGACCTTTCCCGGGCCGACGAGCTGACCGCGCACGAGCGCGCGCTGCTCGAGCCGCTCGGCGGCGCCGACCGCGTCTTCGTGCCGGGCACCGGCTATCTCGGCTGGCGCGCGGGGATCGAGCCGGACGGCGACTGGGTCTTCTTCGTGGCCGGCGACTGAGACGCGGGACGCAGCGCCGGCGCTAGGTTCCACTCGTAGACGGCGGACGCGATCGAAAGGAGCAGCGATGCTCGGCTGGGTCGGCGACATCGAGCGCGAGACGCTCGACAACGAGACGTTCCGGACGGTCGTCTTCACCGGCGAGCACACCCAGCTCACCGTGATGCGGCTCGCGCCGGGCGAGGACGTCGGCTGGGAGGCGCATCACGACCGCGACCAGTTCCTCCGGATCGAGCAGGGCCGCGGGCGCGCCGAGTTCGGGAGCAGCGAGGACGAGGTCGCGGAGCACCACGACGTCGAGGACGATTGGGCCGTGATCGTCCCGGCCGGCGTCTGGCACAACGTCGTGAACACGGGCGACGCGGAGCTGAAGCTCTACTCGCTCTACTCACCGCCGGAGCACCCGGACGGCACCGTGCACCGGACGAAGGCAGAAGCGGAGGCCGCCGAGCACCACCACTAGACGGGCTGCGGGCCGGTCAGCCGTCGGCGCGCGCGATCGCGGGCGCCTCGCCGCCGTCGGTCTCGAGCTCGACCGCCAGTGTCTCCGCCTTGATCCAGTCGGCGTGCGCGAGCAGGTCGCTGTCGGCAGCGGGGATCGTCAGGCGGATGCGGTCGCTCAGCTCGAGCCCCGCGTCCTTACGCATCGCGTTCACCCGCCGGATCAGCTCGTACACCCGCCGCTCCCGCTCGAGGCCCTCGTCGACGGCGACGTCGAGCGCGACCGTCACGCCCTCCTCGGCCGCCACCGCCCAGCCCTCCTTGCCGGCGCGCTCGACGAGCACCTCGTCCCGCTCGAGCACGTGCCCCCCGACCTGGAAGCGCCCGTCCTCGAGCTCCTCGAGCTCGCCGGCCGCAAGCGCGGCGCGCACTGCGCCGAGCTCCTTGCCGAGCTTCGGGCCGAGCACCGGCAGGTTCGGCTTCACGCGCAGCTCGGCCTCCACCTGACCGAACACGACCTCCTTGACGCGCAGCTCGTCGGCGATCTCGGCGGCGTGCGCCTCGGCGAGCGGGGCGCCCTCGACGACGAGCGTCCGCAACGGCTGCTGCACCTTGATGCCCGCCGCCTGCCGGGCCTGATGCCCGAGCCCCACCGCCCGGCGCACCTGCGCCACTTCCGCGAGCAGCCGGTCGTCGGCGTCCGCCTGCTCCGGCCAGCCGGCCAGGAAGACCGAGCCCGCCGCCCCCTCGGCCGGGACGGCGAGCACGCGCCAGAGATGCTCGGCGAGGAACGGCAGGACCGGCGAGACGACGCGCATGCCCGTCACGAGCGCGTACCAGAGCGTCCGCAGCGCGACCTCGTCGCCCTCCCAGAAGCGCCGCCGCGAGCGGCGGATGTACCAGTTCGAGAGATCCTCCACGAACCCCTCGAACGCACGGACGACGTCCACCGCCAGCCAGCGCTCGTACGCCGCCGTCGCGTCGGCGACGAGCCGGCGCGTCCGCGCCACCAGCCAGCGGTCGAGCGGCCGCAGCTCGCCCTCCGGGCCGCCCGCGAGGTCGGCGAGCCGCGGCTCGAAGCCCTCGAGGTTGCCGTAGTCGACCAGGAACTTCGCCGAGTGCCACAGGCGGAGGAGCTTGCCCTGGATCTCGTGCGCCGGCCCGAAGCCGAACAGCAGGTTGCGGTCGGGCGGCTGGGCGCAGTACTGCCAGCGCATCACGTCGGCACCCATCCGCGCGAAGGCGTCGGGCGCGTCGATCGTGTTCCCCCAGGAGCTGTGCATCTCCCGCCCGGTCTCGTCGAGCATCTTCTCGTAGCCGAGCACCCGCCTGAACGGCGAGCGCCCGGTCAGGGCGACCGACATGATGAGCTGGGAGTAGAACCAGAGGCGGATCTGCTCGCGCATCTCCGAGATCCAGTCGGCGGGGAACCACTCCTCCCAGTAGGCGTGGTCGGGCAGGTCGGCCGTCGTGAGGCCCTTCGCAGCGCCCGTCGCGTACCCCTCGGGTACGTATTCGGGGCTCTGCCAGCCGAGCGTCGAGAACGGGACGATCCCGGCGTCCAGCCAGACGTCGCCGACCTCGGCGATCCGGCGCACCTCGTCGCCGCACTCGGCGCAGCGGACCGGCACCTCGTCGATCCACGGCCGCCGCAGCTCCTCCAGCTGCTCGAGCCCGCCCGTCGCACGCTCCGCGAGCTCGGCGCGCGAGCCGACCACGTTGAGGTGGCCGCACGCGCAGGGGTAGAACGGCAGCGGCAGCCCGTAGTAGCGGCGCCGCGAGATGTTCCAGTCGCCCATGTTGCGCAGCCAGTCGTCCATCCGCTTCCCCATGTACGCCGGCGTCCACTCGACCGTCGCGTTCGCGTCCAGCAGCGGCTGCCGCAGCTCCTCGACCGAGATGAACCAGTCGTCGGAGATGCGGAAGATCAGCGGCGTGTGGCAGCGCCAGCAGTACGGATAGGAGTGCTCCACGGTCTCGGCGCGGACGAGCAGGCTGCGGTCGCCCAGGTCGCCGACGATCTGCTCCGCCGCCTCGACCGTCGAGAGCCCGTGCATCCAGCCGTAGTCCGGGTAGAAGCGGCCGCTCTCGTCCACCGGCGTCAGCACCGCCAGCCCGTGCTCGCGCGAGAGCTCGAAGTCCTCGCCGCCGCACCCCGGCGCGATGTGGACGATGCCCGTGCCCGTGTCGAGCGCGACGGCGTCCCAGGGGATCACGCGGTGCTCGACCGCGGCGCCCGGCGTGAGCGTGTCGAACGGGCCGCGGTAGCGCAGGCCCACGAGCTCGGTGCCGCGCACGCGGCGTGTGAACGTCGCGTCCGGGAAGAGCGGGGTCGCCACCCAGTCGCCGCTCTCGAGCAGCCCGTACTCGGCGTCCGGGTGCACCGCCGCGGCGACATTGGCCGGCAGCGTCCACGGAGTCGTCGTCCAGACCACGAGCGCCTCCCCCTCGCGGTCGGCGAGCGGGAAGCGCACGAAGAGCGAGGGGTCCGTGCGCTCCTCGTAGTGGCCGTGCAGCTCGTGCGCCGAGATCGACGTCCCGCAGCGCGGGCACCACTCGGTCGAGCGGTGGCCGAGGTAGAGCCAGCCGCGCTCGTGGACGAGCTTCAGGAAGCGCCAGATGTACTCGATGTTCGTGTCGGAGAACGTGAAGTAGTCGTTCCCCCAGTCCATCCACTGGCCGAGCCGGATCGAGCCCTCGGTCAGCGCCCGGGACGACTTGGCGACCACCTCTCGGCAGCGGCGCGCGAACTCCGCCAGGCCGTACTCCTCGATCTCCCGCTTGGAGTTCAGCCCCAGCTCGCGCTCGACGCCGACCTCGATCCAGAGGCCCTGGCAGTCGAACCCGTTCTGGTAGCGCTGGTGATAGCCGCGTAACGCCTTGTAGCGCTGGAAGACGTCCTTCAGCGTGCGCCCCCACGCGGTGTGGACCCCGAGCACCATCCGGTTGGCGGTCACCGGGCCGTCGACGAAGCTGAAGCGCGGGCCGTCCGCGTTCTGCTCGCGTAGCCGCTCGAACGTCCGCTCCCGCTCCCACGCGTCGAGGATCTCGAGCTCCAGTGCCGGCTGGTCGGGCTTGTCCGGCAGGGATGCGAACATCCCGAACGATTCTAGGGAAGAGGTTCGGGGCATCATTCGTTGACATTCGAGGAACCCCCGTCTGCCACAAACTGAAAGGACCGCATGGCAACTGCAGTAACCGAGTCGACCTTCGACCTGGAGGTCATCAAGAGCGACACCCCGGTGATCGTGGATTTCTGGGCCGAATGGTGCGGCCCGTGCCACGCCGTCGCTCCCGTCCTCGACAAGATCGTGGAGGAGCGCGCCGGCGAGGTGAAGCTCGTGAAGGTGAACATCGACGAGGAGCGCGAGCTGGCCGACCGGTACGGCATCGCCTCGATCCCGACGATGATCCTCTTCAAGGACGGCGAGCCCTCGGCCGCCGCGATCGGCGCGCAGCCGAAGGGCGCGATCGAGCGCTCGCTCGGCCTCGCCGCCGCCTGAGGCTTCTCTCCCTCTCCCTGTCCCGGAGCCGGCGTCCCCCCGCCGGCTCCTTTTTCTTGGCGCAAGGTCACGGATCCGCACACCTATGCGGATCCATGACCGCGCGAAGATCCCCAAAGGCGGCCGCTGTCGCGGCCGCAGTGCTGAGTACTCGCACCGGAAGATCCGCACACCTGTGCGGACCCGTGACCGCGCGAAGATCCCTGAAGGCCTCCGGCCGCCGCAGCAGCGCGAACCTCGTAACTGATCGTCACAAGACTCGGGGGCTTTCGCTGGCCGAGCCCGACGTTGTTCGCGCCAGAAACGCTCTCGTGACGACCGAAGGCCGACGCGTCAAGCATGCTCGTGTGCCACAAGCTGCGTTTGCGGCGGCCGAAGGCCGACGCCTTTAGGGATCTCCGCGCGGCCGGGGATCTGCACAGGTGTGCGGATCCCCGGCCTGCGCGAGCAAGCGGGTGCGGCGCCATTGGTCGAGGACCTGCGCCGTGTTGCTGAACGCCAGCTCGTCTGGGCCCGGCAGGTCGTCCGCGGCGAACCAGCGCAGTTCGGCGACGTCGTCGGCCGGCTCGGGGTGGCCCGACTCGATCCGGG
>DASTPC010000231.1:0-4680 GCA_035720085.1 Gaiellaceae bacterium
AGCGGGCCCAGGAGGTGCGCCGCTACATCCAGTACGACCCGCAACCGCCGGTCTGAGTCTCAGCAGTCGGCTCGGCGCCGAGACCGGAGCTCAGGGGTCGCTCTTGTGCCGGCCGAAGAGCTGCCGGCCGAGCGAGCCGCCGGACTCCATCTCCTCCTCGCCGCGGTAGAGCCGCCAGAGCATCCGCGCGGCGCCGGCGAGCATCAGGACGAGCAGCACTCCGACGACGACTGCGGCGATCGTCAGCCCGCTCATGACCGCAGTGTGACAGCCTGGGAGCAGTCGTGTTCGAGCACGGAGGCGGTCGACCTCCTGATCGCGGAGGGGCTCGACGCGGCTGCCGAGCACCCGTTCAAGGGGAACATGGACGTCGCTGCGCTCGAGTCGCTGCTCGCCGAGCGCGGGGCGGAGCACGTCCCCGTGGTCTTCGTGACCGTCACGAACAACTCCGGCGGCGGCCAGCCCGTCTCGCTCGAAAACCTCCGCGCGGTGCGCGCCGCCTGCGACCGCCACGGCGTGCCGCTGTTCCTCGACGCCTGCCGTTTCGCCGAGAACACGTGGTTCATCCGCGAGCGTGAGCCCGGTCAGGCAGGCCGGGCCGTGGCCGAGATCGTGCGCGAAATGGCGTCGCTCGCCGACGGGATGACGATCAGTGCGAAGAAGGACCCGCTCGCCAACATCGGCGGCTGGCTGGCGGTCAACGACGCGCAGCTCGCGGAGCGCTGCCGCAACCTGCTGATCCTGACCGAGGGCTTCCCCACCTACGGCGGCCTCGCCGGTCGCGACCTGGAGGCGATCGCACAGGGCTTGCGGGAGGCGGTCGACCACGACTATCTCCGCTACCGCGTCCGCTCGACCGCCTACCTCGCCGAAGGCCTGGAGCGCGTGGGCGTCCCGGTCGTGCGGCCACCCGGCGGGCACGCGGTCTACATCGACGCGCGCGCGTTCCTCCCGCACGTGCCGCCCCTCGAGTACCCTGGCCAGGCGGTCCGCGGTCGCGCTCTACGAGGCCGGCGGCGTGCGCGGCTGCGAGATCGGCACCGTCATGTTCGGCCGCAGCCCGGACGGCGCCGAGCAGCCGGCGGCGATGGACCTCGTCCGCCTCGCGATCCCGCGCCGCACCTACACGCAGAGCCACGTCGACTACGTGATCGAGGTCTGCGCCTCCGTCGCTGCCCGCGCGCACGAGCTGTGCGGCCTGCGGATCGTCGAGCAGCCGGCGCAGCTGCGCCACTTCACCGCGCGCTTCGATCCGCTCGGCTGACGCTCCCCCGAGCTATCCGGGAGGCGGCAACGGCGGGCGGGGAGAGAGCGGCCCGCCGTTGCCGTGTTGACGGCCGGCGCCGGGTGGCTAGGCGCGGGTGGCCGCCGCCTGGAGCTGTGCCGTGATCTGGCTCACGCGTGCCGGGTTGCGGACGTACTCGGCGAGCAGCCGGTTGAACGTCGCCTTGAACTCGGGGGTGGCCGCGTCGGCGATGCCGAAGCGGAACACGGTCGCGTGCGTCAGCGCGGTCGCGAGCGGCCGCACCGCAGCCGGGTACGAGCGCAGGTCGACCTTGCGGTTGGGCGAGAGGAAGGCGACGTCCCGCTTGGCCCAGATCGAGCCCGCCTGGCCCGTGGCCAGGTAGCTGACGAACGCCCGCGCCGCCGGGGTGTCCTCCAGCATGACGGCCACCTGGGCGTCGCCGATCACGCGCGGCGGGCCCTTGCCGTCGGCGGTCGGGAACGGGAAGACGCCGAACTGCGTCAGCGGCCGGACGGCCTTGGCGGACTGCAGCACCGGGATCACGTCGCTACCGCCGATCACCATCGCGCTCTTCACGGGGGTGCCGAACACCTTCTGGACGGCGCCCGTGAACGGCGACCTGAGCGAGTCGAGGCCGCCGGCGATGCGGTTCGGCTGAACCAGCGAGCCGCGCATGAGGCGCAGCGAATCGCGCACCGTCGCGTCGGTCCACGGGATTGCGCCACGCATGAGCTGGTCGTAGCGCTGGTTTCCCTGCAGCATCAGGTAGACGTTCTGGAAGAGGCCCGGCAGCGCGATCGCGCTTGCGCCGCCGACCGCGAACGGCGTCACGCCCTTCCCCGCGAGCGCGTCCGAGACCCGCAGGAGCGCCTTCCAGGAGGCCGGCGCGGCCAGTCCCTGGCTGCGGAGGAGCCGCTGGTCGAACCAGAACGCGGAGCGATTCGTTGCCTTGACCGGCAGCGCGAACAGCTTGCCGTCGACCGAGCCGAGCCGCTTCCAGGAGGACGCGAAGGCCGTCCGGAAAGCCGGGACGGCGAACTCGATCGGCTCGAGGGTGCCGGCACGCGCCATCGCCTGGAGCTGCTCCAGCTCTGACGGGAGCGAGAGCACCGCGACGTCGTGCTTGGTCCCGGAGCTGGATGCTGCCGCAGCCCCGATCGTGGACGCGACGCCGTCCGGCGCCGCGGCATAGGTGACCGTGAGCGTCGGGTTCTGCTGCTGGAAGTCGTCGAGGACGGCACGGAACGACTGTTCGTCCGCGCCCGTCCACGGGCCGACGACGGAGAGCGTGTTGGTCTCTGCCCCTCGAGCGGTGGTGGCGGCCGTCAAGGCCGCGAGCCCTGCGGCGAGGGCGAGCGCACACGGCATGAGGAATCGCCGTCGCATCGAAGCACCTCCTTCCGGGCGGGCTCTACGGCCCGCACCTACCGACTGGCGTCGTGGGTGATCGAGCCGACGACGAGCGCGCCGGGTCGATCCCTTCAACACGTACGACGCTCTCGGTACCCGCCGGGCGGCGATCAAGTACGCGTCTGTGCGCTTCCTTGCACGACTCTTGCGAGCCGCTCACCGCTTGCTGGCGTCGCCCGACGGTCACCGACGACGCGGGGGGCCAGTCGAGGCGTGCGAAAACGCCCGCTCCCCGGCTCGCGCTGTGGCCCCGCGCGTTAGCGTCTGCTCACAGCCGCCTGCACCCGCGAAGACTCGGGGCGGCTGGTGATCCATCTCGATCTTGTAGGCGCCGCGCGGCGGCGCCATGCTTCTGGGGATGGTCCGCGCTGCGATCGTCGCCGCGATGGCCGCGGCGGCGGTCGTGCTCGTCGTGGGGGTGTCTGGCGGTGGAGCGGCCGTGACGCCGTCGCGGGCGGCGATCGTCCAGTGCTTCGAGCAGCGGCGGGTGCTCGCCGACCCCGGCGCTGCCACCTACCTGCCGGCCCGGATCGTCGCGCGGTCGCGCCAGATCGCGCTCTCGTTCGCGCTGGTGCCGAGCGTGGCCGCGCCCGGCGTCACCGCTGTGGCCGTGACGTCGCCAAGCCCGGCCGTCGCCGCTCGCACGCTGGCCCGGATCGTCCGCTCCGTGACGATCCAGGGGAACGTCCCGGACCGGCTCGTCGGCCGCTACTTCCAGCAGCGCGGCACGACGGTGCTCGTGTGGATGACCGACTCGAACGCGAACGCGCGGAGGATCGCCACCGCCTGCCTCGGGCCGCGGACGGCGTGACGCCGCGTTGCTGAAGGCCTCGGCGATCAGCCGAACGTGAACGCGTAGGCCTCGACGCCCGGCGTGAAGCGAAGCTCGAGCAGGCCGTCCAGGGGCTTGCCGAGGCGGAGCAGTGTATAGAGGCGGTCCTCGTCGACGCGCACCGTTCGGCGCCGCCGGCCGTCGAGGAGGACCTCGACGGTGCCGCGCCCGCCGAGAACGAGGTGGACGTCGCGCGCGTGGAACGCGAGCCGCAGGCGCGCGCGGGGGCCGGCGACGGCACGCTCCCGCTCGACGCGCCACGAGCCGCCGTAGGCGACCGTGTGCGTGGGCAGGTCGGCGGGGAGGCGGTACTCCGTCTCGGCGTTCGGGCGCACGGGGCTGCCGGCGTAGCGGTCGAGGCGGAGGAAGCCGAGGTAGGTCTCCGGGGTCAGGTGCGGCCCGGACGCCGTCACGGCGCCCTTCACCACCGCCCCGCGACCCGGCGCCTCCCCGTCCTCGGCGAGCAGAGCCCGGATCACCTCCTCCGAGCGCTCGTACTCGCCCTCGCCGAAGTGGACGAAGCGCACGTGGCCGCGGCGGTCGACGAAGTACTTGGCCGGCCAGTAGCGGTTCGCGTACGCGTGCCAGGTCGCGTAGTCGTTGTCCTGCGCGACGGGATAGCGCACGCCGAGCTCGCGCACGGCCCGGCGCACGTTCGCGGCTTCCCGCTCGAATGCGAACTCGGGCGTGTGGACGCCGACGATCGTCAGCCCGTCGCCCCGGTACGCCGTGTCCCAGGCCTCGAGGTACGGGAGCGTGCGCAGGCAGTTGACGCACGAGTACGTCCAGAAGTCGAGCACGACCACGCGGCCGCGCAGCGCCGCGAGCGAGAGCGGCTTGCCGCCGTCCGTGTTCAGCCAGCCCGTGACGCCGGCCAGCTCGGGTGCCGGGCCGAAGTCGTCGAGCTCCCCCTCGGCCACGTCGCTGAGGACGCCGGAGCGTCCGGTGAGCCGGCCGAGCTCCTCGTCGGCCCTCGCGCTGCGCTCGATCCGCTCCTGCAGCGCCTCCGTGTAGCCGGGCACCGACGTCTGGAACGGCTTGTCCAGGCCGAACGCGATCGCGAGCGCGGTCAGGCCGACGACCGCGCCGAGCGCCGGGCGCAGCCAGTGGACGCGGGGACGGAGAGCGTCGGCGGCGCGCCGGCCGAAGAGCGCTATCGCGAGCATCGGCAGCGCCGCCCCGAGCGCGTAGG
>DASTPC010000232.1:0-4663 GCA_035720085.1 Gaiellaceae bacterium
GGCGCGGCTCGTGCTCGCGCTGGAGGCCCAGTTCCCCGAGCAGCCGTTCGAGGTGGTGCGCCACCCACGCGTCGAGACCGTAGAGGACCTCCAGCTGGCCGTCTCGCGGGCGCGCGGCCGGCCCGCGGTGATGGTGTACACGCTGGTCGAGCCAGGGATCAGGGAGGAGATGCGCCGGCTCTGCCGCCGTGCGCGCCTCCACTACTGCGACCTGCTCGGGCACCCGATCGACTCGATCTCCCGCGTCGCCGGCGTGGCGGCGCGGATGGAGCCGGGCGCGCGGGCGCCGCTCGACGACACCTACTTCAAGCGGGTCGAGGCGATCGAGTTCGCGGTCAAGTTCGACGACGGCGTGGGTGCCGGCCTCGACGAGGCGGAGATCGTCCTCGTCGGCGTCTCGCGGACGTCGAAGACGCCGCTCTCGATGTACCTCGGCTACCTCGGCCACAAGACCGCGAACGTGCCGATCGTGAAGGGGATCGAGCCGCCGCCGCACCTGTTCGAGATCGACCCGGTCAAGATCGTCGGGCTGACGATCGACGCCGACCGCCTGTCGGACATCCGGCGCGCGCGTGTGCGGTCGATGCGCGCGCCGAGCCGGCGCTACGCCGAGCTCCTCGACATCTACGACGAGCTCGAGCTTGCGACTGCCGTGCACCGGCGCCTCGGCTGCCCGGTGATCGACGTGTCCGACCGGTCGGTGGAGGCGACCGCGATGCAGGTGATCCGCCTCGTCGACCAGCGCCGGCGCGAGGCAGCGCGCCAGTGACCTCCTCTCCCAACGACCGCTGGGGCCCGCTCGCGCGCGGCGTGCGCAGGGATATGTCCGAGAAGGGCTGGGTGCCGGTGCGCTACTGGGTGCTCTGGTGGACGTTCTTCGCCGCGGCGATCGTGGTCTTCTACGTGATCCTGACGCCGATCTGGCTCGGCCTGCGCGGAGCCGCCTGGGCGGCGGAGCTGCGGGCGCGGGCCCGGCGGGCGCCGTAGCCCGCCGAGGCGCCGCTCGCGATACTCTGGGCGTGCGCGATTGGACGGTGGTCGGGGCGGGCCCGTCGGGGCTGGCAGCGGCTGCCGCGTTGAAGCAGCGCGGGGCCGACCCGCTCGTGCTCGAGGCCGGTCCCGCACTCGGGACGGCGTGGCGCGAGCGCCGCTACGACCGGCTGCGCCTGCACACGGTGCGGTCGCTCTCCGGCCTTCCCGGGCTGGCGATCCCGAAGGCGTACGGACGCTGGGTCGCCCGCGACGACTTCGTCGCCTACCTCGAGGCGTATGCGCGCCGCTTCGGGATCGAGCCGCGCGTCGGCTCCGAGGTGCGCCGGATCGTGCGCACGGACGGCGGCTGGCGGCTCGAGCTCGCCGACGGCGCGCTCGACTCGCGCCGCGTCGTGGTCGCGACGGGGTACAGCAACCTGCCACGGCTGCCCGACTGGCCCGGCCGGGACGCCTTCGCCGGCGAGCTCCTGCACTCGGCCGACTACCGGAACGTCGAGCCGTTTCGCGGCCGCGACGTGCTGGTCGTCGGCACCGGCAATTCGGGCGCCGAGATCGCCGTCGACCTCGCCGACGGCGGCGCCGCGAGGGTGCGGCTGGCGGTGCGGACGCCGCCGAACATCGTCCGGCGGGAGCGATTCGGCGTGCCGGCGCAGGCAGTCGGGATCGCCTTCGGGAAGCTGCCGCGGCGCACGCGCGACCCGCTCGGCCGCGTGTTCCGACACCTCTCGATCCCCGACCTCGCGCCGTACGGGCTGCCGGCGCCGCGCGACGGCTTCACGCAGATCCTGCGCACCGGGACGATCCCGATCATCGACGTCGGCCTGGTCGACGCCGTCCGCGCCGGACGGGTGGAGGTTGTCGACGCGGTCGCGTCCTTCGAGACCGACCGCGTCGTGCTCGCCGACGGGGCGACGGTCGTGCCGGACGCGGTCGTCGCTGCGACCGGGTTCCGGCCGGGGCTGGAGCCGCTCGTCGGCCACCTCGGCGTCCTCGACGGGCGCGGGCTCCCGCTCGTCCACGGCGCCGCCACGCACCCGGCGGCTCCCGGCCTCCACTTCGCCGGGATCGAGCTGACGCTTGCCGGCTTGCTGCGCACGGCCACCCGCGACGCGCGCGCCGTCGCCGCGGCCGCCTACTAGCCCGGCCGACGCGCGAGCAGCCGCTGCGCCGGACCAAGTGACTGGCCGCCGCGCAATGTCGGCTCGAAGAGGTCGCCGTGCCGGCGCAGCCGCTCGAGCGCGACGTCCATCGTGAAGCCGGCGGGGCGCGTCGCCTCGGTCAGCTCCTCCCAGCGCAGCGGCGTCGAGACCGACGCGACCGGCTGCGGGCGCACCGAGTAGACGGACGCGATCGTCTTGCCCCAGCCGTTCTGGCGGTGGTCGAGCAGCACGCCCTCGCGCTTGCGCTTCAGCCACTCCGTGGTCACGAGCCCCGGGTTCTCCTCCTCGAGGCGGCGCGAGACCGCCTCCGCGAAGGCGTAGGTCTCGTCGAAGCCGTGGCGGCGCGTTACCGGCACGAGGACGTGGATGCCGTCGGCGCCGCTCGTCTTCGGGTACGAGTGCAGGCCGAGCGCGTCGAGGAGCTCGTGGAGCAGGTGCGCGACCCGCACGGCGTCGCGGAAGCCTCCGGCCGGCGGGTCGAGGTCGAAGACGACGTAGTCCGGCCGGTCCGGGCGGTCGACGCGCGAGTACCAGGCGTTCATGTCGATGCAGTGCATCTGCACCATCCAGCGCAGCGCCTCGCGGGTGTTGACGAGCGGGAAGTCGACGAGGCGCGACTCTCCCTGTCGTGGCCAGGTCCGGAAGCGGCGGGTGGGGATCCACTCCGGCATCCCCTTCGGCGCCTGCTTCTGGAAGAACGAGCCGCCGCGGATCCCCTCGCGGTAGCGCTTCATCGTGAAGGGCCGGTCGCGCAGATGCGGGACGAGCGCGTCCGCGACGGCGTCGTAGTAGGCCGCGAGATCGCCCTTGGTGACGCCGGGCTCGGGGAAGAGCACGCGGTCGGCGCTCGTCAGCTGCACGTCGCGAGCCAGCGCTCGACCTCCTTCGTCGTGCGGAGCCGGACGAGGTCGTACCCCGCCAGGCTCTGCGGGTAGCTCCGGCGACGGCGGAAGTGCGAGCGGAATGCCCAGACGAACAGCGACTCTCGCCCCCAGAGCGCGCCGCGGACGCTCTCGCGGTTGCCGTTCCAGAGCTCCTCCCGTCGCGCGAGCCGGCGGGCCGTGCGACGGGTCAGCCGGGGCAGCCAGACGCGCATCGGCAGGTCGAGCCAGACGACCGTGTCGGCGGCGTCGAGCACGAGCGTGCCGAGCTTGCGGCTGTAGCTGCCGTCGACCACCCAGTCCGGCTCCGCCAGGATCGGCTCGAGGAGGCGCCGGAGCTCGTCGTTCGGCGTCTCCGCCCACGCGGGGCCGTGCACGAGCGCGTCGAGCTCGACGAAGCGGACGCCGAGCCGCGCCGCGAGCGCCCTGCCCACGGTCGTCTTCCCGCAGCCGCTCGCGGAGGAGAGGATCACGTACCGGCTCACGGCCGGAGCGCCCGCCAGAGCAGGAAGAGCGGCACACGCGAGTGGCGGTCCTCGCCCGGCGAGCCGGGCGCCGGGTCGGGCTCGCGGAGCGCCTCCAGCAGGAAGCCGGCGCGCTCGAGGGCCGCCCCGTACGAGCGGAGCGGGTAGCTGCGGCTCCGGAAGGTGAAGCTGAGCCCGTCGCGCTCGAACGTCTCCTCGTACCGGCGCTGCTCGAAGTACGAGCCCTGGATCACGAAGGAGGCATCCGGCTCGCGGCTCGTCCACGTGCCGGCCTCGGCGACGGGATGGACGACGCAGGCGCAGAAGCGTCCGCCCGGGGCGAGCACCCGCGCGGCCTCCGCGACGGCCAGCGGCATGTCCGCGACGTCCATCAGCGAGTTGTACGCGAGCACGAGGTCGAGGCTGCCGGCGGGGAACGGCAGTGCCTCCGCCGTCCCGACGACGTAGCTGCCCTCGGGGTCGGCCGCCGCCGCGGCCGCGACGAGGGTCGGCGCGGCGTCGAGACCGACGACGTCGTACCCCCGGGCGCGCAGGTCGCGGCAGACGCGGCCCTCGCCGCACCCGACCTCGAGTACGCGGCCGCCCGGCGGTGGCAGCAGCGCGAAGAACGCGTCGCGGAAGTGCCGGTAGGCGTCGTGCGACGGCTTGCGCGCCCACGCGATCCAGCCCGCGGCGCGGTCCTCCCAGCCCGTGCTGACCGCGTCCATCCGAGCGGGCAGCCTAGCCCGCGGGCGGCGGGTCGTCGCCGCGCGCCGGCCCGTGGACGGATCGGCCCTGAAGCGACACGAAGCCGTCACCCATCCGGTCGCGATTCGCGGATAGGCTCGAAGCCGTGGGGAGGAGGACGGCGGCCCGAGGACATGCCGCGAAGAGACATGGTCGCTCGGGACAATGAGGCGCCTTGCGTCGACGCTTCGTGTTGCCAGGGCGCGTCCGTTCGATGGCGCCGACCCGGTGCCGCCGCTGCGCGGGAGCTGACGGCGGCTCAGGCGCGCCGTCCCGAGCCGTGACGGTGCGTCCGCGACTAGAGGCTTGATGTGGGTTCAGCGGCCGTCATAGGCAACGAGGCTGCGGGGTGGGCGTCCGGTGAGGGCGTTGATGAGCATGCCGACGGTGAGCGCGAGGAGTCGCTGAGCGATTCGCT
>DASTPC010000233.1:0-2958 GCA_035720085.1 Gaiellaceae bacterium
GACGTCGAACATGGTTTGTTAGGGTAGCCACGAGAACACGAGGAGATCGAGTGTCCGCCGAGCCGCGCCGCAGCAACCGACTCGCCAACGAGACCAGCGCGTACCTGCGGCAGCACATGCACAACCCGGTGGACTGGCATCCGTGGGGTGAGGAGGCGTTCGCGCGCGCACGGCAGGAGGACCGGCCGCTGCTCGTCTCGGTCGGGTACAGCGCGTGCCACTGGTGCCACGTGATGGAGCACGAGTCGTTCGAGGACCCGGCGACCGCGGCCGTGATGAACGAGCACTTCGTCAACGTCAAGGTCGACCGGGAGGAGCGCCCCGACGTCGACGCCGTGACGATGGACGCCACCGTCGCGATGAGCGGCCATGGCGGCTGGCCGACGACGGTGTTCATGACGCCCGCCTTGCAGCCGTTCTACGCGGGCACCTACTTCCCGCCCGAGCCGAGGCACGGGATCCCGAGCTTCCGGCAGGTGCTCCACGCCGTGGCGGAGGCCTGGCGCGAGCGCCGCGACGACCTCGTGCGGCAGGCGGCCCGGCTCGTCGAGGCGATCGGGGAGTCGGCGCGCGTGCGGCCCTCCGCCGAGCCGCTTACTGCGACCCTCCTCGCCGAGGCCGAGCAGGGCATCGCCCGTACCTTCGAGCCTGCCTTCGGCGGCTTCGGCCGGGCGCCGAAGTTCCCGCCGCCGTCCACGCTCGAGCTGCTGCTCCGCCGTCCCGGCGAGCGGCCGCTCGAGCAGGTGACGCGGACGCTCGACGGGATGGCGGCCGGCGGCCTGTGGGACGTCGTCGGCGGCGGCTTCCACCGCTACTCGGTCGACGACCGCTGGCTCGTGCCGCACTTCGAGAAGATGCTGTACGACAACGCGCTGCTCGCCTCGACGTACCTGCACGCGTGGGCCGTCACCGGCGCCGAGCGCCACCGCGAGGTCGCCGCCGACACGGTCGCGTACATGCTGCGTGAGCTGTGCCTCCCGGACGGCGGCCTGGCCTCGGCCCAGGACGCCGACACGGACGGCGTCGAAGGGCTGACCTACACGTGGACGGCGGGGGAGGTCGAGCTCGTGTTGAGTCGACACGAGCTCGACCTCGGCCCCGACGCCGAGCTCGAGCCGTTCGAGCATGGTCGCTCGATCGTGCGCGGCCGGCTCGACCCGGAGGCGCGCCGGCTCCTGCTGGAGGCGAGGCAGCGGCGCCCGCAGCCGTTCCGGGACGACAAGGCGATCGCCTCCTGGAACGGCCTCGCGCTCGCCGCGCTTGCCGAGGCCGGCCGCCGGCTGGAACGGCCGGAGTGGGTCGAGGCGGCCGTCGGCGTGGCCGAGTTCCTGCTCGGGCCGCTCTCCGGCGGCGACGGCCGCCTGCGGCGCAGCCACCGAGACGGCCGCACGAGCGGCGAGGGCTACCTCGACGACTACGCCAACGCCGCGCACGGCCTGCTCGAGCTGCACGTCGCGACCGGCGAGATCCGCTGGCTGCTCGAGGCGCGCCGGCTGGCGCTGCTCGCGGTCGAGCTGTTCGCCGACGACGAGCACGGGGGCTTCTTCCTCGCCCCGGCCGGCGGCGACCTGCCGCCGACGAAGCCGCTCGACGACAACCCGCTGCCCTCCGGCAACTCGATGCTCGCGCACGTCCTGCTCCGCCTCGCCCGGATCTGGGGAGACGACGCGCTCGAGCGGCGCGCCGCAGGCGTGCTGCGGCTCGTCGCCCCTGCCCTCACGCGCGCGCCCGGGGCGTTCGGCTGGGCACTCTGCGCGCTCGACCTCTACCTGAGCCCGCCGCGCGAGCTCGCCGTCGCCGGCCCGGTCGACGCGCCGGTGGCCCGGGCCGCGCTCGCGCCGTTCGCGCCCGCCACGGTCGTCGCAGTCGGCCCCGCCGAGGGCGTGCCGCTGCTCGAGGGGAAGGACCTCGTCGAGGGCCGCGCCGCCGTCTACCTCTGCGAACGGTTCGCCTGCCAGGCTCCCGTGACCGACCCCGCGGAGCTCGCCTGATGCGCCTCTGCCTGATGATCGAGGGCCAGGAGGGCGTCACCTGGGACCAGTGGGTCGCGCTCGCCGGCGCGGCCGAGGCGACCGGCCTCGAGGGGCTGTTCCGCTCCGACCACTACTCGTCGTTCGGCCCCGAGGGCGCCGCCGCCCACGACGCCTGGGCCACCATCTCGGCGCTGGCGGCGCTGACGCGGACGATCCGGCTCGGCACGCTCGTCTCGCCGGCGACGTTCCGGCACCCGTCGGTCGTCGCGCGGATGGTCGCCACCGCCGACCACGTCTCGGGCGGCCGGGTGGAGCTCGGCCTCGGCGCCGGCTGGTTCGAGCGCGAGCACGACGAGAACGGCTTCCCGTTCCGGAGCGTGGGGGAGCGGTTCGAGCTCTTCGCCGAGCACGTGGAGCTCGTCGTCCGCCACTGGACGGAGGAGCGCTTCGACCACGACGGCGCCCACTACCGGCTGCGCGGCGCGCGCAGCCTGCCGCGGCCGCTGCAGCAACCGCACCCGCCGCTGATCCTCGGCGGCACCGCGAGGCCGCGCTCCGCCGCGCTCGCCGCGCGCTTCGCGCAGGAGTACAACACGGTCTACGCGCCCCTCGAGGAGTGCCGTGCCCGCCGCGGGGCGCTCACGCGGGCGTGCGTCGAGGCCGGACGCGACCCCGCGACGCTCGCGTTCTCGCTCATGACCGCCGCCGCGGTCGGACGCGACCGCGCCGACGCCCGGGAGCGGCTGGCCCGGCTGCTGGAGCTGACCGGGCGCGACAAGCCGTCGCCGGGCTGGCTCGCCGGCACGCTCGACGAGGTGGCCGAGCGCCTGGGCCGCCTGGAGGGCGCGGGCGTCGGGCGCGTCTTCCTGCAGCACCTCGACCATGCGGACCTCGAGCACGTCGCAGTCCTCGCGGAGCTCGGCGGCCGGTAGGCTGCCGGGCATGGCGACCACCGAGCAGCTCACCGGCGCGGAAGAGGTCGAGT
>DASTPC010000234.1:0-6815 GCA_035720085.1 Gaiellaceae bacterium
ACGCGCAGCCGGTAGCCGAACAGCACGTCATGCTCCGACATGCGGCTCACTCCTCTCTTCCGACTTGGCGTCGAAGGCGAGAGTGAGCCGAAGACCGGACGGCGCCCCAACGGGCGCCGTCCACGTCTGATCAGCTCAAAGATGACCCGAGTGTCTGGACCACCCGGTGACCGTCCAGTCTAGGGCGCCGACGGAGCCAGGCAGAATGCCGCCGTGCCCGGCCTGCTCGAGTCCGCCGCCCTGCAGCTGCGCGTCGCCCGCCGGCTCGCCCCGCGTCGCGGGGCGAGCCTCGGCGAGCGCCTCGGCCGCCAGGACGACCGGCTCGTCTTCGTGGTCGGCTCCCCCCGCTCCGGCACCACCTTCCTCGCGGGCGCGATCGGCGCCGTGCCCGGCTTCCTCGACCTCGGCGAGGTCGCGCCGGTGAAGGCGGCCGTGCCCGAGCTCGCCCACCTCGCGCCCGGCGAGGCGGCCCGCCGCCTCCGGCGGACCCTCGCCATCGCGCGCCGCGTCGGCCTCGTCGCCGGCGTCCGCGGCGTCGAGCAGACCCCCGAGATGGCCTACCTCGCCGACGTCGCGGCGCTCGCGTACCCGGAGGCCCGGATCGTCCACATCGTCCGGGACGGACGGGACGTCGCCTGCTCGCTGCTCGAGCGGGGATGGCTGCGCGAGGGACGCGGCGGGGCTGACGACGCCGGGCTGCCCTACGGCCACGAGCCGCGTTTCTGGGTGGAGCCGGAGCGGGCGGGGGAGTTCCGCGGAGCGAGCGACGCGCGTCGCGCCGCCTGGGCCTGGCGCCGCTACGTCTCCGCGGCGCGCGCGGCCCGCGCCGGCGTGTTCGAGCTGCGCTACGAGCGCCTGGCCGGCGACCCGGATGCCGCAGCCGCCGAGCTCGCCGCGTACCTCGACGCGCCTGTCGACCCGCTCGCGGCGGCCCTGCGGGCGGTGCACGCGTCCTCGGTCGGCCGCTGGCGTCGCGACCTCTCCGCCGAGCAGCTGGCGGACGTCCGCGACGAGGCCGGCGACCTGCTCCGCGAGCTCGGCTACGACGAGGGTTGAAGGCCCTTGCTCGCGAGCAGCCGCTCGAGCGCGTCCAGCCAGGCCGTGTAGTAGGCGGTCGCCGCCGACTCGCCCGGCGGCTGCCCGTGCCGGGCGATCGCGGCGGCCAGGTGCTCCCGCCACTCGGCCCAGCCGGTGCCGGTCCGCTCGAGCACGACGACACCCATGCCCAGCGCACGCCCCTGCCACGGTTCCTCGAACACGAGCTCACCGTTCGCGCGGGGCAGCGGCGCCGTCCCGGCGAGCGCCTCGTCCAGCTGCCCCAGCGTGGCCCGGCTCATCGGCCCGCGAGCTCGGACGGCTCGAGCGCCCGACCCGTGCCGACCATGCTGTCGCGCGTGACGAGCCGCGCCAGCTCCTCCTCCGGCCAACCGTCCGTACCCGCCGGGCGCTCCGGCACGACGAGGTAGCGCACCTCCGCGGTGGAGTCCCAGACGCGGATCTCGACATTGCTGTCGAGCTCCAGGCCGAACTCCCGCAGGACGGCGCGCGGCTCCGCCACGGCCCGGGCGCGGTACGGCGGGCTCTTGTACCAGCTCGGCGGCAGCCCCAGCAGCGGCCACGGGTAGCAGGAGCAGAGCGTGCAGACGACGACGTTGTGCACCGCCGGCGTGTTCTCGACGGCGACGAGCGTGTTCAGCTCGAAGCCGGAGAAGCCCAGCTCGTACACCGCAGGCGTGCCGTTCCCGAGCAGCCGGGTGCGGTAGGCCGGGTCGGCCCACGCGTGGGCGACGACGCGGGCGCCGTTCTGCGGGCCGACGTCGTTCTCGTAGAGCTCGACGACGGCGTCGATCGCGTTGCTCGAGACGAGCCCCCGCTCGGCGAGCAACGCCTCGAGCGCTTCGGTGCGGAGCGCGACCTCCGGCTGCGGCTGCGGCTGGTGATGTTCGTGGTCGTGGTCGTGCTCTTGTGTCAAGCGGCCTCCAGATAGCTCTCGAAGAGGTCGAGCAGCACGCGCCAGCGTCCCTCCTCGCTCGCCCCGAAGAGGTCGTCGGAGGCGAACGCGACGGAGTAGACGGGCTCGGGCGGCCCCTCGTACGGCCCGATGTCGGGGAACCGGTCGGTGCCGCGGAGCGCCTCCACGACGCCTTCGGCGCCGCGGACGTAGCGCGGGCAGCGCGTGTGGCCGGCGGGCCGCATCCGCAGCACGCGCACCCGCGAGCCGACCGCGAAGCGCGTCTCCCGGGCGGGCCCGAGCTCGTCGGTGCGCCCGATCGTCTCGACCGCGCGCGCCGCCTGGGCGGCGTCGGCGTGCGGAGGCGCCGCCTCACCCGCGCTCAGGCGCTCGACCCAGCGGTCGACGTCGCCGGGCGCGATCGTCCCCTTGCGCTCGAGCCGCCGCTCGATGCTCCAGAGCCAGCGCTCGTAGTAGGACGCCGCCAGGTAGTGCGCGGGCTCCATCTCCTCCCGGATCGCGCGGCCGGAGCCCTGCCCGAGCCGCTCGATGCCGACGAGGGTCGAGAGCGCGAAGACACGCGGCTCCCAGCGCTCGTGGTAGGCCTCGTCCGAGCCGGGCGTGACGACGGCGCCGAAGCCGTGCATGCCCCCCATGTCGTGGACGCCGTCCACGACGCGACGATAGCGCGCCGAGGCTCAGGCGAGCTCGGCGAGCGCTTCCCGCACCTTCGACAGGTGCGCCTGGAGCTCCGTGGTCCGGGCCAGGTCGGCCCCGGCCAGCTCTCGGCGGAGGCGGCGCTCGCGCAGGCGGAGGACGAGCTCGGTGCCGGTGCGCTCGTCGAGCGCGTCCCGGTCGGCGCGGGCGTCGAGCTCCGCGCGCAGCGCGAGCAGCTCGGAATCCTCGGCCTCCTCGCCGAGCAGCACCGCCCGGAAGCGCCGGTGCGTCTCGTCCTCGAAGTGCTCGGCCGAGAGCTCGCCGAGCAGCTTCACGAGCGCCGGGTGCGCAACGGCGGCGGCGAGCACGTTGCGCTCGAGCAGTCTGCCCGCGTCCAGCACGCGCGGCGCCGGCGCGCCCTCCCCGGGCCGTGGCCCCGGCGAGGGCCCCCCCGAGGGCGCGAGCCCCTGGACGACCTGCTTCGGCAGGTCGAGCCGGTCTTGCAGCAGCTGCAGCGCCTCCTGCCGCTCGGGCGAGTCCTCGACCTTGGCGAGCACCTCGCGGGCGCGGACGAACGCCTCCTGGCGGTCGGCGGCGCGGTCGAGCTCGAGCCGGACGCGGTAGTGGACGTAGCTCTCGGCGTGGTCGAGCCGCTCGACGAACGTCTCCGGCTCGTCAGCCGGGTCGCGGCCCTTCGGAAGCGTGACCACACGCACGTCGAAGCCGTTTCGGACCGCGAGCTCCATCCCGCGGAGCGTCGCCTCCTCCCCGGCCGCGTCGGCGTCGAAGCACAGGAACAGGCGGCGCGTCAGCCGGACCAGCTCCTTCACGTGCCGCTCGGTGAGCGCCGTCCCCATCGAGGCGACGACCGGCTCGAAGCCCGCCTGGCGGAGCGCGATCACGTCGGTGTTCCCCTCCACGACGACAGCGCGGTCCTGCTTCGCGATCGCCGGCCGGGCGAGGTGGAGGCCGTAGAGGATCGCGCTCTTGTGGAAGAGGTCGCTCTCGGGCGAGTTGACGTACTTGCCGCGTAGCGGGTCGTCGTCGCGGAGCCGCCGCGCCTGGAAGCCGACGATCCGGCCGCGGGCGTCGGCGAGCGGGAACATCAGCCGCGGCGGGAAGTAGTCGTTGCCGCGCGCGTTCGCGAGCCCGGCGAGGCGCAGCTCCTCGCGCGAGAAGCCGCCCTCCTGCGCCTTGGCGGCGAGGCCGTTCCCCGGCGACAGGCCGAGCCGGAACTCACGCGCGATCTCCTCGCCGAGGCCGCGCCCGGCGAGGTACGCGCGGACGGGCTCGCCGGCGGCGGCGTCCCAGAGCACGCGCTCGAAGAACGTCGTCGCCTGCTCCAGCAGCCGGTGGACGCGCTCGCGCTGGACGCGCGCCCGCTCGGCCTGCGGCGACGACTCCTCGTACTCGAGCGCGATCCCGTAGCGGTCGGCGAGCCACTCGATCGCGCCGACGAAGTCGACGCTCTCCGTCTCCTGGACGAACCGCAGCACGTCCCCGCCGGCCCCGCAGCCGAAGCAGTAGTAGACGCCCTTCGCCGGGTTGACCGAGAAGCTCGGCGTGCGCTCGTCGTGGAACGGGCAACGCCCCACCAGCCGGGCACCCTGCTTGCGCAGCGACGTGCGCAGCGAGACGACGTCGACGACGTCCGCCCGCCGCTTCACCTCCTCGACGGAGGCGTCCTTGATCCGCGCCATCAGATCCGGTCAGCGTAGGCGAGCGCGAAGCGGTCCGTCATCCCCGCGACGTAGTCGGTGACGCGCTCCACCTCGTCGCCGCCGCCCTCCGCCGGAACCTCGTCGGGATGCTCGAGCAGGTAGTCGAAGATGCGGGCGATCGCGGCCCCCGCGCGCGCGTGCTCGGCCTCGGCGGCCGGGCCGAGGTACACCCGCTCGAACATGAAGGAGCGCAGCGAGAGCATCGCGGCGCCGATCTCGTCGCTCTGGACGACGTCGCCGGCCGCGGCCGAGGTCTCGACGAGGTCGTGGACGAGCCGGTCGATCCGGCGGGAGCCCATGTCGCCCAGCAGCGCGAGCTCGTCGGCGGGCAACTCCTCCGGCCGCAGCACACCGGCCCGCAGCGCGTCGTCGATGTCGTGGTTGATGTAGGCGACGCGGTCGACGATCCGCACGATCCGGCCCTCGAGCGTCGACGGCTCGTCCGGCCCCGTGTGCGTGAGGATGCCGTCGCGCACCTCCTCGGTCAGGTTGAGGCCCCGCCCGTCGCGCTCCAGCTCGTCGACGACGCGCAGCGACTGCCGGTTGTGGCGGAAGCGGCGCCCGTAGCGCTCGGAGAGGATGCGGTCGAGCGCACCCTCGCCTGCGTGGCCGAACGGCGGGTGGCCGACGTCGTGGCCGAGGCCGATCGCCTCGGTCAGGTCCTCGTTCAGGCGGAGCGCCCGGGCGACGACGCGGGAGATCGCGGTCGTCTCGAGCGTGTGCGTCATGCGCGTGCGGAAGTGGTCGCCCTGCGGGTCGATGAACACCTGGGTCTTCCCCTTCAGGCGCCGGAACGACTTGGAGTGGACGAGCCGGTCGCGATCGCGCTGGAAGGGCGTGCGCAGCTCGCAGGGCGGCTCCTCGCGGCGGCGGCCGCGGGTCTCGTACGAGCGGACGGCGAGCGGCGAGAGCGACCGTTCCTCCAGGTCGCGAGTCCGCTCCGCGAACGCGTCGGCGACCCGGCCGGCAAGCTCCACCCCGTCAGGCTAGCTTGCGCCCCGGCTCAGACGATGATCGGCACGGTGCCGCCGTCGGCGCTCCAGGCGGCGCCGGTCACGTAGGAGGCGCGGTCGGATGCGAGGAAGGCGACCACGGCGGCGATCTCCTCCGGCTCCGCCATCCGCCCCAGCGGCCTGCCGGCGGCCGCCTTCGCGAGCGCCTGCTCGCGGTCGCCCTGCTGGTCGGCGAGCCCGCCCTCGCCCAGCCAGGCCTCGGTGCGGGTGGGGCCCGGCGTGACCGCGTTGCAGCGGATCCCGTCGCGCGCGTAGAGGTCGGCGACGAGCCGGGAGAGGGAGAGGACGGCCGCCTTCGTGACGGAGTAATGCGGCATCCCGGTCGACGGCCGCTTCCCGGCGGTCGAGGAGACGTTGACGATCGCGCCGCGGCTCGTGCGGAGGTGTGGCAGCGCTGCGCGGATCGCCCGCACGTAGCTCATCACGTTGAGCTGCCAGTACGCGTCCCACTCCTCGTCGGGAACCTCCTCGAAGCGGGCCTGCCGGGCGACGCCGACGTTGTTGACGAGGACGTCGAGCCCGCCGAGGGCGGCAGCTGTCTCGGCGACCGCGCGCTCCGGCTCGCCGGGCTGGGCGAGGTCGGCCGACACGTGCAGCGCCTCCCCCACGCCCGGCGCCCCGCGGCGGCCGCAGGTGCCGACGCGTGCACCCTCCTCGGCGAGCGTGCGCGCGACCGCGAGCCCGATCCCGCCGGTCGACCCGGTGACGAGGCACGCGCGGCCCTCGAGCCCGAGCTCCACGCGCGCTACGCCGTCCCCGCCACGCGGCCGCCGGTGTGGAGCCGCCCCGCCGTCGCCTCGACCCAGCGGACGAAGACGTTGCCGCGCTCGAGGCGCAGCTCACGGGCGAGCGTCTCCGCCACCGCGACGAGGATGCGCTCCACGAGCTCCGGCGGGCGTTCCTCGTAGGCGACGACCTCGACGAGCGGCGGATGCGTGGCCGGCGGTTGCACCGCCGGGGCGAGGTCGCCCTCGGCGTAGAGGCCGGGCTCGATCGTCCGCCAGACGACCCAGGTGCCCCGAGGCTCCTCGCCGAGCAACGCGGCGGCCGCCTCGGTGACCGCGGCGGCTGCCGCCGCCGTGTCGGCCTCGTCCCGTTGCGGCAGGGCGCTCACCTCGATCACGGGCATCCGGTGAGTATCCCAGCGGGCCCACGGGTACGGTTCTGTGGTGGCGACAGTGCTCCTCGCGCGGCACGGGGAGACCGACTGGAACCGCGAGGGGCGCTTCCAGGGTCATGCCGACCCGCCGCTCAACGACCTCGGCCGGGCGCAGGCGCGGGAGCTCGCCGACCGGCTCGCGCGGGAGCCGCTGGCGGCCGTCTACGCGAGCCCGCTCCGGCGCGCGTACGAGACGGCCGAGATCGTGGCCGCCACGCACGACCTGCCGCTGCGCTCGGTTGCGGGCCTGCGCGAGGTCGACGTCGGCTCCTGGTCCGGCCTGACCCGCTCCGAGATCGAGGCGCGCTTCCCGG
>DASTPC010000235.1:0-8817 GCA_035720085.1 Gaiellaceae bacterium
GGCGCCGCCCCCGCGACCGTCGCGCGCGGCTCGCCGCCGGCGAACAAGATCACGGTCGGCAGCGAGAGCACGCCGTCGCGCGAAGGAACCGCGAGGTTCTCGTCCACGTTCAGCCGTACGAGCCGCACCGCTCCCGCCGCCTCCGCGGCGAGGGCGTCGAGGATCGGCTCGACCGCGCGGCACGGCCTGCACCAGGGCGCCCAGAAGTCGACGATCACCGGCACGTCCGCTGCGAGAACGTCGTCGGCAAAGGCCGCGTCGGTGGTCTCAGGTGCCGGCATGCTCGCGGTAGCGGCGGTACGCCCGGCGGCTGCGCACGGCGTGGCGCACGATCACGAACGCGGCGCTGCCGAGCAGGACGAGCAGGATCCCGGCAGGCAGGAGCAGCCACCGCGCGTCGAGGCGGCCCTGGCTGGAGGGAGCCTTCGCGGCCGTCGCGGACGACGCGCCGGTCTTCGCCGGCGCCGCCGCCCCGGCGGTCAGCGTCGCCTCGGGCGTCCACGTCTCCACCAGCAGGCGACCGTTCTCGAGCACGAGGTCCGCCTGGTACACGAGCGAGCGCTGCCCCGAGCCGGGCTTGGCGACGACGAGGACGTCGAGCCCGACCCGTGACGGCGCGCGGTAGGCGACGCTCCACGAGACGTCCCGCACAGCGGCGGCCGGGAACGGGGTCACGCCGGGGAGGTCGCCGCGGTCCCAGGCGTCTCGCGCCACGCCGGCGCGCATGCTCCTGGAGGCGAGCGCCCAGGCGGCCGGCGGGTCGCCGCGCGTGACCGCCGACTCGACGAAGCGGTGCACGACGCTGTCGATCTCGGCCCGGCGGGCGCGCGTCAGGCGGAGCGACGGCAGGGCCTGTTCCTCGGCGGCGCTGCCGGACAGTGCCGACTCGGGCGCCGGGTCGGCCTTCGGGAGCAGCACGATGGCCAGCCCGAAGGCGAGCAGGGCCGCCAGCGCCCCGCCGATCCAGGCGACGCGGCGCCGGCGGCGCGGCGAGTTCGGAAGCAGGCCCACAGCGCGAGGGTAGCGAGCCGGCTCAGAGGCGGCCGGTCAGCGCGCGCAGGCGGAGCGCCGGGACTCGCCAGACGGCCTCCAGCACCACGCCGCGGCCCAGCTTCGAAACGCCGTCGACCCGGTCGGTGAAGCGGATCGGCAGCTCGGCCACGCGGAAGCCCGCACGCAGGGCGCGGTAGGTGAGCTCGATCTGAAACGCGTAGCCGCGGCTGCTGACTGCGGCGAGGTCGAGCTGCTCCAGCACCTCGCGCCGGAAGCACTTGAAGCCGCCGGTCAGATCGCGCACCGGCACCCCGAGCACCACGCGCGCGTAGAGGCAGCCTGCGGCCGAGATCGCGCGGCGCCGCAGGCTCCAGTTCACGACCTCGCCCCCCGTCACGTAGCGGGAGCCGAGCACGAGGTCCGCACCCCGCTCGGCGAGCGAGATCAGGCGCGGTACGTCCGCCGGGTCGTGCGAGAAGTCGCAGTCCAGCTCCAGCACGAACGACGCCTCGGTCTCGAGCGCCCTGCGGAAGCCCGCGAGGTAGGCGGGCCCGAGCCCTTCCCGGCGCTCGCGGTGGAGCACCTCGACCCATCCGAGCTCGCGTGCGAGACGGTCGGCGATCGCGCCCGTCCCGTCGGGCGAGGCGTCGTCGATCACGAGCACCCGGTCGCGGTCGGGGTCGAGCACGCCGCCGAGCGCGCGGATCATGCGCTCGACGTTCTCCGCCTCCTCGTACGTGGGCAGGCAGACGACTGCTCGCGTCCCGGGCATCTCAGGATCATGCCGGAGAGGCCGCCTATGATCGGCGACGTGTCGACTCGCCTGCCGCGGAACGCCGACATCGCCGACCAGCTCGACCTGCTGGCGGACCTGTCGGAGATCCTCGGCGACGAGGGGTTCCGCGTCCTCGCCTACCGTCGCGCGGCGGCCCGTATCCGCGAGACGGCGGTCTCGGTCGCCGAGCTCGCCCTGACCGGGAAGGCGAAGGAGCTGCCCGGGATCGGCAAGACGATCGAGGAGAAGATCGTCGAGGTCGTCGAGCTGGGGGAGATGCAGGCGCTGGCGCGCCGGCGGGAGCTCGTCCCGGAGGAGGTCGCCTCGTTCATGCGGCTGCCCGGGCTCGGCCCGAAGACGGCCGCGCGAATCTGGACGCAGCTCGGCGTCACGACGCTGGCAGGGCTCCGCGAGGCGGCCGCGGCCGGCCGCCTCCGCGAGCTGCAGGGGCTCGGCGCGCGCAGCGAGCAGAAGATCCTGGCCGCGCTCGAGCAGGGCGCCGCCGACGAGGTGCCGCAGCGCGGCCTGCTCGGCGTCGGCCTGCCGGTGGTGCGCGAGGTGGTCGAGGCGCTGAGCGCGCACCCGGCCGCCGTGCGCGTGTCCGAGGCGGGCAGCGTGCGCCGGCGCAAGGAGACCTTCCGCGACCTCGACGTGATCGCCACGGCCACCGACCCGGCCGCGCTGACGGCGGCGTTCGTCGACCTGCCCTGGGTGCTCGAGGTGGCGGCGCACGGGGACACGAAGGCGACCGTGGTCTCCCAGCAGGGGCTTCGGCTCGACCTGCGCGTCGTCCCGCCGGAGAGCTTCGGCGACCTGCTGCAGCACTTCAGCGGCTCGAAGGAGCACAACGTCGCTCTGCGCGAGGCAGCCGTGCGCGGCGGGCTCTCGATCTCCGAGTACGGCGTCACGGTCGTCGAGACGGGCGAGGTGCGGACGTTCGAGAGCGAGGAGGCGCTCTACGACTTCCTCGGCTACGCCTACATCCCGCCGGAGCTGCGCGAGAACGCGGGCGAGCTGGAGGCGGCGCGCGAGGGGCGGCTGCCCGCGCTCGTCGAGCTCGGCGACCTGCGCGGCGACCTCCACAGCCATTCGACGTGGTCGAGCGACGGCAAGGGGACGCTCGAGGAGATGGCCCGCGCGGCGGCGGAGCGCGGGCACGAATACCTGGCCGTCACCGACCATTCCCACTACCTCCGGGACGGCCGGCTCGAGGCGCAGGCGGAGGAGATCGCCTCCGTCGAGCGGCGGCTGGCGCCGCTGCGGCTGCTGCGCGGGATCGAGGTGAACATCCGCGCGGACGGCTCGCTCGACGTGCCGGACGAGACACTCGCGGGACTCGACTGGGTGGTCGCCTCGCTCCACACTGCCTTCGACCGGAGCCCCACCGAGCGGATCCTGGCCGCCGTCGAGAACCCGCATGTCGACTGCATCGGCCACCTCAGCGGGCGGCGGCTCTCGCGCCGGAAGGGCGCCGAGATCGACGTCGAGCGGATCGTTGCGCGCGCGGCGGAGACCGGCACGGCGCTCGAGATCAACTCCCAGCCGGACCGCCTCGACATGCGCGACACGCACGCGCGCCTCGCGGGCGAGGCCGGGGTGCGGGTCGCGGTCAACACCGACGCCCACTCCGTCGGCGCGCTCGGCTACCTCGAGCTCGGCGTCAGCCAGGCCCGCCGAGCGTGGCTGACTCGGGAGCAGGTCCTGAACACCCGCCCGTGGCCGGAGATCGAGAAGACGCGCACGTGAGACTCTCTATGGCGACCCTCGGCCGCGACAGCGGCCGGCTTCAGGGGTTTTCGCGCGGGCGGGGATCCGCTCCTGCGGATTCCCGGCCTTGCGCAGCAGGAGGCGCGTGAGCTTCCGCGACGACGGCGCCGCCGCCGTGGACTGGGTGGCGGCGTACCTCGAGCGCGTGCGGGAGCTGCCGGTGCTGGCCAGGGTCGAGCCGGGCGAGCTGCGCGCCGCCCTGCCGCCCGCCGCGCCCGAGCAGCCGGAGCCCTTCAGCGCCGTGCTGCGAGACCTCGACGACGTGCTGCTTCCAGGGCTGACCCACTGGCAGAGCCCGCGCTACTTCGCCTACTTCGCGAACACGGCGTCCGAGCCGGGCATCCTCGCCGAGCTCCTGATCGCCGGCCTCAACCAGGTGGGGATCCTCTGGCGCACCTCGCCTGCCCTGCAGGAGCTCGAGGAGGTCACGCTCGACTGGCTGCGCCGCCTGCTCGGCCTGCCGGACGGGCTGCACGGCCACATCGAGGACACGGCCTCGGTCGCGACGCTGGCGGCGCTCGCGGCGGCGCGGGCGGCCGCTCCGGGTCGCCGCGTGGTGGTGACCTCGGAGCAGGCGCACTCGTCCGTCGCCAAGGCCGCCCGGCTGCTCGAGCTCGACCTGCGCACGGTGCCGGTGGACGGGGCCTTCCGCCTGCGCGCCGACCTGCTCGACCTCGACGGCGCCTGCGCCGTCGTCGCGACGGTCGGGACGACCGGGACGAGCTCGGTCGACCCGGTGCCTGTGATCGCGGCCGCGTGCGAGGCAGCGGGCACGTGGCTGCACGTGGACGCGGCCTACGCCGGCTCGGCCGCGGTCTGCCCGGAGCTGCGCGATTGCTTCGCAGGCTGGGAGCGCGCCGACTCGGTCGTCGTCAACCCGCACAAGTGGCTGGCGACGCCGATGGACTGCTCGGCGCTCTGGACGCGGCGTCCCGACGACTTCCGCCGCGCCTTCAGCCTCGTCCCGGAGTACCTGCGCTCGCCCGACGACGCGGTCAACCTGAGCGAGCTCTCGGTGCCGCTCGGCCGCCGCTTCCGCGCTCTCAAGCTGTGGGCGGTGCTGCGCTGCTTCGGGCGCGAGGGCCTGCAGGAGCGGATCCGCGAGCACGTGCGGCTCGCCGCGATGTTCGAGGAGTGGGTGCGCGCGGAGCCGGGCTGGGAGGTCGTCGCGCCGCGGCCTTTCTCGCTCGTCTGCTTCCGGCTCGAGGCGGACGACGAGGCGAACGAGCGGCTGCTCGAGCGCGTCAACGACGCGGGCGAGGTGTTCCTCTCCCACACGCGCCTGCACGGCCGCTACGTGCTGCGGCTCGCGATCGGCAACTACCGCACGACGGAGGACGACGTGCGCCTGGCCTGGGACGTCCTCCGCCGCGAGGCGGCGCGCCTAGATGCCTGACCGGAAAATCCCGGCGGTCCGGATGCCGCCCACGACGCGGCGCCGGTTCGCCACCCGCGCGCGCCGCACAGGCTTCTAGCCTGCGCGGCGCGTACGTGCGGCGCCCGGCTTGGTCGTGAACGCCCCCGGCTGCGCGGCATTTTCCGGCCAAGCATCTAGACGGCTGACGCGTCCGCCACCTGGGCGGGCGATCCGGGCAGCGCCGCGAGCAGCCGCTCGACGGCCCCCAGGTCGCCCTCCACGTCGACGCCGGTCAGGTCGCCGTCGACCAGCAGGTGGAAGAGACCGCGTGCGTCACCGAAGACCACGGCGCCCGGGTCGGCAGAGGAGCCATCGTGCACGCCGCGGCCGCCGTGGAAGGACGCCACCTCGTCGCCGATCCGGAACTCGACCACGTCTTCGGCGGGTACCGACCAGAGCGCCGTCCGCAGCGCGCCCGTCAGCCAGCCCGGCTCGAACTCGATGTCGTCGGGCGGCGGCCCGAGCGACCGCACGCCCCACCAGGCCAGGCTGTGCAGCACCGGCCGGAGGCCCTCGCCGGAGGCGGTCAGCTCGTAGACCGTCGACGCGGCCGGGGGCGGGAGCTTGCGTCGCGCGACGACGCCGCCCGCCTCGAGCTCGCGGAGCCGCTGCGCGAGGACGTTGGTGCCGCAGCCGAGCCGGGCGTGCAGGTCGGTGTAGCGAAGCGGCCCGTGCGCCAGCTCGCGCACGACGAGCAGCGACCAGCGCTCGCCGACGAGGTCGAGCGCGTGCGCGACCGGGCAGTACTGGTTGTAGCGCTTCGCCATTGCTTCGGATTCTATAGCGGTTACTTCGAGTACGGAAAACCGTACTTCCTACTGAGAAGTAGACACTGTAAGGTCGCAAGCGGACCAACGGACGACAACGCAGAAGGGACTGTTCTCGCATGGTTGCTTCCGAACGCACGAAGTGGTGGGCGCTGGCGCTGCTCTGCGCCGTCCAGTTCATGGTCGTGCTCGACATCGCGATCGTGAACGTCGCCCTGCCCTCGATCCAGGTCGACCTAGGCTTCTCACAGGAGAACCTGCAGTGGGTGATCAGCGCCTACGCGCTCGTCTTCGGCGGGTTCCTGCTGCTCGGCGGCCGCCTGGCCGACATCCTCGGGCGCCGGATCGTCTTCATGGTCGGCCTCGTCGTCTTCTCGATCGGCTCGCTGCTCTGCGGGCTGGCCTGGAGCGACGAGTCGCTGATCATCGCCCGGGCGCTGCAGGGCCTCGGCGCGGCGACGATCACCCCGTCCGCACTCTCCATCCTCACGACGACGTTCCACGAGGGTCGCGAGCGGAACATCGCGCTCGGCGCCTGGGGCGCCGTCGGCGGCTTCGGCGCCGCGGCCGGCGTGCTGATGGGCGGGATTCTGACCGACCTGCTCTCGTGGGAGTGGATCTTCTTCGTCAACGTGCCCGTCGGCGTGGTTGCTCTCGCCCTCGCCCCGCTGCTCCTCTCCGAGAGCCGGGAGGCGCACGGGCAGAGCCACGACATCCCGGGCGCGATCCTCGTCACGAGCGGTCTCGTTCTGCTCGTGCTTGGAATCACGCAGGGGCAGCAGTGGGGGTGGGGCTCGGCCTCGACGATCGGCGCCTTCGCCGCGTCCGCCGTCCTGCTCGCCGTGTTCGTCCTCTGGGAGTCGCGGCAGCGGGAGCCGCTGGTGCCGTTCTCGATCTTCCGGCTCCAGACGCTCACCGCCGCGAACGTGGCCGGCTTCATCATGGGCACGGCGATGTTCTCGATGTTCCTGATGCTGACGCTGTACATGCAGCAGGTGCTCGGCTACTCGCCGCTCGAGACCGGGGTCGCCTACCTCGCGGTGGCCGGTACAGCCGTGATCTGGGCGAACGTGGCCGCGGCGGCCGTCAACCGGATCGGCGTCAAGCCGGCGCTGATCCTCGGCATGACCCTCCTGACCGTCGGCCTGCTCTACTTCACGCAGGTTTCGGTGGGCGGCTCGTACTGGGCCGACCTGTTCCCGGGCTTCCTGGTCCTCGGCGTGGCGATCCCGTTCGCCTTCGTGCCGATCACGATCGCCGCGCTCGCGGGGACGAAGCCGCGGGAGGCGGGCCTCGCGTCCGGCCTCATCAACACGTCGCAGCAGATCGGCGGCGCGGTGGGCATCGCGCTGCTCTCGACCATTGCCGTCACGACGACGGAGGACGAGCTCGGCGCGGGCACGGTCGCGCCGACGGCGCTCACGGACGGGTTCGTGCGCGCCTTCTGGGCGGGCGCGGCGATCGCGTTCGTGGGCGTCCTCGTCTCCGTCTTCATGGTGCGGGGCCGCGACCTGAAGCCGCAGGAGCAGCCCGTGCTCGAGCCGGCCGTCGACTCGGCTGCGTAGGCCTACGACCTGTCGCTCCCGCGCGAGGCTTGCCTCGCCCGGCCCTACAGGCGGCGCAACAGCTCGAGCAACTCCGCGGGGCCGCCGACCACCACGGCGGCGGCCCCGCGGAGCAGGACGGGAGCCTCGGGCGTGACGACGGCGACCCGGACGCCGAGCTCGAGCCCGTCCAGGGCGCGGAACGCGTCCAGGTCGGTCGTGTCGTCGCCCGCGTAGAGCGCCCGGCGCAGGCGCTGCGCGGAAAGAAGCGCGCGCACGGCCGTGCCCTTGTCGGTTTCGAGCGGCGGACGGATCTCGAGCACCATGCGCCCCCAGCGCGGCACCAGGCCCTGTGCGCGTGCTTGCTCGGCGACGTCTCCGAGGACCCGTTCCGCCTCCTCGCGGTCGGGCGCTGTGCGGTAGTGGAACGAGACGGTCAGCGGCTTGCGCTCGGCAGGCCAGGCGACCGAGTCGGCGAACGAAGCGATCGCCGCCGCCCACTCCCCGGCGGCCGGGTCGAGCTCGAGCCCGTGCTCGCCCACGTAGCGGAGGCCCGGCACGCCGACGACCCGGGCCGCGTCCTCGGCAGGCCGACCGCTGACGCAGGCGACGAGCGCGTAGCGGCCGAGCAGCCGCTCCAGCTCCGCCCTCGTCGCGGCCGGCACGGCGGCGTCCTCGGGTCGCGCGACGATCGGGGCCAGCGTGCCGTCGACGTCGAGTAGGAGCGCGGTGCGCGCGGGCTCGGCGGCCAGCCGGCGGACGAGGTCGGTGGTCGGCACGCCGCCGTAGGATAGGCCGGTGTCGCGGCTCGTCCCGATCGGGCTGATCGCCGGTGTCTTCAGCGCCCTGTTCGGGGTGGGCGGCGGGATTCTCGTCGTCCCGCTGCTGATCGTGCTGGTGTCGCTGCCGGTACGCGAGGCGACCGCGACCTCGCTCGGCGCGATCGGGCTGACGGCGCTCGCCGGCGCCGTGCTGTACGCGGTGCGCGGCGAGGTCGACGTCGCTTACGCGGCGCTCGTCGGGCTTCCCGCGGTTGCGGGCGTGCTGGCGGGCACGACGCTCCAGCAGCGGCTCCCGGTCCGGTCGCTGGCCGGCGCGTTCGCCCTGCTGATCGGCGGCATCGGGGCCTGGTTCCTGCTCGGGTGAGCGCCGGGACGATCGCGCTCGCGCTCACGCTCGGCCTCGCGGCCGGCGTCCTTGCGGGGCTGTTCGGGGTCGGTGGAGGCATTCTGTTCGTGCCGACGCTCGTCTGGCTCGGGCTCGACCAGGTCGAGGCCTCGGCGACCTCGCTGCTCGCGATCGTGCCGACCGCCGCGGTCGGGATCTGGCGGCAGACCCGCTACGGCAACGCGCGGCTGCGCGACTCCCTCGTGGTCGGGGTCTCGTCGATCGTGGGCGTGGAGGCGGGCGTCCAGATCGCCACCAACCTCCCCGAGGACGTGCTGCGGCGGCTCTTCGGCGTGCTGCTGCTCCTGGTCGCGGCGCAGCTCGGCTGGCGCGCCGCGCGCCTTCGATGACGGCCTGCGCCCGGCGGATCCTCTACCCTGACGGCGG
>DASTPC010000236.1:0-11497 GCA_035720085.1 Gaiellaceae bacterium
CCAGCGTGTCGGTGCCGTACTCCAGCTCGTAGGTCGCCTCGACCGTCGACCAGGGCAGCTTGCCCGGCTTCCGCGCCGGCACGAACCCGCACCCGAGCGTGTAGGCGAGCGCGCCGCCGAAGATGAACCCCCGCGCCTCGGCGCCGAGGATGACGTCCGGCTCGCGCGGCCCGGCCCACTCGGCGAGCCGGTCGATCGTCTCGCGGAAGTACTCGCGGTCCGCGACGAGCGGCATCAGGTCCTTGAAGACGATCCCGGCCCTGGGGAAGTCCGGGACGTCGCGGACCTTCGTTGTGAGGTCGAGCGCGCTCACCGCTCTGCCAACTGTCGCAGGTCGCGCATGAAGAGGAGCTGCGAGAGCTCCTGCGAAGCCGCCGCGAGACCCTCGAGGTCCTCGAGCGCGCCCTTGCGGCGCTCGGGGTTGCGCGACCGGAGTGCGGGTGCGACCAGCTGCTCGAGCAGCGCCGACTGCCGGCCGGCGGCGGTGCGGAACGCCCGCAGGTGCCGGGCGTCGATGCCGTACCGGGCGAGCCGGGCGCAGGCGGCGGCGATGTCGACCTCGCTCTCGCGGTACCAGCGCTCCCCGGCCTCGACACGCGGCGTCAGCAGCGCGTACTCCTCCAGCTGGCGGGCGAACTCGGGCGCGATCCCGGCACGCTCGCAGAGGTCGGTGAGGCCCACCTCGTCCTCAGCCGAGCGCAGTCCGGCTGCCCGCTTGCGCGCGCGCTCGGCGCTCGGCGAGGCGAGCTCCTGGCGGATCACCCGGAGCGGCAGGAACTCGTCGCGCTGCAGGCGCAGGATCGTCTCGAGCCGCTCGATGTCCTCGCCCGAGAACAGCCGGTAGCCGCCGCGCGTGCGCCGGGGCGTCAGGAGGCCCTGGTCCTCGAGGTAGCGGATCTTCGAGATCGAGACGTCCGGGAACTCGCGCCGGAGGTGGCGGCAGACGGCGCCGATGGTGTGGAGGCGCTGGGCGCCGCCCTGGCTGCGCTCTGCGGTCGTGCTCATCGGAGGAGAAACGTCAGGCGGTACTTGCCGATCTGCACCTCGTCGTCGTCCTCCAGCTCGGCCGACTCGATGCGGTGGCGGTTCACGAACGTGCCGTTGAGGCTGCCGAGGTCGCGGATCGTGAAGCGTCCGTTCTCGGAGAGCAGCTCGGCGTGGCGCCGCGAGACGGTGACGTCGTCCAGGAACACGTCGCAGTCCGGGGAGCGGCCGATCAGTGTGCGCGGGCCCGCCGGGGCAAAGCTCTCCCCCGCCCTGCCGCCGCCCGAGCGGACGACGAGTGCCGGGCCCTTGATCGTGTCGTCGAGCAACGCGGCGTCCTCCTCCCCCACCTCGTCGGCGCCGAGGCTCATCGTCGTCTCGCCCGCGCCCGAGTCGGCGCGGAGCAGCGCCCCGCAGCGAGCACAGTAGTTCGCGGCCTCCGGGCTCTGGAAGCCGCACTCCGGGCAGTAGACGTGGCTCACGGTAGCCGTCCTTCTGCGCAGGAGCGGGAATCCGCCGGAGCGGACTCCCGCCCGCGCGAACATCCCCGAAGCCGGCCGCTGTCACGGCCGGGGGTTGACACGAAGCGTCTCACGCGCTGGCGAACGGCGGCTCGCGGCCGGGCCGTCACTCGGCCTCCGGTCGCGCGAGCAGCCGGTCGGAGAGGATCGCGGACAGGCGCTCGATGTCGACGTGCGCGCCCGCGTGGCCGCGGCGGCGGAGCTCGCGCTCGGCCTTGAGGATGTCGATCTGCCCGTGCAGCACGCGGCGCCGCAGCGAGGCCTCGTCCTCCTCGCGCTCCAGCTCGCGGATCCGCGCGCGCAGCCCGTCGTCGTCGAGCGTGCCGAGGTCGGGTAGCGGCGGGAGCTCGGGTGCCACCTCCGCGTCGGGATCCGGGGTCGGGTGCACGACGAGCGCCTCGGCGACCTCCAGGGGGTCGGGCTGCTCGGCCGTGCCGGCGTCGATCGCCACGCGGAGCCGGGCGTCCCGCTCGTTGCACAGCAGGTCGATGTGCCCGTGCAGCATCCGCCGCCGCAGGGAGATCGCCTCCTCCCGCTGCTCGAGCCGCCTGATCAGCTCGTCGAGGTCGTCGTCTTGGATCGAGGTGAGGTCGGGAAGCAGGTCCACTGGCGGCCTTTCGTTCGGCGTCGGCTCCCTGATTGAAGCAACCGGACACCCGAGGGGTCAACCTCAGCTTGAGGCTTTCTCCCCCGTTCGCGCCGGAACGCCGTCTCCCTGCACGATCGCCGCGATCTGTTCCTCGACCTCGTCCGCGAGCTCGTTCGTCTCCGTCTCGGTCTTGCCCTCCGCGAAGAGATGCACGACCGGCTCGTCGGGGTCGGGCAGCACCTGCACCCAGCCGCGGCCGTCCGTAGCCTTGAGGCCGTCGAGCAGGTCGAGCTCGCGGTCGGCGAGCCGCTCGTTCAGCAGGCGCATGACGAGGCCCTTGCGGGCCCACGGGCACGGCAGCTCGCGGTGCACGAGGGTCGGCGACGGCAGCCCTGCGACGAGCTCCGAGACCGGCCGGTCGGCCGCCGCCAGCAGCTCGAGCAGCTTGCACAGCGCGGCGACCGCGTCGTACCCGGGCACGACGTCCGGGAAGACGTAGCCGCCGAGCACCGCGCCGGCGAACACGACCCCTTCGCCCGCGGCGGCGAGCGTCAGCTCGGTGAGCGAGTAGGGCGTCCGGATCACGCCCAGCTGCGTGCCCTCGACGAGCTGGTCGACCTCCTCGGTCACGGTCACAGGCACGGCCACCCTCCCGGACCGGCCCGACGCCGCCAGGAGGCTGACGAAGAGGAGCAGCGTCTGCCCGACCGGCACGGCGGCGCCGTGCTCGTCGAGGAGCAGCAGCCGCTCGGCCGCGCGGTCGAACACGACGCCCAGGTCGGCGCCGAGCGCCGACACCAGCTTCGCGGTCGAGCGCAGCGCCTCCTCGACGGGCGCCGGCCGCAGCGGCCCGTCGGCGAAGAAGCCGTGCGCCGTGACCGCCTCCACGCCAAGCGGCCCGAGCACCAGCGGCAGCGTGAACGAAGCCGCCGAGTAGCCGTAGTCGAGGGCGATCCGGAAGCCGCGGCGGCGGATCCGCTCCACGTCCAGCGAGTCGAGCAGGTCCTGCGCGTAGCTCTCCCGCACCCGCGTCGGGTAGGTGGTCTTGCCGATCTCGTCGAATGCCGCCCGCCGCAGCTCGTGGCGCGTGAAGTGCTTCTCGACCTCCTTCTCGAGCGCCGGAGTGAGCTGGATGCCGGGGAACTCGAAGACGCGGATCTGGACGAGCTCCGGGTCGCTCGCGCTCTGCGCGACGTGCACACCGGCCGCGAGGCCCTGCGTCTTCAGCACGTGGCGGGTGATCGCGGACGGCGAGATCCGCAGGTCGGAGACCTCGATGCCGCTCGACGTCAGGCCGGCGATCATGGCGCGCTGGATCATCCGGCAGGCGTCCGGCGACTCCCGGCTCGCGACCACGCGGTCGCCGCGCTCGAGCGCGGTGCCGAGCGCCGCCGCCAGCCGCACCGCCACGTCGGGGGTCAGGTCGACGTTGACGAGACCGGTCACGCCTTCCTTGCCGAACACCCTCTGTGCGGCGCGCGTCTCCCAGATCAGGCTCTCGTGGATCTGGGCGCCCGTCTCGACCTCCTTGAAGGGGTAGACGCGGACGCCGGGCATGATGCTCGCCTCCGGCCCGATGGTCACCTCGTCGCCGATCGCCACGCCCTCGTGCACGCGCACGTGATCGCGGATGTCGCACGAGCGGCCGACGATCGCGCCCTCGACAACGGTGCTCCGGCCGAGGTACGTGGTCGCGTCCACCACCGACCGGGCCACGCGGGCGCGCTCGCGAAGCGTCACGCCCTGGCCCAGGACGCTGTGGGCGCCGACGGTCGCCTCGGGCGCGATGCGGCAGTTGGCGCCGATGAACGCGGGGCCTTCGACGTCCTCGAGGTCGCCGATGTCGACCCCTTCCCCCACCCACAGGTTGCCCCGCAGCCGGAGCCCGGAGATCTCCAGGTGCACGCGCTCGTCCAGGGCGTCGAAGTTCGCCTGGCGGTACTGGTCGAGGTTGCCGATGTCCTGCCAGTAGCCGTCGAGCACGTGGCCGTAGATCGGCCTGCCCATCTCGAGCAGCAGCGGGAAGAGCTCCTTGGAGAAGTCGTAGGGCCGATCAGTCGGCACGTGGCGCAGGACTTCCGGCTCGAGCACGTAGATGCCGGTGTTGATCGTGTCCGAGAAGACCTGCCCCCACGACGGCTTCTCGAGGAAGCGCTCGACGCGGCCGTCTTCGTCGGTGACGACGATCCCGAACTCGAGCGGGTTGTCGACCGACTTCAGCCCGATCGTCACCGCGGCGCCCGCCTCGCGATGACGCTCGAGGAGCGCGCCGAGGTCGACGTCGCAGAGCGCGTCGCCCGAGATGACGAGGAACGTCTCGTCGAGCAGGGCGCTCGCGAGGCGCACCGAGCCGGCCGTGCCGAGCGGCTGCTCCTCGATCGAGTAGTCGATCTGGAGGCCCATCGCCTCGCCGTCGTCGAAGTAGCCGCGAATCGACTGGGGCATGAACGCGAGCGTGACCACGACCTCGTCGAAGCCGCTCGCGCGGAGGAGCTCGAGGATGTGCTCCATGCACGGCTTGCCGACGATCGGGACCATCGGCTTGGGCTGGTTCGACGTCAGCGGGCGCAGGCGCGTGCCCTCGCCGCCCGCCATCACCACCGCTCTCATCGCACCTCCCTCCGCGCCTTGAGAAGGTACTGCACCGCGGCCGCCACCGCGAGCGCGACGCCCAGCCAGAACAGCCACAGCGGCCAGTCGGTGCCCTTCTCCGTCACGAGCACGCAGGCCAGCGCGAAGTAGAGGATCCAGGTCGCGAGCTTGCCGAGAAAGCTCACCTCGAAGTCGTAGCCGCGTGGCACGACGAGCTTGTACCCCGCCACGAGCAGCAGGTCGCGGCCGAGCACGATCAGGGCGGCGGGCCACGGCAGCCGCCCGTCCGCCCAGAGCAGGAGGGCGGCGACCCCGATCATCAGGCGGTCGGCGAGCGGGTCGGCGAGCTTCCCGAACTCGGACTCGACGTGCCAGCGACGCGCAAGCCAGCCGTCCAGCTGATCGGTGGCGGCGGCCGCGGCGAAGACCGCGCCCGCCCACCACGCCGGGCCGTCGCCGGCCTGGACGTAGAGCACGACGAAGACGGGGATCGCCGCGAAGCGGAGCAGCGTGAGCGCGTTCGGGAGCTGCCGCATCGGCGTCGAGACGGTGCCCGCGCTGCTCATGGACGAAGACTAGTGCGGCCGACTCTCCGGTTCGCGACAGGCGCTGGTAGCGTCGCCGCGTGGCCTCCCTGCGCCCGCTGCCCGGCTTCGTCAACGCCCACACGCACACGTTCCAGCGCGCTCTGCGCGGGCGCGCCGCCGGGGCGGACTTCTGGGCGTGGCGCGACGGCATGCTCGCCGAGGCCGAGCGGCAGACGCCGGAGACGGTCCGGGCCGGGTACGCGGCGGCCTACCGGGAGATGCGCGCCGCCGGCTACACGGCGGTCGGCGAGTTCCACTACCTCGGGGTCGGAGAGGCGCTCGCGGCCGCGGAGGCGGCCCGCGAGGCTGGGGTCGAGCTGGTTCTGCTGCACGTGGCGTATGCCCGCGGCGGTCTCCCGCGGATGCGGCAGGCGTCGGTAGGCGAGTATCTCCGCCAGGTCGAGCGGCTCCGCGGGGAAGGCCTGCGCGTCGGCGTTGCCCCCCACTCCGTCCGCGCCTGTCCGCGCGAGTGGCTGCAGGAGCTCGGACGCTATGCCGCCGCCGAGGGGCTGTCGCTGCACGTCCACGCAGACGAGCAGCCGCGCGAGATCGAGGAGTGCCTCGCCGAGCACGGCTGCCGGCCGATCGAGCTGCTCGCCCGGGCCGGGTGTCTCGGCGAGCATGCGACGGTCGTCCACGCCACGCATGCGGACGGCACCGAGCTCGACCTGCTCGCCTCCCACGGCGCCACCGTCTGCGCCTGCCCCACGACCGAGGCCGACCTCGGCGACGGCTTCCTGCCGGCCACCCGGATCCGCCACCGCGGCATCCGGCTCTGCGTCGGCTCCGACTCCAACGTGCGCATCGACCCCCTCGAGGAGCTGCGCGAGCTGGAGGGGATCGCGCGCCGCCAGAGCGGCCGCCGCGGTGTCTTCCCGACGGAGACGCTGCTCGAGATCGGTGCCGGCGAGGGCGCCCGTGCGCTCGGCCTCGAGAGCTGGCCCGCGATCGACGTCGACCTCTCCCATCGCTCGCTCGCCGGCGTCGCGCCCGAGCACGTGGAGGCGGCGCTGATCGCCGGCTGCGCCGCCGACGTGATCGCGGCCTGAGCCCTGGTCCCGTCGCTACGGTTCGGCTCGTGGACGTCACGGAGCAGACCTTCGAGGACGCCGTCGTCGAGCGGTCGCGCGACGTGCCGGTGGTCGTCGACTTCTGGGCCGAGTGGTGCGGCCCCTGCCACGCGCTCGCGCCGGTGCTCGAGCGCGAGGTGGACGGGCGCGACGGCGCCGTCGAGCTGGCGAAGGTCGACGTCGACGCGAACCAGGAGCTCGCGCGCCGCTTCTCGGTCGGCGGCATCCCGGCCGTGAAGGCGTTCCGGGACGGCAGGGTCGTGGCGGAGTTCGTCGGCGTCCGCTCCCCCACCGCGGTCGCCGCCTTCGTCGACGAGCTGCTCGCGCCGCCACGCGCGGACACGCTGGTCGACGAGCTCCGGGCGTCTGGCGAGCTGCCGGACGTCGTGGCGGCGCTCGACGCCGGCGACACCGAGCGCGCACTCGAGGTCATCCTCCAGGCAGTGCCGTCGGCCCCGCCGGACGAGCGCACGCGGCTGCGCGAGGTCGCGGTCGCGCTCTTCGAACGCCTCGGGCCCGAGGACCCGGTGACGGTCGGTTACCGGCGGCGGCTGGCGACGGCCCTGTACTGAGCGAGCCGCTCGCCGAAGGCGTCCGCCCAGAACGCCGTCCGCGCGAGGTACGCGCGCTCGGCGGCCGGTCCACGGAGCCCCCAGGCGCCGTCGTAGCACCGGTACGGCGCGCCGACCATCCGGGCCGGCTCGATCTGGGTGCCCTCGTGCCACTCGTTGTAGCTCGTGACCGTGACGACGTCGGCCTGGGCGGCAATCGCGCGCTCCCACATGCGGTCGTAGGTGGCGCCGTGCTGCCGCGGCCGCACACGCGGGTCGCCCGTCGCGCGGCGGGAGTCGAAGCCCGGGCCGACGGAGGGCGCGCAGAGCAGGCCGAGCTTGCGGGCGCCGGCGCACATGCGCCCGAACGAGGTGCCGTTGTAGGTCAGCACGTCGTACGTGTAGAGGCCGTCGAAGCCGCCGGCCGCGGCGCGGCCGGGGAGCGCCGTGTGCGCGAACACACGCACGTCGCCGAGCTCCGCGTTCGCGTCCCGCCACTCCTCGTCGGAGGCGTTCCCGGAGTCGTACACGTAGACGTCGCCGATCCCGAGCGGGCGCAGCCGCTCGACCGCCGAGACGACGCCGGCGGGCGTGCGCCCGGCGTACGGCTCCACGTGCAGCGCGACGCGGAGGCCGTGCGCCTGCGCCTCGGCGACCACCGCCGCGAAGCGCTCGTCCTCGATCGAGCCGGGGCCCCACCAGGAGACGACCACCGTGGTGGCGCCGGCGTCCTGGAGGTCCTGCATGTGCTCCCGCAGGAGCGTCCGGTCGGCGGACGAGTAGGTGCCGCGGGCCGGGAAGTACGCAGACGCGATGCTCGCCGGCGGCTCGTTGCCGTTCTGCGTCCAGTGGCGGAACTCGCCGTCGTACGCCGGGTTGCCGTACCAGGGGTAGTAGAAGACGGCGACGTCGCCCTGCTCCTGGCTCGTGCCGGGGTCGACGGCGCGCGCACCGGCCTGCGGCGCAGCCGCAGTCAGAAGCACCACGCTGACAGCCAGCGCGAGCCGCCGCACTCTCCCGCCCAATCCGCGCCGGACTATACGCAGTTGTCCGCGCGTGCGACAGTCCAGCTTCTGTCGCGCCCGGTCGGGGTTGCGCTCCGGCCGAAACCGCCGACGATCAGGGTATGGACGCCGAGCCCGTGTTCTGCCAGACGTGCAACGTGCCGATGAGCCCGCGACGGCTCCTGCTCGGTCGGCTGGACGTCAAGCGGGCCGTGCCGTCCGAGCCGGTCCGGATCACGAGCTGGCAGTGCTGGGGTTGCGGGCGCGTTCGCCGGTCGTCAGCCCGTCCCGGCGACCCGTCTCCTGCGGCAGGCTGAGGCCCGAACGGCGCGGGGGCCGGCGTGCTCCCGGCCCCCGCTGCGATTCGCCCGGACGCGCGGGCTACATCCGGTCGTCCGAGTCGCGGTAGCCGGTCCCACCCGGGCCGTAGTACGAGCCGAGCTCACTGCGATAGCCGGTGTCGCGCACGAGTGACTCGTCGAACTCGGGCGAGTCCTTGATCTGGTCCTTCATCCGGTTCACGTAGATCTTCTCCTCGGCGGTGTCCACGCGCTGGACCACGCCCGCGGGGAGCATCACCTTCTTGCCGAAGATCCAAGGCCCGGTGTCGACGACGATGTAGCTCGCGCCGACCTCGTACGTCGACTCGTCGACCTTGCCGATCGAGCCGTCGAGCGCCTCGACGCCGAAGCCGGCGATGTCGGTGGTCGCCATGTCCGTGCCGAGCGAGCCCTGCTCACGGTACGTCCACACGTCCTGCATGCGGTACCTCCTAGTGTCGGATACGGAGGCGTTACCCCGACCTGCGTCCCCGAAACTGGCCTTTACAGGGCGGCGGGCGGTCCGGATACTCGGCCCGTGGAGTGGGATCACCTCGACCCGTCGGCCCTGTTCGCCGCTATCCGGGAGCGCGGCCCCGCGCCCGACGCCGAGCGCACCGTCCTGGCGTTCGAGCGCGCGCTCGACCTCGCGCGGATCGACGCCGACCTGCTGGAGCATCTGCTCGTCGCGTGCACCTGTCTGCTCGCCCACGGCCGTGAGCAGACCCCGCGCACGATTCTGGAGCACGTCTTCCGCCGCTCCGTGTCGGACGCCGAGTGGCGGGCGCGGTACGAGCCGCTGTTCGGCTGACCGGGTCGCGGCGGCGCCCAGCCGCACGCACGGCCGCGCACGTCAGGATTGCAGCGTGGCGCATGCTCAGGAATGGCTCGTGGCCGCCTGGCCGCTCGTACTCGGTCGGCTTCCTGCCGCGCCTGCCTGTGTGGTCGATCTCGGCTGCGGCCAGTTCGGAGGCTTCGTCCCGATGCTCCGTGCGGCGGGGTACGACGCGGTCGGCATCGATCCTGAAGCTCCTGACGGGGAGCACTACGTGCAGGTCGAATTCGAGCGCGCCGCGTTGCCGGCCGAGCTCGACGCGATCGTCGCCTCGACCTCGCTCCATCACGTGTCGGACCCGGCCCACGTCGTGGACCGGATCGCGGGCGGGCTTCGGCGCGGCGGCGTCGCCGTCGTGCTCGAGTGGGCCTGGGAGCGTCTCGACCGGGCGACCGCCGAATGGTCGTTCGAGCGCCTTTCCCCCGGCGCCGACGCCGGGTGGCTCCACCGCCGCCGACAGGAGTGGCTCGCTTCGGGAGACGAGTGGGAGAACTACCTCCGCGACTGGGCGGAGCGCGAGCGCCTGCACCGCAGTGACCTCCTCGTCCGGCTGCTCGACGAGCGGCTCGAGCGCCAGCTGCTCGCCGCGGGGCCGTATCTCTTCACGGAGCTCGAGAACACGACGGCGGCCGACGAGCAGGCCGCCATCGACGCCGGGCGAATCAGTCCGACGCGCGTGGACTACGTGGGCGTGCGTGCCTAGGGCCGCCGGCGAGAGGCCGCACGGGGCCTCGCGAGTGCAGCGTCAACTCTCGTCTACGAGGCATGCGCCGGTTCGAGCGCCGGTCGGCCCTGCCAGGAGGTTGCGGCGACGAAGAGACCGCTGGCGGCGGTGAGGACGGCGACGATCGCGATCGCTGCCCGCGGCGAGCTCGCATCCGCGCCGATCCCGGCGATCAGCGCGCCGAGCACGAAGCCGAAGTCGCGCCAGAAGCGGTAGACCCCGACGGTGCGGGCGCGGTCGCGCGGCTCGCTCGCGTCCGAGACGGCCGCGAGCAGCGTCGGATACACCATCGCGGTGCCGAGACCCAGCAGGACGGCCGCGGCCAGCGAGGGCGGGTAGCTGCCGCCGCCGGCGACCAGCACCGCCAGCGCGACGGCCTGGACGAGCATCCCGCCGGCTATCAGCGGCTTGCGTCCCACGTGGTCGGAGAGCCAGCCGGTGCCGAGCTGACAGGCGCCCCAGACGACCGGGTAGGCAGCCGCGACGACCGCGATCTCCCGCACGCTCGCCCCGTTCGCGGCGAGATAGAGCGGCGCGAGCCCCCAGGCGAGCGCGTCGTTGAGGTTGTTGACGAGCCCCGCCTGGCTGCAGGCGCGCAGCATCGGGTCGCGGACGCTCCCCTGGACGAACGAGCCGCGGAGGCTGAGCGCGGCGCCGGGAGCAATGCCACGCAGGCTCTGCTCGTGCGCCATGTGCGCTCCGGTGTCGCGGACGGCGAAGACGCTGAGCAGCAGACCCGCGGCGCTGACGACGGCGGCTCCGACCCAGACGACGGTCCGCGGAGCGTAGGTCGCCGCGAGCGCACCGCTCGCGAACGCCGCGGCGGCCACGCCCAGGTACCCGGCGGCTTCGTTCAGGCCGAGCGCCAGGCCGCGCCGGCGCGGGCCGGCGAGGTCGATCTTCATCACGATCGTCATCGACCAGGCGAAGCCCTGGCTCGCGCCGAGCAGGACGTTGGCCGCGACGACGACCCACCAGGAGGGTGCGAGCGCGATCAGCGGCGCCACCGGCAGCACGAGCGCCCAGCCGAGCACGAGCAGGCGCTTGCGCCCGATCCGCTCCGCCAGCTCGCCGGAGACGAGGTTGCTGAGCGCCTTCGCCGCGCCGAAGGCGAGCACGAAGGCGAGGATTGCCGCCGACGACTCCAGGCCGAAGTCGTCCCGCCCGACGAGAGGAAGCACGCTCCGCTCCAGCCCGACCATGGCGCCGACGAGCGCGTTCAACCCGACGAGGAGGCTGAACTGGGCCGCGTTCGCCCGCAGGCCGAGCTGGATCGGGTCGTTCATGCGACGGCGCTGATGGTGCCGCTGCGGTTAGCGGCGACGATCCGCTCCTGCTCGAGCGGACGCGGAGGCAGGTCCGCGACCAGCGCCTGCGCGAAGGCGTCGGCGTCGACGAACCCGAGCAGCGGGTTGTGGGTGCGTTCGAAGCCGATCGAGGAGATGGGGTTGCCGGAGAGGCCGCGGCCGCAGACGGAGCCGCCGTAGTGGCTCGGGTAGAGGACGACGTGATCGGGCAGCTCGAGCAGCCGGAGCAGGCTCGCGTGCAGCCGCCGCGCCTGCCCGTACGCGTCACCGGCCACGTGCAGGTCGGGGCGGCCGACGTCGCCGATCAGGAGCGAGTCACCGCTGAAGAGCAGCCACGGCTCCTCGTCGCCCCGGCGCCGGTCGGCGAGCAGGTACGCATGGTGCGCCGGCGCGTGGCCCGGGGTCGCGAAGGC
>DASTPC010000237.1:0-13774 GCA_035720085.1 Gaiellaceae bacterium
CCGGTCCGTGGCACATCTCCGCGAAGACCAAGTACCCGGACCTCGGGGCGGAGTGGCTGAACTACGTGATCACCTCGCCGCGCGCGAAGGCGCTGATGTACGCGAACCAGCAGATCCCGTCCGACCGGCGCGCCAAGGCGCCGAAGGGCGACCCGTACCTTGCGCAGGTCACCAGGGCGTTCCAGCTCGTCGCGAACGACGACGGTCTGCTGCTCTACACCGACTGGGCCTCGCCGTCGATGTACACGACGCTGCAGAACCAGTTCCAGCTGCTGCTCGCGGGACGCACGACGCCGGCGGGGATGGCGAAGGCCGTGCAGGACGACTGGGCGAAGTTCCACAAGACGCTCGCCGGCTGATCGCCGCGCGTGGCGGATGAGGATCGCGCAGACGCGGCGCGCCCGGGCACGGTAGGACCGGGCGCGCCGCAGACGCGGCGCAGGCGCGGAGCGGGTCGCGCGCCGGGGGACCCGCGCAACATCGGCTGGCTCTACGTCCTCCCCGGGCTCGCGTTCTACCTGCTCTTCACGCTCGCCCCGCTCCTCCACACCGTCTACTACTCGCTCTTCGACTGGGACGGCCTGACGGAGAAGACCTGGGTCGGCCTCGACAACTACAGCGAGGCGCTCCGGGACAGCGTCCTGCGCGATGCCTTCCTCCACACGGCGATCCTGATCGTCTACTACGCCGTCCTGCCCGTGATCATCGGGCTTCTGCTCACCGCGGCGCTCACGCGGGCGGCGATCCGCGGGTTTCGCTTCTTCCGCACCACCCTGTTCCTGCCGCAGCTGGTCGCTGGCGTCGTGATCGCCCAGGCCTGGATCTGGATCTACGCGACCGAGGGGCCGCTCAACCGAGCGCTCGAGCTCGTCGGGCTCGGCTCGCTGACCCGGCCCTGGCTCGGCGACTTCACGTGGGCGCTGCCCTCGATCGGCGCGATCGGCAGCTGGTTGACGTTCGGCCTGTGCATGGTGCTCTTCATCGCGGGTGTCCAGAAGATCCCGACGTCGCTGTACGACGCGGCCCGGGTCGACGGGGCGGGCGCGGTACGCGAGTTCTTCGCCGTGACGTTGCCGGGGCTCCGCGGCGAGATCCTCGTCGCGTTCGTGCTGACCACGATCAACGCGCTCCGGAGCTTCGACATCGTCTACAACACGACGGCCGGCGGCCCCGGAGGGGAGACGCTCGTCCCCTCGATGTACATGTACCAGAACGCGTTCCTGTACAACCGCGTCGGCTACGCGGCCGCCATCGCCACGGTGCTCGCGGTGGCCATCTTCGTGCTGGCCGCGGTCGTGCTGCGGGTCGGCGACCGGGGTGAGCGCAGCTGACCGCCGGGCGCCTCGACCGGGCCGGGACCTACTTCGTGCTCTGCACGTTCACGGTGCTCGCGCTCTATCCCGTGCTGTCGATCCTGTTCCTCGCACTCCACCGCAAGACCGACCTCGTCAGCGGCTTCGCGTTCCCGACCCGGATCGACCTGTCGAGCTTCGAGGCGGCCTGGACGGAGGGGAACTTCGCGACGGGCTTCAAGTCCAGCTTCATCGTCGCGGCGACCGTCACCGTGGTCTCGGCCGTCCTCTCGATCGGGACCGGCTACGCCTTCGGGACGATGCGCTTCGTCGGCGACCGGATCGTCTTCCCGATCATCCTGCTCGGGATCATCTTCCCGTACGAGGCGACGGTGATCCCGCTCTACTACGACTTCCAGGACGTCCCGCTCCTCCACTGGAACCTGCTCAACTCCTACTGGGCCCTGATCCTCCCCCAGATCGGGCAGTCCGTCGCCTTCGGCACCTTCTGGATGCGGGCCTTCTTCCGCTCCACGCCGCGCTCGCTGATCGAGGCGGCGCGGATGGACGGCGCGACGAGCTTCGGCGTCCTCTGGCGGGTGCTCCTGCCGCTCGCGATGCCGGCGGTGCTGACGATGTCGGTGCTCGTGTTCACGTACACCTGGAACGAGTTCCTGCTCGCGCTCGTGCTCGTCTCCGGCAGCGAGTCGCACCAGACCGCCCCGCTCGGCCTCAGCTTCTTCGCCGGCGCGGCGCGTGCGGGCGACCCGACCAAGGTCGCGGCGGCCGCGGTGCTCGTCGCCCTGCCGATCCTGCTCGTGTATCTGTTCCTGCAACGGCACTTCGTGCGCGGAATGCTCGCCGGGGCGATCAAGGAGTGAGGTAGGAGCACTGGTGGCGCGGATCAAGCTCGTCTACCTCGGCGGCGGCTCGACCAGGGCCGCCGGGACGATGGCCTCGCTGGTGGCGAACGGCGCCGACTTCGAGGGCTCGGAGGTCGTCCTGGTCGACCTCGACGAGAACCGGCTGGCCCTGATCCGCACCCTCGCCGAGAAGATGGCGAGGGCCCGGGGGCTCGACCTCGCCGTCACCGCGACCACCGACCGGCGCGCCGCCCTCGTCGACTGCGACGCCGTCCTCTCCTCGTTCCGGCCCGGAGGGTTCGAGGCCCGGGTGCTCGACGAGCGGATCCCGCTCGACCACGGGCTGATCGGCCAGGAGACGCAGGGAGCGGGCGGCTTCTTCATGGCGCTCCGCGCGATCAACGTGCTGAAGGACGTCTGCGCGGAGATGGAGGAGCTCTGCCCGGACGCGTGGATCTTCAACTACACGAACCCGGTGAACATCGTCGCCGAGGCGGTCACCCACCACTCGCCGGTGAAGATCGTCTCGCTCTGCGAGGGGCCGATCTACTTCGCCGACGAGATCGCGGAGTCGGCCGGGCTCGACCCGGAGCGCCTCGACGTGACGATGATCGGCCTCAACCACGGCTGCTGGGGCGTCGAGCACGACTACGACGGGCAGGACCCGCTGCCGCTCTTCGAGGCGGCCTGGGAGCGACGCCGGGACGACGCGACGCTCGAGCCGCGCCGGCGGCGCCAGCTCCAGCTCGCCGTCGCCATGGGCGCCGTCCCCGCCGACTACTTCGAGTTCTACTACTTCACGGACGAGGTGCTCGCGGAGCTCCGCGCGAAGCCGACCACCCGTGCGCAGGACATCCTCGGCTGGGCGCCCGACTACTGGCGCCACTACGAGGAGCAGGCGCGGAGCGACGACCCGCACCTCGACCCGGCCCGCTCGCGGGGCGGCATCCACGAGCTCGAGCTCGCGATCGACGTCATGGACGCGATCTTCAACGACAAGGACGAGACCCACCCCGTCAACCTCCCGAACAAGGGCGGCGCGCTGCCGGGCTTCCCCGACGACCTCGTCGTCGAGGTGCTCGGCCGCTGTCACCGCGGCGGCATCGACGTCCTGCCCGCCAAGCCGCTGCCGCGGCACGTCCGCGGCCTGGTCGAGATGCTGGGCGAGTACCAGGCGCTTGCCGCCGAGACGGCCTGGGCCGGAACGCGCGAGGACGGCATCCGCACGCTTAGCGCCAACCCGCTCGTGCGTCAGGTCGAGGTCGCCGAACGCGTCTACGACGCGCTCGCGACCGCCCACCGCCATCACCTCCCGTCCCGCCTGCTGCCGGTGAGGAGCGGACGTTGACCTCGCTCCTGCTCGGTGTGGACGGCGGCAACACGAAGACCGTCGCGTGGGTCGTCGCGGAGGACGGCACGCTGGCGGGCAGCGGCAACGCGGGCTGCGGCGACATCCACAACGCCTTCGGCCCCGAGGCGGCACTCGACGAGATCGTGCGGGCCACCAGGGCCGCGCTCGAGGCCGCCGACGCGACGGCGGCGGATCTCGCGGCCTCCGCCTTCAGCCTCGCTGGGGCCGACTGGCCGGAGGACTTCGCGTTCCTGCGCAGCGAGCTGCGACAGCGGCTCGCACTCCGGGACGAGCCCGAGGTCGTCAACGACGCGGTCGGCGGCCTGCGCTGCGGCACCGACGACATGGTCGGCGTGTCCGTAGTGATCGGGACCTACGCCGCTGTCGCCGGCCGCAACGCCGACGGGCACCTCTTCCATCTCGGGTTCTGGCCCGACTCGACCGGCGCGCACGCGCTCGGCTCGCAGGCGCTCGCGGCCGTGTGGCGGCACATGCTGGGGCTCGGGCCGCAGACGTCCCTGCTCGACCGCGCGCTCGCACGCTGGGGCTGCGCGGACGCGGAGGAGCTGCTCCACGCCCTCACGCGTCTGGGCGAGCTCGAGGAGTTCGAGCCGGGGCGGTTGGCCGACGCCGTGCTCGACGAGGCGGAGGCCGGCGACCCGGTGGCCCGGACGATCGTCGAGGCCGTCGCAGGGCGCATGGGCGACTACGCGCGCGTCTGCGCGACCCGCACCGGCCAGCTCGGCGCGCCGTTCCCGCTCGTGCTCTGCGGCGGCGTGCTCCGCCACCCGTCTCCGCTGCTCCGCAGGATCGTCCATTCGCGCCTCCCGGACGGCCGGCCGGTCTATCCGGACGTCGAGCCGGTCACCGGCGCGGTGCTGATCGCCGCGGACCGCGTCGGGGCTCGCCCCGACCTGGCGAACCTGCGGACGCCCGTCACCGGCTCCGGCGAGAAGGTCTGACGTGGGCGGAATCCGGCTCGAGGAGGCGACGAAGGTCTACGCCAACGGGGTCAAGGCCCTCGACGCCGTCACGCTCGACATCCGCGACGGCGAGTTCATGGTGCTCGTCGGCCCCTCCGGCTGCGGCAAGTCGACCCTGTTGCGGATGATCGCCGGTCTCGAGGAAGTGACGGAAGGCCGGATCCTGATCGGCGACCGCGACGTGACGGAGCTGCGCCCCCGCGACCGCGACATCGCGATGGTGTTCCAGAACTACGCGCTCTACCCGCAGATGACGGTCGAGGAGAACCTGGGCTTCGGGCTCAAGCTCCGCCGCGTCCCCAAGGCGGAGCGCGCCAGCCGGGTCAGGAAGGTCGCGGCGACGTTGGGCCTGGAAGAGCTGCTGGCGCGTCGTCCTGCGCTCCTGTCGGGCGGCCAGCGCCAGCGCGTCGCCATGGGCCGGGCGATGGTGCGCGAGCCCGCGGCCTTCCTGATGGACGAGCCGCTCTCCAACCTCGACGCGAAGCTGCGGGTCTCGATGCGCGCCGAGCTGGCACGCCTCCACGAGCGGCTCGGCGTCACGACCGTCTACGTCACGCACGACCAGGTCGAGGCGATGACGCTCGGCCAGCGGGTCGCGGTGCTCCGCGACGGGGTGCTGCAGCAGTGCGAGACGCCGCAACGGCTGTTCCACGACCCCACGAACCTCTTCGTCGCCGCGTTCATCGGCTCGCCGTCGATGAACGTGGTCGAGGCCACCGTGAGCGACGGCCGGGTGTCGTTCGCCGGCTTCAGCCTGCCGCTCCCGCCGGAGTCGTCGCCCGTCGACGCGCCCCGCGAAGTCATCCTCGGCGTCCGGCCCACGGATCTCCGGCACGCGGTCGACGCGTCCCCGGACGAGCCCCGGATCACGGTGCAGCCGGACCTGGTCGAGGAGCTCGGCGGCGTCACCAACGTGCTCTTCCCGATCGATGCTCCGCGCGTGCTGACCGACGCGACGCGGGCGGCGATCGAGGCCGCCTCCGACGACGACGCGACGCTGCTCGCCGACGACCGCCGCGCCCGCTTCTGCGCCTCGATCGACGGGAGGCGGACGGTCGCGCCGGGGAAGCAGCTAGAGCTGGCCGTCGACCACCGGCAGCTCCACTTCTTCGACCCCGGGACGGGGAACGCGATCAGCCGCCGGCCGACGGCGGCGGCTTGAGCCCGCGCGCCGCGCCCTCGCGGAGCAGCGTCGCCTCGTCGACCGCGCCGCCGACGCCGGTCGGCGTGGTCACGGCGAGGCCCGCGTACAGCACCGACCAGGCAAGGCGATCCGCCGGCGCCGCGCCGTGGAGGTCGGCCCAGATGTAGGCGGCGGCGAGCAGGTCGCCGGCGCCCGTCGTGTCGGCGGGGCGCTCGACGCGCTCCGCGGGGGCCGTGGTCGTCTCGCCGCCCTCGAACGCCATCGCGCCCTCCCCCGCGAGCGTGACGACGACCGTCGCGGCCTGTTCCCCGAGGCACGCAGCCGCTTCGGCAACGGTGTCCTTGCCGCTCAGGCCGAGCGCCTCCCGCTGGTTGACGAACAGCGCCCGGACGCCTCGGAGCGCGGCCGGCGGACGGCCCTCGTAGGCACGGAGGTCGTCGTCGCCGCAGGTGACGTAGGCGGCCACGCCCTCGGGGACGACGTAGAGCTGGTCGAGGCTCGCGGCGACCGCCCGGGGCTCGCGGGCGGCGACGTCCGCGGCCGAGGCACGTGCGCCCGGGTCGACGGTCACCATCGCCCGGTCGCCGCCGAAGGGCATCACGAGCGTCGTCGGCGTGCGGGGAGACGGCTTGCTCGCGGCCAACTCGACGCGGTCCTCGGCGAGCATCGCCCGCACGATGTCTCCCGCCACGTCGTCGCCGAGCGGCGCGGCGACCGCCGCCGAGAGCCCCAGCCGCGACGCGGCGACGGCCGTGATCGCGCCTCCGCCGGGTGAGCGCAGCAGCTCCGCCGCGAACCGCTCCTCCCCGAGCGTGGGCAGCGACTCGAGCCCCACGAAGGTGAGGTCGAGGAAGACGGGCGTCGCAACGACGAGATCGGTCACGGACGGACGAGGATAACCGTGTGGAGCTCAGACGACGAGGGCACGGATCACGTCGCCGGTGAGGTCGGCCTTGGTGACGAAGCCGCGCGCCCCGGACTCGGCCACCAGCGATCCGAAGTCGTCGCTCTCCCTGCTCGACGCGAGCACGATCGCGGCGGTCGATCCGGCCGCGCGCAGCCGCGCGGCGACCTCGAAGCCGTCGATGTCCGGCAGCTCCACGTCGAGGAGGACGACGTCCGGTGCGAGCCGGAGCGTCGCGGCGACCCCGGACTCGCCGTCGCAGGCGGTTCCGACCACGGCGAACCCGTCGGTCTCGAGCACCATCTGCGCGATCGCCCGGAACGACGGGTGGTCGTCGACGATCACGACGGTCACGCTCTGCTCGGCAGCCCGCATCGGCCGGATCGTCTCACCGATCACCAGGTCAACCTACTCCGCCGGTCCGCTGTCCGTGCACACAGCGTGGCGCCGGCCGCCTACGCGAGCGGCACCCGCGCCCACACGGCCTCCAGCCGGCGCCCCGGGCCCTCGGCCCTCTGCGCGCGGTGACGTCGACCCGCGCGCGCGGCACCGGCCCTGCGCGGTCACCGCGCTACGCTGAGGCATGTCCGAGGCGCACGTCCTGGCGCTCGTAGCCCGGTACCCGCACCCGTCGGCTCTCGCCCGGCGCGCCGGCGACGAGGCGCTGTTCGAGGGGCTCCGGCGCCTCCAGGCAGACGGCCTCGTCCGCCGCCGCGGCGGCCTCTACCGGCTGACCACGGCCGGCGCCCGCGAGCACGCGCTGAGCCGGGCGGTCGGGCGGCTCGTCGCCCGCACGCCGTCCGCCGTTCGCCCGTAGCCCTGCTCACCGCGCGGGCTGAGGCACCTCGCTCGCGAGCGACCGGGCCAGCTCGTCGACGAGCTGCCGGATCTCCGCGTGGCGCTCGGGCTCCCAGCCGGCGAGGAGGCCGTTCAACTCGTCGCAGCGGACGGCGTGGACGCGCGCGCGGACGTCCGCTCCGGCCACCGTCAGCTGCAGCCGGCCGTCCTCGGCGTGGACCAGCGAGCGCCCGTCGAGGTCGGCCAGCGAGGCCGCGATCAGCGTCCCGCCGTGCGGGAACTCGGCCCGCAGCTCGTCGACGCCGACCGGCTGCCGCTCCTCGATCCGGCCGAGCAGCCAGAGCTCTGCGGGCGAGAGGTCGAGGCCGGCACGGGCGGCGAAGTCCTCGTAGGCCCGCCAGCGGTTGTCCCGCCGTGCGAGCACGCTCAGCGACCGCTCGAGCTCGCGGAACGAGCTGTCGTCGCGTGGCGAGGCGAAGCTCTCGCCGAGCCCGTCCGAGCGCGACGTCGTCCGCAGCGGCACCTCGCGCAGGAGCCAGGTGAGGGCGAACGCGACAGCCGCCGCCGCCGCTGCGACCGCGAAGACGGGCGTGAGCGCGGCCGCGAACGCATCCACGTACGGCTCGCGGACGGCCGGCGGCAGACGGTCGACGAGCGCCGGGCTGAGCTCGCCTGGCACCGCCGCGCCGAGAGGCAGCCGGGCGGCGAGCTCGGAGGCGAGCTGGTTGGCGAAGATCGCGCCGAACAGCGCCACCCCGATCGAGCCGCCGACCTGCCGGAACAGGGTCGAGCCGGAGGTCGCGACGCCCAGCTCGTCGTAGGCGACGGCGTTCTGAACGGCGAGCACGAGCACCTGCATCACCATCCCGAGGCCGAGGCCGAGCACGACGAGGTAGAGGGAGATCGTCCAGCCGGGCGTGTCCACGTCGAGCGTCGCGAGCAGCAGCAGCGCGACCGTGGTGAGAGCGGTGCCGGCGATCGGGAACGGCCGGTAGCGGCCGAAGCGGCTGATCAGCTGGCCGCTCACGATCGAGGTGACGAGCAGCCCGGCCATCATCGGCGTCAGCTGCAGCCCCGAGCTGACCGGGCTCTGGCCCTTGACGACCTGGAGGTAGAGCGGCAGGAAGGTGATCGAGCCGAACAGGGCGAGCCCGACGACGAACCCGATCGCGCTCGCGGTCGTGAACGTCCGGTTGCGGAAGAGGCCGAGGGGCAGGAGCGGCTCCGCCGCGCGGCGCTCGACGAGGACGAACGCGACGAGCAGCGAGACCCCGGCGACGAGCAGCGCGACCAGCTGCGGCGAGTCCCAGGCGTACGTCGTGCCGCCGAGGCTCGTGTAGAGCACGACCCCGGTCAGCCCGCCCGCGAGCAGGGCCGCGCCCGCGTAGTCGACGACGTGCCGGCGCTGCGCCGCGTGCGGGTGGAAGGCGACGGCGATCACGGCGAGCGCGGCGACGCCGACCGGCAGGTTGACGTAGAAGATCCACCGCCAGGAGAGGTGGTCGACGAAGAACCCGCCGAGCAGGGGCCCGAGCACGGTCGACACGCCGAACACTGCCCCGAACAGGCCCTGGTAGCGGCCGCGCTCGCGCGGCGAGACGAGGTCGCCGACGACCGCCATCGTCGTCACGATCAGCCCGCCGGCGCCGAGCCCCTGAACGGCGCGGAAGGCGATCAGCGCGCCCATGCCCTGCGCGATCCCGCAGAGCATCGACCCGATGAGGAAGATCGCGATCGCCGACTGGAGCACGATCTTGCGGCCGTACAGGTCGCCGAGCTTCCCGTAGACGGGGCCGGACACCGTCGACGCGAGCAGGTATGCCGTAACCACCCAGGAGAGGTGCTCGAGGCCGCCCAGCTCGCCGACGATGGTCGGCAGCGCGGTCGAGACGATCGTCTGGTCGAGCGACGCGAGCAGGAGCACGAGCATCAGCGCGCCGAAGACCACGCGCACCCGCTCGCGCTGCCCGGTCGAGCTCGTCGCTGCTCTCACCACCGCGCGACTGTAGCGAGGGCGGGCCGAGCCCCCGGGCACGGGATTGGGCGACCGCGGCCGCGGGTAAATCGCCCGCGTGAAGCTGTTCCGGACAGCGGTGCTGACGGCGGCGGCGGTCTGGGCAGGCCGGAAGCTGCTCGCACGGCGCGAGCGCCCGTACGGCGGGCGCGGCGGCCCGGACGACCAGCCCGTGCCGACCGGCGGCGACGGCTTCCAGACCGAGCCGCCCGTCGCCGGACCCGGCGGCGATTAGCCGCGCGCCCACCGCAGGCCCCTCAGTAGCATCGGGCCGATGCGGATCGGGATCCTCACCGGCGGCGGGGACGTGCCCGGGCTCAACCCGTGCATCAAGGCGGTCGTCAACCGCGTCGCGCACGAGGGGCACGAGGTCGTGGGGCTGCGCCGCGGCTGGGCGGCGCTCCTCGCCTACGACCCCGACCGGCCGGAGACCGCCGCCGACTGGTTCCAGCCGCTCGACCCGCAGGCGGTGCGGACGATCGACCGTACCGGCGGCACCGTCCTGCACACGTCGCGTACGAACCCGGGCCGCGTCCGCGCGAGCGAGGTGCCGCCGTTCCTCGCCGACCGCGCGCAGGGCGAGGGGCCGTTCGACTTCACCGACCACGCCCTGCGCGTGGTCGAGTCGCAGGGGATCGACGTGCTGATCCCGATCGGCGGCGACGACACGCTCTCGTACGCGCTCCGGCTGCACGAGGAGGGCGTGCCGGTGGTCGCGATCCCGAAGACGATGGACAACGACGTCCACGGGACGGACTACTGCATCGGCTTCTCGACGGCCGTCACGCGCGGCGTCCAGTTCATCCACAACCTCCGCACGAGCACCGGCTCGCACGAGCGGATCGCGGTCGTGGAGCTGTTCGGCCGCTACAGCGGCGAGACCTCGCTGATCACGGCGTATCTCGCCGGCGTCGACCGGGCGGTCATCTCCGAGGTGCCCTGCCAGGTCGACAGGCTCGCCGAGCTGCTGCTCGCCGACAAGCGCGGCAACCCGTCCAACTACGCGATGGTGACCGTGTCCGAGGGCGCGACGATCGAGGGTGGTGACCTCCACCTGTCCGGGGAGGAGGACGCGTACGGGCACCGCAAGCTCGGCGGCGTCGGCGCCGAGCTGGGCGTGCTGCTCTCGGACCGGACGGGCGAGGGGATCATCTACCAGCAGGTCGCGTACCTGATGCGCTCGGGCTCGCCGGACTCGCTCGACCTGATGGTGGCGACGAACTACGCGGTGATGGCGGCCGACCTGGCGCTCGAAGGCGCCTCCGGGCGGCTCGTGGCACTGCGGAACGGGAGCTACACGAGCGTGCCCATGTCGGCGACACGCGAGGGGGTCAAGCGCGTCGACGTCGACGAGCTCTACGACCGGGCCGAGTACCGGCCGAAGGTCCGCCACGTCACCGGCAAGCCGATGTTCCTCTACTGATGGACGTCGTCGGCGTCCTCACGGGGGGTGGCGACTGCCCGGGGCTGAACGCCGTCGTCCGGGGCGTGGTCGCGCGCGCGACCGCGCGCCACGGCGTGGAGGTGGTCGGGATCCTCGACGGCTGGGACGGGTTGATGGACGGCCGCGTGCGGCCGCTCGACCGCTCCGCGGTGCGCGGCATCCTCCAGCGCGGCGGCACGATCCTCGGCACGTCCCGACGCGACCCGTACGTGCACGGGGACGGGTACGAGAGCGTGCGCGGCACACTGGCTGCGAACGGGATCGAGGCGCTGGTCGTGATCGGCGGCGACGGTACGCTGCGCTCCGCGCTGCGGCTGCACGAGGAAGGTCTGCCGGTCGTGGCCGTGCCGAAGACGATCGACAACGACATCGCCGGGACGGACATGACCTTCGGGTTCGACACGGCGGTCCAGGTGGCGACCGAGGCGATCGACCGGCTGACGACGACCGCCGAGGCGCACAACCGGATCATGCTGGTGGAGGTGATGGGCCGGACGAAGGGCTGGATCGCCGTCCACGCCGGCATCGCCGGCGGCGCCGACGCGATCCTGATCCCCGAGGCCGCGTACGACCTGGAGGAGGTCGCGCGGATCATCCGCTCGCGCCACCGGCACGGCCACCGCTACTCGGTCGTCGTGGTCGCGGAGGGCGTCGAGCCGCCGTCCGGCGACCTGCCGGTCAAGCTGGACGCGTTCGGGTTCGAGCGCCTCGGCGGCGTCGCTCACCTGCTCGCCCCCCAGCTCGAGGCGCTGACGGGCTTCGAGACGCGGGTCACCGTGCTGGGGCACGTGCAGCGCGGCGGCACGCCGTCCGCGTTCGACCGCGTCCTCGCGACCCGGTTCGGGGTGGCGGCGGCAGACCTCGCCGTCGAGGGCCGCTTCGGGTCGATGGTCTCGCTGCGGGGCACGGAGATGGTCGCGGTGCCGCTCGCCGAGGCGTGCGTGGAGATCCGCGGCGTGCCGCCTTCCCTGTACGACGTGGCGCGCACGTTCTGGGGGTGAACGCCGGCCGGATCAGCCGAACAGAAGCAGGAGCGCGTCGGTCGGCGCGTAGTCGTCGGTCAGGAGCGGCACGTCGGCGAGGGGAAGGTCGCGGTCCCACCGGTCGGCGATCGGCTTGCGCAGGTCCGGCGCCAGCGGGTGCTCCGTGCGCAGCGCGCGCCAGCGCTCCTGCAGGAACTGCTTCGTGGGTAGCGGCGCCTCGGTGGCGACGAGGATCACGTTGCGGATGTTGGCCGGGTCGTCGTCGCCGCCGATGTTGACCGGGTGCAGCGTCACCGTCGGGAACACGGCCCGGTAGGTGCGCGCGACCGAGCGGACGAGCCGCGACTGGCTGCCGGTGACGGCGCCGATCAGGTTGGTGACGATCACACCGCCCGGCTCGAGCCGCTCGCGTGCCAGCTCGAGGAACTCGCGCGTGGACAGGTGGAACGGGATCGAGTCCGAATAGAACGCGTCCAGCACGATCACGTCCCAGCGGGCGTCATTGCGAACGAGCCACCGGCGGCCATCCTCGACATCGACCCCGCGCCGGTCGTCGCGCGGCAGGTGGAACCAGCGGTAGGCGGCGTCGACGACGTCCGGGTCGAGCTCGACCACCTGCAGCTGCGTCCGCGGGAAGTCGCGCCAGATCCGCTTGGGCGCCGAGCCGCCGCCGAGCCCCACGAAGAGGATCCGCTCCGCATCCGGGTTGTAGGCGATCCCGAGGTCGAGGTAGTCGGTGTACTCGAAGCGCGTCGCGAACGGCCGCTCGAGGTACATGCCACTCTGGAACGAGCTGTCGAAGCGGAGGTAGCGCGAGTCCTCGTCGTCGGCGACGACGAGCCGGTGGTAGCGGGTCTCCTTCGCCTCGCGGACGGTGAAGCCCTCGCCGCTGAGCGTCGCGGGATCGAGCTCCGACGGCGTCTGCGCCTCGCGCTGGCGGTAGAGCGGCGACCAGTTCTGCGCCGCCGCGCCCTCGAGCGTCCCGCCGGTCTCGGGGGCGAGCGCGACCACGATCGCCACGGTCGCGGCGGCGCCGGCAGCGAGCACCACGGTCGGAGCGAGCAGCCGCTCGGAGATCGCGACGCAGGCGGCCGCCACGAGCAGCGCGAGCGCGCCGACCGCCAGCACCTGGTCGGTGCCGAGCTCCGGGACGAGCCAGAACGAGGTCGCGAACGTGCCGGCGATGCTGCCCGCGGTCGAGATCGCGAACAGCCGCCCGGCCGTCCGGCCGACGCGCTCGAGCGAGCGCGCGACGAGCTTGACGGCGATCGGCGAGACGCTGCCCAGGATCACGCTCGCCGGGCCGAACAGCGCGATCGTGGCGACGAGCGGGTTCAGCCGCGGGCCCGGGTCCCACTCCACGACGACCTCGAGCACGCGCTCGTCGACCAGCGGGACGAGCAGGACGAGCACGGCCGAGACGGCGATCGCGCCGATCAGCAGGTACGGCGTCGGCCGCCGGTCGGCGACGGTGCCGCCGAGCCAGTAGCCGACAGAGAGCCCGGTCAGGACGACCCCGATCAGCGCGCCCCAGACGAACAGCGAGTTGCCGAAGTAGGGCGCGAGCACGCGGCTCGCCACGATCTCGAGGCCGAGCAGCACGGCGCCGGCGAGAAACACGGCCACCCCGATCGCGGCCACGCCGCCCCGCTCGCGCTCGCCGGCCATCGGCGGACACGGTAGCGAGCCGGCGACCGGCGCCGGGCACGCCTGGCGCACGGCGGTAGGCGCCGGCATGCGTGCCGCATGCCGGGCTCGTCGGCAATCGGCGAGACAGGCGGGGGGCCGCCGCCCGGCGCCGGGGGGGCCGGCGGGCGCGGTGCGTGCCGGGCTCGTCGGCGATCGGCGAGACGGAGGCGGCCTGCCCGACGCCGCGCACGTCCGGAGCGGCGCGGCAGGGCGCCGGCGGGCGCGGTGCATGCCGGGCTCGTCGGCGATCGGCGAGGCAGTGGCAGTCCCGACCGGCGCGCCCCGGGGCTGGGCGCCGGCGGCGCCGTG
>DASTPC010000238.1:0-8668 GCA_035720085.1 Gaiellaceae bacterium
TGCGCGGCGGAGCACGCGACCGCCGCCGCGGCGGCGGCAGTTGGACTCCACGTGGGTGTGTCCGTCAGCTGCAGGTCTGCCGCGTAGCGCTGCTCGCAACTGCCGTCGGCGTTCATCGTCCAGGTCTCGGCGCCGTTGCGAAAGAACAGCCTCGACCCGCCTGGCCACCAGCGCGGGCTGGTCGTCGCGGGCCGGTCGAAGGGGGTGTCCTGCTCGAATCCGGCGAGCCTCGTCAGGTCGGTGCCGTCGCGATCCACGGCGAAGAGGTCGTACCTGATCGGGATGCCGAACCGGCCGCTGCCGTACCGGGGGAACGGCGTGGCGACGGTGAAGGCGAGGCGCCGTCCGTCCCACGCCCAGGCAACATCCGTGACGTTGACGTTCGCCAGTTCGCGTCTGCCGGTGCCGTCCGGGGCCACCACCTCCAGGCCGCCTGCCCCGCCTCGAGCGATCGCCGTTTCGTCAGGCGCCCATTCCGCCGACCCGGCTCCGCCGACCCGCCGCGCCGTGCCGCCCGAGCTGTCGACGACGCACGTGCCCGCACCGGCCTGGGTGGTCTGGAAGAGGACCGCGGTCCCGTGCGGCTGCCACCTCGGCCGCGACTTGGTCGCCCCGTCGCTCGTCAGCGCCCGGATCGGGCCCCCGGCCGCCGGGACGATCTCGAGGTCTTGCGCCTGCCCGCTGTGCCGCCGGAAGACGATCTCGGTCCCGTCCCACGACCACGACGGCTCCACGTCGAAGCCGTCGCTCGGCGCCGTCGTCAGCCGTCGCAGTGTCCCGTCGCGACCCGCTACGACGATTCCGCCCTGGGCGAACGCGACGCGCGTCCCGTCCGGCGACCAGACGGGGCCGATCGCGACGGGGGTTCCGGGCGCGGCCAACGCCCGCGGCCGGCACCGCCAGCACGAGCGCCGCCGCAGCGATCCCGGTGACGACTCTCACGCGCCGACGGTACGCCCTCGCGTGCGAGGAACCAAGAGCCCGCCCCGGGACGCCTCGCCACGCAAGAGTGCGGCTTTGTACTGATCGTCACTTCGGGATCGAGCGGATGTCCGCGGGGCACGGCCCGTGTAACGGTCGCCGGGTGAAACGCGTCGTCGTCGACCACTACGGAGGCCCAGAGGTCCTCAAGGTCGTCGAGGACGACGATCCACGGCCGGGGGCGGGGGAGGTGCGGGTCAAGGTGCTCGCCGCCGGCGTGTCGTTCACCGACGCCCAGCTGCGCGCAGGCACGTATCTCGGCGTGCCGAAACCACCGTTCACGCCCGGCTACGAGCTCGTCGGAGTCGTCGAGGAGCTCGGCCCCGGCTGCACGAGGCTGAAGGTGGGCGACCGCATCGGGGCGCTGACGGTGTGGGGCGCCGACGCGGAGCGGGTCTGCGTGCCGGAAGTAAACGCGGTCGAGGTGCCCGACGACTTCGACCCGGGCACGGTCCTGAGTCTCGTGTTCACGTACATGACGGCTTACCAGCTGTTGCACCGGACGGCGAAGGTCCAATCCGGCGAGACCGTGCTCGTCCACGGCGCGGCAGGCAGGGTGGGCACCGCGGTGCTCGAGCTCGGAGCGGTGGCCGGGCTTCGCATGCTCGGCACGTGTGCCGCTCGGGACCGCGCCGCGGTGGAGCGGCTCGGCGCCGCGGCGATCGACTATCGCAGCGAGGACTTCCTGGCGCGGGCGCGCGCGCTCCCCGGAAAGGGCGTCGACGTTGTGCTCGACGGGCTCGGCGGTAGGGCGTCCCTGCGCTCCTTCCGCGCGCTCCGGCCCGGGGGACGGCTCGTCGTGTATGGGCACTACGCCGTGATCTCCAACGGGCACAAGAACCGCCGAGCGTGGGTCGAGTGGTACGCGACGACCGCCACCGTCGCGCTCTGGGGCTTGCTCTCGCCCCGCCGGAGCGTGTCGGCCTACCGCATCCAGAAGCTCCGCGAGGGGCATCAGGTGCTTCCCGTCGGGAGTCGCGACGCGCTGCCCGTGGGTGGAGGCCCGCGTAACCCGGTGTGGTTCCGCGAGGACTTCCGCGCGCTGCTCGCGCTGCTTCGCGAGGGCATGATCCACCCGGTCGTGGCCGAGCGCCTGCCGCTCGCCGACGCCCGCCGCGCGCACGAGCTGCTCGAGAGCTCGGCCTCGAAGGGAAAGCTCGTCCTCGTGCCGTAAGGGGCCGGGCGGAGTCGCGGCGTCCGGCGGTCGGCTAGGTTGGCGGCGTGGGCACCCGAGCCGCCGCCTGTCACTGCGCGGAGCTCCGACCCGACGTCGAGGGCGACCCTGGAACTGAGCGGCCGCTGAGCGGATCCCGCCAGGCCGACGAGAGGGGGTGACCCGATGAGAGCGGCCGTCCACGACCGGTACGGGCCTCCCGAGGTGCTGCGCGTCGCGGACGTCGTGCGGCCCGTGCCGAAGGAGGACGAGGTGCTCGTCCGTGTCCACGCATCGACGGTCACCCGCAGCGACACAGGCTTGCGAAGCCTCGAGTATCCGTTCACCCGCTTCCTGACTGGAGTTCGTCGCCCGAAGCGGACGACGGCGGGCACGGAGTTCGCGGGGCGCGTCGTCGAGGCCGGGGGCGGCGTCCGTGAGCTTCGGGTCGGTGACGAGGTGTTCGGCATCGCCTGGACCGGCACGAACGCCGAGTACGTCGCCGTGCCCGAGACCGGCGTCATCGCATCGAAGCCGGCGGCGCTGACGTTCGAACAGGCGGCGGCAGTCACCGACGGCTCGCTGCTCGCGCTGAGCATCCTGCGGGCGGCGGAGCCGCTGCGTGGGAAGCGCGTGCTCGTCTACGGCGCCGCGGGCTCGATCGGGACGGCCGCGGTCCAGTTGCTCGCGTTTCACTTCGACGCCGAGGTGACGGCGGTCTGCGACACGAAGGACGTCGAGGTCGTCCGGTCCCTCGGCGCGCAGAAGGTGTTCGATCGGCTTCGCGAGGACTTCACGAAGAACGGCGAGACCTACGAGGTGATCTTCGACGCGGTCGGCAAGCACTCGTTCCGCCGGTGCCGGCGCTCGCTCGAGCCCGGCGGGACCTACATCACTGCGGACCTCGGCTTCATGTACCACGTGCCGCTCGTCGCCCTCGCGACCAGGCTCGTCGGGAGCAAGCGGGCCAGGCTCGGCATCGGCCGCTACCACAAGGAGGATCTGCTGCTCGTCAAGGGGCTCGTCGAGGCGGGCTCATACCGGCCGGTGATCGACCGGACGTACGCGCTCGACGAGGTCGTCGAGGCGACCCGCTACGTCGAGACCGGCCAGAAGACGGGCAACGTCGTGCTCCACGTCGCCGACTAGGCGCACGGCGACCCGGCAGCAGCGGGACAGAGAGAGCACCTGCGAGCCTCATCGAAAGTAGGGTCGGCGGATGAACGAGGCAGAGGCGCGGGCCTACATCCGGACGCTCGTGCTCGCCGGGCTCCTGGGCGCACCGGTGGCGTTCGGCGCCGTGCTCTTCCAGACGGCGATCCACGACGTCACCCACCTGGTCTGGGACGTCGTGCCGCACTGGCTGGGCTGGGACGAGCCGGCGGCGTGGTACGTCGTGCTGATGCCCGGTCTTGCGGGCGTGCTCGTCGCTGCGGCGCTCCGACTTCCCGGGCACGGAGGACACAGCCCGCTCGAGGGCCTCGGGGCCGAGCCGATCCGGCCGCTCCACCTTGTCAGCATCCTCCCCGCTGCTCTCGCCACCCTCGCGCTGGGTCTCGTCCTCGGCCCCGAGGCACCGCTGATCGCGCTCGGGATGGGGCTCGGCGCGCTCGCCGTGCAGATGATCCGCCTGGAGGGGACGCAGGGGCAGCTGCTCGTGCTGGCGGGCGCGTTCGCGGCGATCGCCGCGCTCTTCGGCGGGCCGCTGGTCGCGGCGTTCCTCCTCTTCGAGGTGACGGCAGCGGGCGGGAAGGTGCCTTCGCAGCAGATCGGACGCGCGCTCCTCCCCGGGTTCGTGGCGGCCGGCACCGGTGCGCTCGTCTTCACGGGCGTCGCCGACTGGCCCGGCTTGCACGAGGCGTCGCTCACCCTCCCCCCGCTCCCGGCGTACGACAGCGTGCGGATCGCCGACCTCGCCTGGTCCCTCGTACTGGCGGCGATCATCGCCTTCATCGTCGTCGCAATCCGCCATCTGGGTCACGCCGTCATGGCGAAGTCGGCCAGCGGGCGCCTCTCGCTCCTCGTCGGCGCCGGGCTGCTCGTGGGTGGGCTTGCCGTCACGTTCCGCGCGGTCGCGGATCGGCCCGTGGATCTCGTTCTCTTCTCCGGCCAGACGGCACTGCCCACGATCGTCGCCGAGGGGTCGGCAGGTGTGCTGGCGCTCCTGGTCGTGGCGAAGGGCCTCGCGTATGCGCTGTCGCTCGGTGCCGGCTTCCGCGGCGGGCCTGTCTTTCCGGCGATCGCGATCGGCGTCGCGGCTGCGCTGGTCGGTGCCGACCTGCTGCCCGGGTTCGAGACGACGCCGGCGGTCGCGGCGGGGATCGCCGCCGGAACGGCCGCCGTGCTGCGCGTGCCGTTCACGGCGGTCCTGCTCGTGTCGCTGCTGGTCGGCCCGTCGGCGTTGGATGTCGCCCCCGTCGCGGTGCTCGCGGCGGCGATGGGTTGGCTGGTCGCAAGCGCGCTCCCGAATCCCGAGGATCGTGTGCCGGAGCCCGCGGGCGAGGGCGCCGCGCCTGCTCAGGCGTAGCGGATCGCGTCCCCCGGGCGGAAGCGGACCGCCCGGCGGACCGGAAGGAACAGCACGAGGAGCGCGAGGACGATCGTCCCGACGAGGGCGATCAGGACGTTCACGGGCGGGAAGACGACCGGGATGCGCACCTCGACGATCTCCCAGATCAGCCAGACGAGCAACCGCGTCAGCAGGTAGCCGAGCGGGATGCCGAGAAGCCACCCTCCGATCCCGAGGGCGATCCCCTCGGTCGTGAAGATGCGCCGGACGTCGCGGGCGCGCGCGCCGATCGAACGGAGGATGCCGATCTCCCGGGTGCGCTCGAGCACGTTGGTCGTGATCGCGTTGGCGAGCCCGACCATGCTCATCGCCACGATCACGAATCCGAGCACCGCGACGGTGGTGGTGAGCGAGCTGTTGGCCTCGACCTCGTCCCGCTCGGCGACGTAGGTGACCTCGCTGGCGACCTCGTAGCCGAGTGCCGCAAGCCGGTCCTCGACGAGAGTGGTGGTGCGGTCCACGAGTGCCTGATCCGGCGATTCCGCCCGTACCCAGAACGCGCTCGCGCCGGTGGGCCGGCCGAGCAGCGCGCGCGCGGTCGTCAGCGGCACGTAGAGCGCCGTGCCGTCCTCCTGCTGGCTCTTCGCGATCCCGACGACGCGGAAGCCCGCAGGCCCGGCAGCCGTCGCGAGCGTGATCCGGTCGCCCACGTCGACGCCCACGATCTGGGCGATGTTGCGCTCGACCACGGCGACCCGCTCGCCCGCCTGCTCCTCGGCGGGGCTGAACCAGCGGCCGTCCGCGAGGCGGTAGCGGAGGAGCGGCGCCTGCTCCACGCCCCACACGACCGCCTTCCGGCCGGCCAGCGCGACCGTGTTCTTCAGGACGGGCTCCACCTCGGCGACCCCAGGCGTCGAGCGGATCGCCTGCTCCGCGCGCTGGTCGAAGAGCGCCCGCCCGCCGGTCGAGACCTGCACGTCTTCGAGGTGGTCGCCCCAGGCGCTGCGCGTGCTCTCGGTCACCGCGTCCGCCACGGCGAGCACCGCCAGCAGGTTGCCGACCGCGAACGCGACGATCACGGCGGTGGCGAGACTGCGCCGCTTGCGCCGGCCGACGTTTCGCAGCCCGATCTGCATCGTCCGCGGGAGGAAGCCGACGCGCCGCAGCGCTCGGTCCGCGGCGTCTTGCCCGCCGAGCGCCGAGCCGCTCGCTTCGAGGGCCTCTCGGAGGTCGACGCGCAGCGCACGTCGGATCGCGGGCAGCGCCGCGAGGGGTGGCGCGAACAGTCCCACCAGGAGGCTCACGACCAGCACGACCGGGTCGACGCCGAAGCCGACGTCGACCGCCCAGAACGCCGAGGCGAAGTAGGAGGCGAGCAGGCTCGAGAGCAGGATCCCGAGCGCAGCGCCTGCCAGCGCCCCCAACGTGCCGAGGAACAGCGTCGTCCTCAGGTAGACGAGCGCCACCTGGCGGCGGCGCGCGCCGACCGCGCGCATGACCGCGATCTCGCGCGTCTGCTCGGCGACGAGCGTGCTCATGGTGTTCGAGGTCAGGACCACGGCCGAGAGCAGGGCGAGCACCGTGATCACGCCGAGAAGCTGGGCGAACGCCTCGGTGTCCGCCTTTCCCGGCCAGTCGCCCGGTGCTCGCACCTCCGGCAGGTTCGAGAAGCCGGCGAACCCGGGCACCGTCCTCAGGTAGCTGCGCACCGCCTCGACCGTCGCCCGGGCCGCACCCGGGCGCGAGTCGTCCAGGCGCAAAGCCAGCCCGCCGTAGCCCGCCTCCCCGCCGAGCGCCGCCACCGTGGCCGCCGGTGCGTAGAGGACGATCACGTCCTCGTCCTGAACCTGCTCGCCGCCGGGGAGGCTGCGCCCGCGACCGCTGACCGCGAATGAGGCGTCTTCACCGGACGGGCGGACGACGGTCAGCGTGTCCCCGGCCCGGCCGTCGTAGACGCCGACGTTGGCGTCCTGGACGTCGGCGAGCAGTTCGCGCCGGTCGGGAAACGCTCCCGACTCGACCCGAACTACGTCGACGCCCTGGTGCGCGAAGTCCCGCACGCCGATAACCCGCGCCGGCGCGCGGCGCTCGCCGACGAGCACGCGCACGTCGACGCTGGCGCGCGGCTCGACCGCGGCCACGTTCGGAAGCTCCGCCAGCGCCGCCAGCTGCGCGTCGGACAGCTCGACAGGCCGCATCGCCACCGTCACGTCGGCGAGGCGGCCCGCGCGCACCTCCTCCTGCATCGCCCCGTCGATCAGCGTCGGGACGGCGAGGAACGAGATGCTCGCCACCGCGATCGCGAGCGTGGCGACGGTGAAGAACGTCCGTGCGCGCCGCCGAGTCAGGTCGGTCGCCGACTTGCGCACGGAGGCGGAGACCATCGCCTCGTCCTCAGCCGTTCACGACGAGGCCGTCACGGATCTCGACCACCCGGGGCGCACGGGCTGCCAGCTCGCGATCGTGCGTGACGAAGAGGATCGTCTTGCCCTCCTCGTTCAGCCGCTCGAGCAGCGCGAACATCTCCGCCGCCGTCACCGTGTCGAGGTTGCCGGTCGGCTCGTCGCCCACGATCAGGCGTGGGTCGGCCGCGAGCGAGCGTGCGATCGCGACCCGCTGTTGCTCTCCGCCGGAGAGCTCGGCCGGGAGGTGGTCGACCTTGTCCCCGAGCCCGACGAGCTCGAGGTTCCGCTGCGCCTGCCCGAACCGCTCCCGCTTGGAGCCGCGCCGGAGGAAGTCGAGCGGGAGCACCGCGTTCTCGAGCGCCGACAGTGTCGGCAGCAGCTGGAAGAACTGGAAGATGATCCCCACGTTCGCGCCACGCCAGACCGCGAGCTCCTCCTCGCTCATCTCGTCCAGGCGCTGGCCGTCGACCGTGACCGTCCCCGCCGACGCCCGGTCGATGCCGGTGACGATGTTCAGGATCGTCGACTTGCCGCTTCCGGACGGGCCGACGACCGCGACCAGCTCGCCGGCCCCGATCGAGAGGTCGACACCGCGCAACGCGCGATAGTCGAGCTTGCCCGTCCGGTACACCTTCTCGACGCCGGTGAGCTCGATCAGCGGGGCCCGCGTCGAGGCCTCGGTGCGCTCTCGCCCTGCGACCACCATCGGCATGCCCTCCCGGGTTCGTGCCACCACCATCGCACAGGGTGGTGGGGCCGCCATCTGCCAAATCCCCGATTGCCGTCCGTACTTCGCCGCCGGGAGCCGCCGCGCGCCCGCCTGTTGCGTAGCCTCCCCGCAGGGTGGCTCACCGAAGCAGCAGGCAGGCGTGACCGATCCCCGTGTCGAGCGCTACGCCGGGGTGCTGCTCGACACCTGCCTGGGGGTGCAGCGCGGCTGGCAGGTGCTCGTCTGGGGCACGCCCTGGGCCCGGCCGTTGCTCGAGGAGGTGCTGAAGCAGCTCGGCGAGCGAGGCGCGTACCCGCTCCTGCGCCTCACGTTCAGCGGCGGCCTCGTCTACCACCGAGCCTGGCTCAGGCATGCTCCGCTCGAGCTCGTCGCCGAGGCGGCGCCGGCCGACGTGCACGTCCTCGAGCGCTGCGACGCCGTCCTGGCGGTCGGCGCCCCCGAGAACACCCGCGACGGCGCCGACATCGACGTCGAGCGCACGAGCGCGGTGCAGCGGGCCCACCGGGACGCCACCGCCCGCATGCACCGGAACGAGGTTCCCTGGGTGATGTGCTGGTACCCGACGTCCGCGCTCGCCCAGGACGCGGGGATGCCGCTGGCCGACTTCGAGGACGTCCTCTACGAGGCGTGCCTCGTCGACTGGGATGCCGAGCACCGCCGCATCTCGCGCTATGCGGCCCGCTTCGACGAGGCGGAGGAGGTGAGGATCGTCGGCGAGGGCACGGACCTGCGACTGTCCGTGTCCGGCCGCCGCGGCGAGGTCGACGCAGGCTTCGGGAACATGCCGGGCGGCGAGTTCTTCCTGAGCCCGGTCGAGACGTCGGCCGAGGGGACGATCGCCTTCACGGAGTTCCCGGCTGTCTGGGGCGGTCGCGAGCTCCGGGGGATCC
>DASTPC010000239.1:0-8505 GCA_035720085.1 Gaiellaceae bacterium
CTGCGGGGGCGCGGGCGGTACGTCGCCGACGTCGAGCTGCCCGGGCAGGCGCACGTCGTCTTCGTGCGCAGCCCGTTCGCCCATGCGCGCGTCAACGGCATCGACGCGAGGCCTGCGCTCGCGCTGCCGGGCGTCGTCGCCGTGCTCACGGCAGACGACGTGCCGGCGGGCCCGCTCCCGCCCTTCCTCTGGGACACGCCTCCGGAGAAGCTCGTCGCCTCGCTCCGGCCGCACCTGATTCCGTGCCATCCACCGCTCCTGGCCGACCGGCCGCTGTACGCGGGCCAGGCCGTCGCCGTCGTCGTGGCCGAGAGCCGGTACCTGGCCGAGGACGCCGCCGAGCTCGTCGAGGTCGACTACGAGCCGCTCGAGCCGGTCGCGACGCTGGAGCAGGCGCTCGCGCCCGGCGCGCCGGTCGTCCAGAAGGGGTGGGAGGACAACGTCGCCGTCCGCTTCGAGGTGGCGAAGGGCGACGTCGAGGCGGCCCTGGCGCGCGCGGCCGTGGTCGTGCGCGAGCGCTTCGCCGTGCAGCGCCAGGCGGGGATCCCGATGGAGACGCGGGGCGCGGTCGCCGTCTACGAGGGCAAGCCCGAGGCGCTCACGCTGTGGTCGTCGACGCAGAACTCGCATCCGCTACGGCGGGCGCTCTCCCGCGTCGCGGGGCTGCCGCCGGAGCGGATCCGCGTCGTCGCCCCGGACGTCGGCGGCGGCTTCGGGATCAAGGGCGTGCTCTACCCCGAGGACCTGCTGGTCGGCCTGCTCGCGATCCGCCTGCGGAGGCCCGTGAAGTGGATCGAGGACCGGCTCGAGCACATGCTGAGCGCCGTCCACGCGCGCGAGCAGGTGCACGAGATCGAGCTCGGGCTCGACGAGCAGGGCCTGATCGTCGGCCTGCGCGACCACGTGCGCGTCGACACCGGCGCCTACAACCCGCTGGGCCTGGTGATCCCCTACAACACGATCGCGCACCTGATGGGCCCGTACCGCGTGCCGAGCTTCGCCGCGACGGCCGAGGGCGTGATCACGACGAAGGTGCCGACGGCCCCCTACCGCGGCGCGGGACGGCCGGAGGCGGTGTTCGCCGTCGAGCGTTCGCTCGACATCGCCGCACGGCGGCTCGGGGTCGACCCGGTCGACCTCCGCCTCCGCAACCTGGTACGGCCGGACGAGATGGCCTACGAGGCAGGCATCCTCTACCGCGACGGCGAGCCGCTCGTGCTCGACGGCGGCAACTACCCGGCCGTGCTGAGCCGCGCGGCGGAGCTCGTCGGCTGGGACGACGTCGACCTCCGCGACGGCAACGGCCGCCTCGTCGGCCGCGGCGTCGGCGTCTACGTCGAGGGGACGGGGATCGGGCCGTTCGAGGGCGCGCTCGTGCAGGTCGGCGACGACGGGCGCGTGTCGGTGCGCACGGGCGCCTGCACGCAGGGACAGGGGCACTACACCGTCTTCGCGCAGGTCTGCGCCGACCACCTCGGCGTCGACCCGGACGCCGTCGACGTCGTCACCGGCGATACGGAAGGGCTCGAGAAGGGCTGGGGGACCGTGGCCAGCCGCTGCGCCGTCGTCGCCGGCAACGCCGTCGCCGAGGCGGCGGACATCGTGCGCCTGCAGGCGTTGCAGCTCGCCGGGGAGCTGCTCGAGATCGCACCGGCCGACCTGAGCCTCGTCGGGGGCCGCGTCGTCCCGAGCGGTGCGCCCGCGCGCGCGCTCGACCTGGCCGAGGTGGCGCGCGCGGCACGCGCCCGCGAGCTACCGCTCGCGGCCACGTTCTACTTCGAGCCGCCGACCGTCACGTGGTCGAACGGCGCGCACGCCGCAGTGGTCGCGGTCGACCCGGAGACGGGTGTCGTGGAAGTGCTGCGCTACGTTGTCGTCCACGACTGCGGGGTCGAGATCAACCCGACCATCGTCGCCGGCCAGGTGCACGGCGGCGTGGCGCAGGGGATCGGTGGCGCGCTCTACGAGGAGGTGCTCTACGACGAGGACGGCCAGCTGCTGAACGGCACGCTGGCGGACTACCTCGTCCCCACCGCCGAGGAGGTGCCGACGATCGAGCTCGACAGCATGGAGACGCCGTCGCCGCTCAACCCGCTCGGCGTGCGCGGCGTGGGCGAGGGCGGCGCCATCGTCCCGCCGGCGGCGATCGCGAACGCCGTCGAGGACGCGCTCTCGCGGGTCGGCGCGGTGATCCGGCGGACGCCGCTGACGCCGCCCTACGTCCGTTCGCTCGCCGTGCAGGACGGCGGCGACTTGCGGAGCCGCGGCGATGATGAGATATTACGACCTTAAGACAGTTTTGCCCGACGACGGCTGGCCGAAAGGGGCGCCATGGCGCTGAGTGTCGAGAAGAAGACGGCGACCGGACAGGACCTGCAGTCCTTCATCCGGTTCCTGGAGGAGAACTACCCGAACGAGGTCCTGCGCGTCTCGCGCGAGGTCGACCCCGTGTTCGAGGCGACCGCGATCCTCTGGCAGCTCGAGAACGAGCGCCGGTTCCCGGCGGTGATCTTCGACAACATCAAGGGTTCGAGCATCCCGTGCGTGACGAACGTGCACGCGAGCTTCCCGCGCCTGGCGATGGCGATCGGCCTCCCGATCGACGCCACGCCGCGCGACTTCGTGCTCGAGTACATGCGCCGCGAGGAGAACCCGATCCCGCCCCGGCTGGTCTCCAACGACGAGGCGCCGTGCAAGGAGGTCATCTTCACCGGCGACGACGTCGACCTGACCAAGCTGCCGTCGCTCAAGTACCACGCGCTCGACTCGGGCCAGGTCGACAAGGGCTTCGAGGCCTGGCAGGGCCGCTACTGGACGCTCGGCTACGAGACGATGAAGGACCCCGACACGGGCGTGCCCAACGTCGGCATCTACCGGCTCCAGGTCAAGAGCAAGAACAAGGCGGGGATCCAGATCTCGGAGACCGCCCACGGGCACTACATCATGCAGAAGAACATCAAGCGCGGGCAGCCGACCCAGATGGCCGTCTTCAACGGCGTCCATCCCGCGGTCGAGCTCGGCTGCCTGAGCTTCACGGGCATCGACGTGGACGAGTTCTCGATCGCCGGCGCGCTGATCGGCGAGCCGCTCGACCTGGTCAAGTGCGAGACGATCGACGTCGAGGTGCCGGCCTGGGCTGAGATCGTGCTCGAGTGCGAGATCCATCCCACCGAGCGCGAGCCGGAGGCGCCGTTCGGCGAGTACCCCGGCACGTACGGCCCGGAGCGCAACAACCCGGTCGTCTACGTGAAGGCGATCACGATGCGCAAGAACGCCCACTACCACAGCTCGTTCGTGGGGCACCGCGACAACCTGCTGCTCTCGGGCGTGACCCGCAACAGCCAGATCTACAAGACCTGCCGGATCGCGAGCGGCGCGGTCAAGGCCGTCTACGTGCCGCCGTCGGGCCGCTCCCGCTACATCTGCTACGTCCAGATGGAGAAGCTGATCGAGGGCGACCCGAAGAACGCCGCGATGGCCGCCTTCACGGCCGACCCGTTCCTGAAGTACGTCGTGGTCGTCGACGACGACGTCGACATCACGAACGACTCGGACGTGCTGCACGCGATCGCGACGCGCGTGCGCTGGGACTACGACGCGTTCCAGGTCACGTACTCGCGGGGATCCCCGCTCGACCCGGCCTCGTACGATCCGGCCGGCGGCTCGCACCTCGTCACGAAGGTCGGCATCGACGCGACGCGGAAGGCGAACTACCCGCTCGAGATCACGACGCCGGGCGTGGAGGACGTCGACCTGTCCGAGGTCTTCGGCGACGCCTGGGAGCAGGTACGCAGGGACTAGCCTCCTTGCCGCGTCACGTGAGCCAGGGTCCCAGCGCAGAGTGGGCAAGGAGGTTTGGCGGCGAGAGGCTTCGCCTCTCGCCCCTCGCTCCTAACCTCTTCCCCTGCCCTGCAGCGCGTTGCACGCGCCTCCTCCCGGGGGGAGAGGCATGAAGCCGCCGCCGTTCGAGTACGTCGCTCCCCGGAGCCTCGACGAGGCGGTGGCGGCGCTCGCCGAGCACGGCGACGAGGCGAAGGTGATGGCGGGCGGGCAGAGCCTCGTGCCGCTGCTCGCCTTCCGGCTCGCGCGCCCGAGCGTCGTCGTGGACGTCAACCGCGTCGCGGGTCTGGAAGGCGCCCGGCTCGAGGGCGACACGCTCGAGCTGGGAGCCCTCACGCGCCAGCGGGACGTCGAGCTGCTGCCGGGGCTCCGTGAGCGGTGCCCGATGGTCGTCGAGGCGGTCGAGCAGATCGGCCACGTCGCGATCCGCAACCGTGGCACGGTCGGGGGCAGCCTCGCCCACGCCGACCCGGCCGCGGAGTGGACGGCGCTCGCGCTCGCGCTCGACGCCGAGCTCGACCTGCACGGCCCCGGCGGGACGCGGACCCTGCCGGCGCGGGACTTTCTGATCTCGTATTTCACGACCGCGCTCCAGCCCGACGAGGTGCTGACGCGGATTCGCCTGCGCGTGCCGAACGGGCGCACCGGCTCGTGCTTCCTCGAGCTCGCCCGGCGCCACGGCGACTTCGCGATCGCCGGCGTCGGCGCGCTCGTCTCGCTCGGCGCGGACGGCACGGTCGCCGACGCCCGCGTGGCCCTGATCGGCGTGGGGGAGCGGGCCGTGCGGGCCGACGCGGCGGAGCGGGTGCTGCGCGGTGCCGAGCCGACCGGGGACGTCGTCGCCGAGGCGGCCGCGGCGGTCGACGGCGAGATCGAGCCGAACGGCGACATCCACGCCTCGGCCGACTACCGGCGGCACGTGGCCGGCGTGCTCGTCCGGCGCGCGCTCGAGACGGCCGTGACCCGCGCGAGGGGAGGTGGGGACGTCGCCGCCGCGTGAGCTCGTCCTCCACGTCAACGGCGAGGAGCGCCGCGGGGCCGCCGAGCCGCGCGTCACGCTCGCCGACTTCCTGCGCGACGAGCTCGGGCTGACCGGGACCCACCTCGGCTGCGAGCACGGCGTCTGCGGCGCGTGCACCGTCCTGCTCGACGGCCGCAGCGTTCGCTCCTGCCTGCTGCTCGCCGTCCAGGCGGAAGGCCACGAGGTCGAGACGGTCGAGGGGCTGGCGGCGCCGGACGAGCCGCTGCACCCGATCCAGGAAGCGTTCTCCGCGAAGCACGGGCTCCAGTGCGGCTTCTGCACGCCCGGCTTCCTGATGAGCGTGCGGGAGCTCCTGGCCGACGATCCCGATCCGGACGAGGACTCGATCCGCAGCCGGCTGAGCGGCAACATCTGCCGCTGCACGGGGTACCAGAACATCGTCGAGGCGGTTCGGTATGCGGCGGAGCTGACCCGGGACAGCGCGTGACACGCAGCGGTCAGCCCCCGGCCGCGACAGCGGCCGGCTTCAGGGATTGTCGCGCGGGCGGGAATTCGCTGCCGCGGATTCCCGCCCTTGCGCAGGAGGGCGACCGGTGAGCACCGTCGCGGCGAGGTATGTCGGCCAGCGGCTGCGGCGCAAGGAGGACGCCCGCCTCGTCCGCGGGGCCGGCACCTTCACGGCGGACATCCAGGTCCCCGGCGCCCTGCACGCGGCCGTCCTGCGCAGCCCGTTCGCGCACGCGCAGATCTCGAGGCTGGACGCCTCCCGGGCCCTCGGCGTGGACGGTGTCGCCGCCGTCTTCACCGGCGTCGACCTGGCCGGCCGGGTCGGCACGTTCGTCGAGGCGGCCGCGAAGGAGGTGGACAAGCTCCAGGAGCGCATCGACGTGGTCGTGAAGTCGTGCCCGCTGCCCGTGATGGCCGTGGAGCGCGTGCTCTGGGTCGGCCAGCCGGTGGCGGTCGTGGTCGCGCGCGACCGCTACACCGCCGAGGACGGCCTCGAGGAGATCGACGTCGACTACGAGCCCCTGCCCTCGATCCCGGACGCCGAGTCGGCGCTCGGGCCCGACGCTCCCGTCCTGCACCCCGAGCTCGGCGACAACGTCGCCGCCCGGCTCTCGATCTCGTCCGGCGACGTCGACGCGGCGTTCGACGCCGCCCCGTTCACGCTCCGGGAGCGCTTCACCTTCGGCCGACACGCGGCGAACGCGATGGAGACGCGGACCGTGCAGGCGTCCTGGGACGACGGCCGCGGCGAGCTCTCGGTCTGGATCACCAACCCGCGCCCGCACCTGATCCGCACGAACCTGTCCGAGATGCTGGGCCTGCCGCTCGAGAGCGTGCGCGTGGTGGCGCCCGACGTCGGCGGCAGCTTCGGCACCGGGCTGTTCGGGGAGGACGCGCTGATCCCGTTCCTGGCGATGGCGCTGCGGCGCCCGGTGCGCTGGACGGAGGACCGCCAGGAGAGCCTCTCCGTGACCCGGCACGCCCGCGACCAGGTGCACGACCTCGAGCTCGCGTACGACCACGAGGGGCGGATCCTGGCGCTTCGCGACCGCTTCCTCGTCGACGCCGGCGCCTACAACGCGTACGCCGTCACCGTCTCGTACAACACGGCGGCGCACCTGCGCGGCCAGTACGCGATCGACACGTTCTCGATCGAGGGCCGCAACGTCGTCACCACGAAGGCGCCGGTGGCGCCCGTGCGCGGCGCGGGCCGGCCGGAAGCCGTGTTCGCGCTCGACCGCGCCCTCGACCTGATCGCCGCCGAGCGCGGGCTCGACCCGGCCGAGCTGCGGCGGCGCAACCTGATCCCGGCCGAGGAGCTCCCGCGGCCGATGGGCATGCCGTACCGGGACGGGGCGGAGATGGTGTACGACTCCGGCGACTACCCGGCGCAGCTCGAACAGGCGCTCGACGCCTTCGGCTACGACGAGCTGCGCGCGCGGCAGGCGGAGTGGCGGGCCGCCGGGCGGCACGTCGGCGTCGGGATCTCGTCCTACGTCGAGGGCTCCGGCTTCGGGCCGTACGAGGGGGCCGTCGTGCGCCTCGACCAGCGCGGCCGCGTCCACGTCGTCACCGGCGCCAAGCCGCACGGTCAGGGGCTGGAGACGACGCTGGCGCAGATCTGCGCGGACGAGTTCGGCGTCAGCCCGGACCGGGTCACCGTCACCGCGGGCGACACCTCGCTGATCCAGTACGGGATCGGGACGTTCGCCAGCCGCAGCGCCGTCACCGCGGGCTCCGCGGTCGGCGTCGCGGCCGGGCGCCTGCGCGAGAAGGTGCTCGCCGTCGCCGGCGAGCTGCTCGAGGCGAGCCCGGCCGACCTCGAGGTCGTCGAGGACGGGGTGGCGGCCCGCGACGTCAGCGGGCGCACCGTCTCCTTCCCAGAGCTTCACGCGGCCGCCGCGCCGGGGCCGAACAACCGGATGCCTGCGGGCGTCGAGCCGGGGCTGCAGGTCGAGTACTACTTCGTGCCGCCCGCGGTCACCTTCGCCTCGGGTACCCATGTCGCCTCGGTCGAGGTGGACGTCGAGACGGGCTTCGTGCGCGTGCTCCGCTACCTGACGGTCGACGACTGCGGCCGGATGCTCAATCCGACGATCGTCGAGGGCCAGATCCAGGGCGGCGTCGCGCACGGGATCGGCACGACGCTCTTCGAGGAGGCGCTCTACGACGAGGAGTGCCAGCTGCTGACCGGCAGCTACATGGACTACCTGCTGCCGACCGCGGCCGAGGTGCCGCCGATCGAGGTGGGCCACCAGGAGTTCCTCTCCGAGCTGAACCCGTTCGGGATCAAGGGCTGCGGGGAGGGTGGCGCGGTCTCGCCGCCGGCGGCGATCGCGAACGCGATCTGCGACGCTCTTGCGCCACTGCAGGTCAACGTCAACCGCGTGCCGCTGCGTCCGGAGGCGCTGCTCGAGCTGATCCGGCAGGCGCGCGACTCGTCCGCGGGCACAGAGGAGGAGGGCTCGGCATGAACGTCAAGGGCATCGTCTGGGTGGGCACCGCGACCGACAAGTACCAGGAGATGGTCGGTTTCTTCCGCGACACGCTGGGACTCTCCGTCTACCACGAGCGGGACGACCTCTCGATCCTGCGGCTCGCGAGCGGGGAGTGGGTCGAGGTGTTCGGGCCCGGCGACCCGCACTACTCGGAGTTCGACCGCGGTCCGGTGGTCGAGTTCCTCGTCGACGACCTCGAGGACGCGCGCGCGGAGCTCGAGGGCAAGGGCGTCGAGTTCCTGACCGAGAACCACGGCTGGGGCGACTACCGCTGGACGCACTTCCGCGGGCCCGACGGCAACGTCTACGGGATCACGACGGGCCCGTACACGAACGGCGGGGAGGCGTGAGACGCCGCGTGTCCACCCCCGGCCGCGACAGCGGCCGGCTTCAGGGGTGTTCGCGCGGCCGGGAATCCGCTCCTGCGGATTCCCGGCCTTGCGCACACACGACCGGCCCGTACACGGACGGCGGCGACGCGTGAGAGGCCGCGTGTGCATCCCCGGCCGCGGCAGCGGCCGGCTTCAGGGGTGTCCGCGCGGCCGGGAATCCGCTCCTGCGGATTCCCGGCCTTGCGCACAAGAGGTGAGCGCGTGATCGACCCACCGGACATGCGGCAGGTCCTCGACGCGATGACGGGGGCCACAGGAGCCGTGTACGGCGTCCGAGAGCTGGAGA
>DASTPC010000240.1:0-8789 GCA_035720085.1 Gaiellaceae bacterium
CACACGCACTGCACGCCCTGACGACGGCGCCCGCCGATATCGACGTCGTCGTCACGCAGGGTGTGCTGGCGGACGCGCTCGCCGAAGCGCCGTCACTCGGCGCCCGCGCGCACCGCCTGTCGGCCTCGGGCCTCCTCTCCCCTTCGGGCCCGGGGTTGTACGGGCCGGCCCACGGGTCGGCTCACGACATCGCCGGGCAGGGCGTCGCCAACCCCAGCGAGATGTTGCTCGCGGCGTCGCTCCTGCTCGGCGAGGGCTTCGGCCGCCGCGCGGCGGCGGAGACGCTCGAGTCGAGCCTCGCCGCCGCGCTCCGGCGGCCGCTGCGCACGGCGGACATGGCCGGCGCGGGCGTGGCGGCGACGACGCGCGAGTTCGTCGACGTCGTCCTCGGCCTCCTGCCGACCGCGCGCCGCGACACGGAGTTCGCGCTCGGGGGGGTGGCGTGACGGCGCCGGCGAAGCGGATGAACGGCGCCGACGCGCTTCTGCGGTCCCTCGAGGCGGAGGGCGTGGAGGTGATGTTCGGCATCCCCGGCGGGGCGATCCTGCCGACCTACGACGCGATCGCCCGCGGCACCACGGTCCGCCACGTGCTCGCGCGCCACGAGCAGGGCGCCGGCCACATGGCGCAGGGCTACGCACGCGCGTCCGGCCGTGTCGGCGTCGCGATCGCGACCTCCGGCCCGGGCGCCACGAACCTCGTCACCCCGATTGCGGACGCGTGGATGGACTCCACCCCGCTCGTCTGCATCACCGGCCAGGTGCGGACGTCGCTGATCGGCACCGACGCCTTCCAGGAGTGCGACATCACCGGGATCACGATGCCGATCGTGAAGCACTCTTGGCTCGTCCAGGACGTCCGCGAGCTGCCGGGCGTGCTCAAGGCGGCCTTCCACGTCGCCCGCACCGGCCGCTGCGGCCCGGTGCTGGTCGACGTGCCCCGCGACGTCCAGGAGGCGGAGCTCGACTTCCGCTACCCGGACCGTGTCGACCTCCCCGGGTGGCGCCCGCCGACGAAGGTGCACGCGCTGCAGGTGCGCGAGGCGGCCCGGCGGATCGCCCGCGCCGAGAAGCCCGTCCTCTACGTCGGCGGCGGGACGATCAACGGCGACGCCTGCGGGGAGCTGCGGAGCCTGGCCGAGGCGGGGCGACTGCCCGTGATCACGACGCTGATGGGCAAGGGCGCCTTCCCCGAGAGCCACGAGCTGCACTTCGGCTGGCCGGGGATGCACGGCCCGAAGTGGTCGAACCTGGCCATGAACACCTGTGACCTGCTGGTCGCGGTCGGAGCGCGCTTCGACGACCGTGTCACCGGCAAGCTCTCGGCATTCGCGCCCGGCGCGACCGTCGTCCACCTGGACGTCGACCCCGCCGAGATCGGCAAGCTGCGCGAAGCCGACGTGCCGGTCGTCGGGCCGCTGCGGGCGATCCTCGCCGAGCTGGCCCAGCAGGTGCGGGGCCACCGCGAGGGCGGCGCGCCCGCCCCGGAGGCGTGGCTCGCCCGCATCGCCGAGTGGCGGGAGGAGTTCCCGCTCCGCTACGGCAACGGCGGCGACTACCTGAAGCCGCAGACGGTCGTCGAGCGGCTCCAGGAGCTGACGGCCGGCGACGACGTGATCGTCACGACGGGGGTCGGCCAGCATCAGATGTGGGCGATGCAGTACGTCCGCTCCGAGCGGCCGCGCTCGTTCGTCACCTCGGGCGGCCTCGGCACGATGGGCTACGGGATCCCGGCCGCGATCGGCGCGAAGGCAGCCCGGCCGGAGGCGACCGTCGTCTGCGTCGACGGCGACGGCTGCTTCCAGATGACCTGCCAGGAGCTCGCGACGGCCGTGCTCGAGGACCTGCCGATCGTCGTCGTGCTCGTCAACAACGGCTACCTGGGCATGGTCACCCAGTGGCAGGACATGTTCTTCGACGAGCGCCGCTCGCACGTGCACCTGACCCACCAGGTGCCGGACTACGCGAAGCTCGCCGAGGCGTACGGCGGGCTCGGCCTGACGGTGTCGACCGAGGAGGAGCTCGGGCCGGCGCTCGAGGAGGCGCTCGCCTCCGGTCGGACGACGGTCGTCGACTGCCGCGTCGACCCCGCCGAGCAGTGCTTCCCGATGATCCCTGCCGGAGCGGCCGCCCTGGACATGATCGAATACACCGAGTCGGATCCCGTGGAGGCCGCGTGAAGCACACGCTTTCCGTGCTGGTGGAGGACAGACCGGGCGCGCTCGCCCGCATCTCGACGATGTTCGCGCGCCGCGGTTTCAACATCGACTCGCTCGCCGTCGGGCCGACGGAGCGCCCCGGCGTCTCCTGCATCACGCTGCGCGTCGACTGCTCGCAGCACTCGCTGGAGCAGATCGAGAAGCAGATCCACAAGCTCGTCAACGTCCTGCGGGTGACCGAGCTGTCACCCGGCGACGCGGTCGAGCGGGAGCTGCTGCTGCTGCGCGTGAGCGCCGCGCCCGAGCGGCGCGCCGAGCTGATCACGACCGCGGACGCGTTCCGCGGCCGCGTCGTCGACCTCGGCCCGGATGCGATCCTCTTCGAGCTGGTCGGCACGCCCGAGGAGCTCGACGCGTTCCATGAGCTCGCCCGCCCGCACGGCATCCAGGAGCTCGTCCGCACCGGCCGGGTCGGCATGTCGCGGGCCTCCGCCAAGCGTCAGGCGCGCCGGCTCTCCGCGATCAACTAGGCGGCGCTTCCGCCCACCGACGAACGAAAGGACAGCATGGCCACGATCCTTCGCGACGGCGACCTCTCCCTGCTCGACGGCAAGGTCGCGGTCGTCGGCTACGGCAGCCAGGGCCACGCGCACGCCCTCAACCTGCGCGACTCCGGCGTGGAGGTCGAGGTCGGCCTGCGCGAGGGCAGCTCGTCTCGCGGCGAGGCCGAGGCCGCCGGCCTGACCGTGCGCCCGATCTCCGAGGCGGTCGCAGGGGCGCAGCTCGTCTCGCTGCTGCTGCCGGACCAGGTCCAGCCGCAGGTGTGGTCGGAGCACGTCGAGCCGGCGATCGCGCCGGGCGCGGCGGTGCTCTTCGCGCACGGGTTCAACGTCCTCTACGGCCGCGTCGCCCCCGGGCCGGAGCACGACGTCGTGATGGTGGCGCCGAAGGGGCCGGGCCACATCGTGCGTCGGCTGTTCACCGAGGGCTACGGCACGCCGGCGCTGATCGCCGTCGAGCAGGACGCGAGCGGCAACGCCCGCGACCTCGCCCTGGCCTACGCCGTCGGGATCGGCGCGGGCCGCGCCGGCATCCTCGAGACGACCTTCAAGGAGGAGACCGAGACGGATCTCTTCGGCGAGCAGGCCGTCCTCTGCGGGGGCACGGCCGAGCTGATCCGCGCGGGCTTCGAGACGCTCGTCGAGGCCGGCTACCAGCCGGAGATCGCCTACTACGAGTGCCTGCACGAGCTGAAGCTGATCGTCGACCTGATCTACGAGGGCGGGCTCTCGCACATGCGCTGGTCGATCTCGGACACAGCGGAGTTCGGCGACTACACGCGCGGGCGCCGCGTGATCGACGAGCACGTGCGCGAGGAGCTCCAGGGCATCCTCCACGAGATCCAGGACGGCTCGTTCGCGCGCGAGTGGATCGCGGACATGGACGCCGGCGAGACGCGCCTGCAGGCCCTGCGCGCCGAGGCCGGAAACGAGAGGATCGAGGTGGTGGGACGCGAGCTGCGCAGCCTGATGCACCGGGCGGGGGAGACCCCGGCCGAGGCCCACCCGTGAGTCCTGTGTCGCGACCCCCGGCCGCGACAGCGGCCGGCTTCAGGGATCTTCGCGCGGACGGGAAGCCGCTCCGGATTCCCGTCCTTGCGCAGAAGGAGGCCCGCCCGTGAGAGCCTCGCGGCGGGGCCGAAGGCGGGATGGGATCGGTTGACGTCCCCGTCGCCCTGCTCGGCTACGGGACCGTCGGGGCGGCGGTGCACCGGCTGCTCGAGGAGAGCGCCGACGAGATCGAGCGGGCGACGGGCCACCGGCTGCGCGTGACGCGGGCGCTGGTCCGCGACACGGCCAGGGAACGCGCCTTCGCGCCGGCCGACGGCGTCCTCACCACCGACTTCGCTGCGATCCGGGACGACCCGGACGTGGCCGTCGTCGCCGAGGTGATGGGCGGGCTCGAACCGGCCGGCGGCTACGTGCTGGAGTTGCTGCGCCGCGGCGTGCCAGTCGCGACGGCGAACAAGCAACTCGTCGCCCGCTCGGCGCCCGAGCTCCACGCCGCGGCGGCCGCCGGCGGCGTGCAGCTGCGGTTCGAGGCGGCCGTCGCCGCCGCGATCCCGGTGATCAAAGTGCTGCGCGAGTCGCTCGTGGTCACGAACGTCCACCGCGTGCTCGGCATCGTCAACGGCACGACCAACTTCATCCTCTCCGAGCTCGAGGCCGGGCGCTCGTACGCGGAGGCGCTCGCGGAAGCACAGCGGCTCGGCTACGCCGAGGCGGACCCGAGCGAGGACGTCGGCGGGCTCGACGCAGCCGCGAAGATGGCGATCCTGGCGACCGTCGCCTTCGGCTCCCTCGTCCCACTGGAGTGGGTCGCGGTCGACGGGATCGAGGCGGTCACGCGCGACCACGTGGCGGCGGCCCGCGCGCTCGACCTGCACGTGAAGCTGGTGGGCCGCGCGACGCTGGTCGGCGACCGCGTGGACGTGCGCGTCGGGCCGGCACTCGTCGATGCGCACCATCCGTTCGCGACGGTATCCGGCGCCTTCAACGCGGTGATGCTGCAGGGCGACGCGATCCGCGAGATCACGCTCGAGGGCCCCGGCGCCGGCGGGATCGAGACGGCCTCCGCGATCGTCGCGGACATGGTCGCGATCGTCGGCACGACCGGCACGGGCTTCCTGCAGAACGACCCGGTCTGGCGCGACCTCGAGCGGCTGCCGCCGGGCGAGCTCGCCTCGCCGCACTACCTTCGGCTCGAGGTCGAGGACCGCGCCGGCGTGCTCGCCCACATCGCGCAGCGGCTCGCCGACGAGCAGGTCTCGGTGGCGCGGCTGGTGCAGCAGCCGGCCGACGGGCACGCGGTGCTGCACGTCGTCACGCACGAGGCGCCCGCCGGCCGCGTCGACGCGGCGCTGGCGGCGATCCGCGCGCTGCCCGAGTCGCGCGGCGAGGCGCGCGCGCTCCCGGTCGTCTCGGACCGCGGCGTGGAAGAGTTGGGATGGGCGTGAAGCGCTTTCCGGCTTCGCCGAAGAGCACTCGGTTTCGACGGACATGACGGCTCTGATCGACAGGTACCGCGGCAGCCTGCCGGTGACGGCCGGGACGCCGGTCGTGTCGCTCGGCGAGGGATCGACCCCGCTGCTGCGCGCGCCGAGGCTCTCCGAGCGCTACGGGATCGAGCTGTGGCTGAAGTGGGAGGGCGCGAACCCGACCGGCTCCTACAAGGACCGGGGGATGACGGTGGCGGTGTCGAAGGCGGTCGAGGAGGGTGCCGAAGCGGTCGTCTGCGCCTCGACCGGGAACACGGCCGCCTCCGCCGCCGCGTACGCCGCCCGGGCGGGAGTGCCGGCGGTCGTGCTCGTCCCGGAAGGGCAGGTGGCCGGCGCCAAGGTCGCGCAGGCGCGGATGCTCGGAGCGAGCGTGCTCGAGGCGCGCGGCAGCTTCGACCAGGCACTGCAGGCCGTCCGCGAGCTCGCGCGAAGGGGCTCGCACGCGCTCGTGAACTCGCTCAACCCGTACCGGCTCGAGGGCCAGAAGACGGCCGTCTTCGAGATCGTCGAGGAGCTCGGCCGGCTGCCGGACGCCTTCGTGATCCCGTACGGCGGCGGCGGCAACACGACGGCGTACGCGAAGGGCCTCGGGGAGCTCGGCCTCGGCTCGGGCCTCGTCTCCGCCGAGGCGGCGAACCGGCCGGCCACGCTCGCCTCGGCGATCCGCATCGCCGAGCCCGTGCACGCGGACGAGGTGGCCGGTACGGGAGCGACCGTCGTCACCGTCTCCGACGAGGAGATCGTGGAGGCGTGGCACGAGCTGGCCGCGAGCGAGGGCGTCTTCTGCGAGCCGTCCTCAGCCGCCGGGCTCGCCGCCGTCAAGCGGGGCGCCGCGACCGGCGTGGTCGTCTGCACCCTGACGGGCCACGGCCTCAAGGACACCGCGATCGCGGAGCGGCTGGCACCCGCCGCGACGAAAGTCGACCCCGACCCGGACGCGATCGCGGCGGCGGCCCTGGTGACGCGGCCGTGATCGTCCGCGCGCCCGCCACCTCGGCCAACCTCGGCCCCGGCTTCGACTGCGCCGCCGTCGCGCTCGAGCTCTGGAACGAGCTCGAGGTGAGCGAGGGCAGCGGCGTCGTGGTGGAGGGCGAGGGCGAAGGCGAGCTCCCGGAGGACGGGTCCAACCTCGCCGTCCGCGCGTACGCGCTCCGCGCCGACCCTGCGGGGCGGCGGTTCCGCTTCGTCAACCGCATCCCGCTCGAGCGCGGCCTCGGTTCCTCCGCCGCCGCGATCGCGCTCGGCCTGGCGGCGGCAGCGCCCCGGGCGGCGCCCGAGGAGCTCCTCACCCTCGGCCTCGAGCTCGAGAGCCATGCCGACAACCTGGCGGCCGCGCTGGTCGGCGGCGTCACGCTCACCGTCGACGGGAGCATCGCCCGCGTCGCCGGCACGCTGCCGCTCGTCCCCGTGGCGGTCGTGCCCCGCGGCCGGACGTCCACGGCCGCCGCGCGCGACGCGCTCCCGGACCGGGTCGACCACGCCGACGCCGCCTCGACCGCCGGGCACGCGGCGCTGCTCGGGGCGGCGGTCGCGGCGGGCGACGCCGGGCTGTTCGCTGCGGCGCTGCACGACCGGCTCCACGAGCCCTACCGACCGTCCGCGGTGCTGGAGGCCGTGCGGGCGGAGCCGCCGCCCGGGGGCCGCGGCGCGACGCTCTCGGGCTCGGGACCGACGGTGATCGTCTGGAGCGACGACCCGGGCTCGACGCTTGGTGCCCTCGCCGGCCGCTTTCCCGAGCACCACGTCCTCCAGCTCGCCGTCGCCGGACGGGGAGCGCTCGGATGATCCGGCTCGTCGACTGCCGCCCGCGCGATGACTACGAGCGGGGCCACGTCCCCGGCGCGGCGCACCTCGACCCCGAGGACGACCTGACGGGGGAGATCGGCGACGTCCGCCGTGGCCGGCACCCGCTGCCCGTCACGGAAGAGCTGGCCGAGGCGTTCGGCCGCGCCGGCATCGGCGAGGGCGCGTTCGTGCTCGCCTACGACGACGGCTCGGGCTGGGCGGCCCGCTGCTGGTGGCTCCTGCGGCACCTGGGCCACGACGAGGCCGGGACGCTCGACCTGCGCGCCTACGCTGGCCCGCTCGCCGAGGGCGACGAGCGGCCCGCCCCGGCGCGCTTCGTCCCGCGAGAACGGACCGACGACGTCGTCGAGATCGAGGAGCTGCTCGAGCGCGTCGGCGACCCGTCACTCGTGCTGCTCGACGCCCGCTCGGAGGAGCGGTGGCGCGGCGACGCCGAGCCGCTCGACCCCGTGGCGGGCCGGATCCCCAGCGCCCGCAACGCGTTCTTCGAGCAGCCGCTGCCGGCAGCCGTCCTCGAGGCGCCCGAGCTGGCCGTCTACTGCGGCTCGGGCGTCAGCGCCTGCGTCCCGCTGCAGCGCCTGATCGTCGCCGGGCGCGGCGACGCGCGCCTCTATCCCGGCTCGTTCAGCGAGTGGTGCCGCCGCGACGGCGCCCCGATCGAGAGAGGAGACCCGAAACCGTGAGCACGCCGTACGACCGCCCGTCCGACCCCGCCAAGCGCCACAGCGCCGCGCTGACCGACGGTCCCGACCGCGCGGGCGCGCGGGCGATGCTGAAAGGCACCGGGTTCACCGACGAGGACCTGGCGAAGCCGATCGTCGGCGTCGGCACGACCTGGATCGAGACGATGCCGTGCAACCTCAACCAGCGGGACCTCGCCGTGCACGTCAAGCGGGGCGTCCGCGACGCCGGCGGGACGCCGATGGAGTTCAACACGATCGCGGTCTCGGACGGCGTCTCGATGGGAACCAGCGGCATGCGCGCCTCGCTCATCTCGCGCGAGGTGATCGCCGACTCGATCGAGCTCGTCGCGCGGGGCCACCTGTTCGACGGCCTCGTCATGCTCGTCGCCTGCGACAAGACGAATCCCGGCGCCGCGATGGCCGTGGGGCGCCTCGACATTCCGGCGGTCGTCTCCTACACCGGCTCGATCGCGCCCGGGCTCTACCGGAACCGGGACGTCTCGGTCGGCGACGTGTACGAGCAGATCGGCGCCCACGCGGCCGGGAAGATCAGCGACGCCGACCTTCACGAGCTCGAGTCGGTTGCCTGCCCCGGCGCCGGCGCCTGCGGCGGCCAGTTCACCGCCAACACCATGTCGACGATCCTCGACTTCCTCGGGCTCTCGCCGTTCGGCACCAACGGGATCCCGGCAATGCACCGCACGAAGGAGGAGGCCGCCTACGAGATCGGCCGGCTCGCCGTACAGCTCGTCCGCGACAACGTGACGCCCCGTTCGCTCGTCACGAAGGAGTCGTTCGAGAACGCCGTCGCGTCCGTCGCCGCCACCGGCGGCTCGACGAACGGAGTGCTCCATCTCGTAGCGATCGCGCGCGACTTCGGCGTCCACTTCACGATCGACGACTTCGAGCGCATCTCGGCGGCGACGCCGATCGTCGCCGACATGAAGCCGTGGGGGCGCTGGCACGCGAACGACATGTACGCGGCCGGCGGCGTCGGGCTCGTGGCGCGCGAGCTGAAGAAGGCAGGGCTCCTCCACGACGCCGCCCGAACCGTGGACGGCAAGACGCTCGGCGAGCACGCGGA
>DASTPC010000241.1:0-13376 GCA_035720085.1 Gaiellaceae bacterium
CCGGCGCGCCGATCTCGCCGCCTCGTATCAGCGCGCGCTCGTCCGCGCGCTGGCCGGCCGCCTGCGGGAGGCGGCCGCGACGACGGGGCTCGCCCGGCTGGCGGTCGTGGGCGGGGTGGCGGCGAACTCGGAGTTGCGCGCCGCCTTGCCGGAGGCGCGGTTCGCGCCGCTCGCGCTCTGCACCGACAACGCGGCCATGATCGCGTCCGCGGCGCGCTGGGCTCCGGCGCTCTCCTATCCCGCCTACCTGGGGATCGACGTCTATGCGTCGGCGGCCTGAGCGCTGGCTCGCGCCGCTGCTGTTCGCGGCGGGCGTGGCGACGCTCCTGGTCGTGACGCGTGCGCCGCAGGACGAGCCGCACGGCGCGGCCGCCGCGGCAGCCGGCTGGCAGGGTCTGCTCGGGGCGAGGCCGGCGCCGCTCCTCGGCGAGCGGCAGATCGTGGTCCTGAAGGCGGCATCGCTCGCAGATCGCGTCCGGCGGGCGGGCGGCGTCGCGTCCGAGCGGCAGATGCGCGCCTGGACGGAGATCGCGCGGCGCAAGCAGGAGGAGGTGCTGGTGCGGCTGGCCTTCGCCGGCGCTCCGATCGAGCCGGAGTCGCGGTACGTGCGCGTCGTGAACGGCTTCGCCGCTCCGCTCGACGCGCGCGCGATCGCCGCGGCGGAGCGCGACCCAGGCGTCGCCGGCGTCTACCCGGTGCGTGCGGCCTACCCGGCGGCGCTGCCGCGGTCGGTGCTCGAGACGGACGCCTTCTCGCCCGCGAGCGGGCGGCGGCCGGACGTCGGGCTGGCGGGGTTCGACGGCGGCGGCGTGACGGTGGCGATCCTCGACACCGGGATCGACCTCGCGCATCCCTACGTGCGCGACCGCCTGGTGGACGGGATCGACGTCGTCGACCCGGGCGGGGACGCCTCCGCGCGACCGAACCCGAGCGTGCCCGGGCGCTTCGAGCGCCACGGCACCGAGATGGCGGGCATCGTGGCCGGCTCCGACGGGCCGGGCGGGCTGCACGGCGTCGCCCCGGGGGCGTCGATCCTGCCGGTTCGCGTCGCGGGCTGGCAGCCCGATGCCAGCGGCGACGTCGCCGTCTACGGCCGGACGGACCAGGTCGTCGCGGGCCTGGAGGCGGCGGTCGACCCGGACGAGGACGGCGATGCGCACGACGCCGCCAAGGTGGCGTTCGTCGGGGTGGCGGAGCCGTTCGCCGCCTTCGCCGACGGGCCGCTCGCACGTGCGGTAGCGGGCGCGCAGGCGCTCGACACGCTGGTGGTCGCGCCGGTCGGCAACGACGGGCCGGCCGGGCCGAGCTACGGCAGCGCCGCCGGGCCCGGCGGCGCCCCCGCGGCTCTGACCGTCGGTGCCGTCGACCTGCGGCGGCGCAGCCCGTCGGTGCACGTCCTCCTTCGCAGCGGCCTGCGCGTCCTCCTCCAGGGCGAGCAGCCACTCGGCGGCGCGCTCGCTCCGAGCGACTCCCTGACGGCGCCCGTGGTCGTGGTGCCGCCGCCGCGTGCGACCGACGAGCCGGGTCAGAGCGGCCTCACGTCGCTCTTCGGCCGCACCGGCTACAGCCGCGTCGCGGGGAGGGCGGCGCTGCTCCCGCGCGGCACCACCTCGCCCGAGGCCGTGCGGGAGGCGGCGGAGGCGGGCGCCCGGGCGGTGCTCGTGGACGGGCCGCTCCCGGCCGGCGTCCTCACCCTCGACGACGTAGTCGCGATCCCCATCCTCGGCCTCCCGACGAGCGTCGCCGAGTCCGTCCGCGCGGCGCGGCGCGCGCGCGAGCCGGTCGTCATCTCGCTCGGGGCCTCCGAGCTGGGGCCGAACCCCGGCGCGGCCGCGGCGGCGCCGTTCTCGTCACGCGGCCTCGCTTTCGACGGCGGTCTCAAGCCCGACCTGGCCGCGGCCGGCGTGGGCATCGCCACCGCCGACCCCGGCCGGGGCGAGGGCGGGACGGCCCTCTACGGCGCCGTCTCCGGCTCGAGCGCCGCGGCGGCGGTCGCGGCGGGCGCGGCCGCCCTGCTCGCCCAGGCGCGTCCGGACCTCGACGCCGCCGCCCTCAAGGGCGCGCTCATCGGCACCGCATCCCCGCTCGGCGGCGAGGCCGGCGCGGTCGGCACGGGGCTCGTCGACGTCGACGCCGCCGCCGCCGTCGAGGTCGTCTCCGACCCCGGCGCAGCCGCGCTCGGGGTGGCACCGCCCGACGGCCCGGCCCGGCGGTTCCTGCGCGTCCGCAACGTCTCCAGCCGCCCGCTGTCGGTCGGCCTGTCGGTCGACCCGCGCACGGCCGGCGCGGCGCTCGTCGACCTGACGCCGGGCAGCATCGAGCTGCAGCCGGGACAGACCAAGCGGGTGGCGCTCGCGGTCACGCTCGCCGGGCGGCCCAGGGCGCCTACGGCGGTGCGCGGTACGGTCAGGTTGAAGCCCGCGAACGGCATTTGGCTCCGGGTCCCCTGGGCGCTCGCGTTGCCGGCGTCTGACCGCGACTTGGTCGCGCACGTGCGGCTGTCGAAGCGCGCGTTCGAGCCGTCCGACGACGAGCCCGTGGTGCTGTCGCTCACGGCCGGCCGCGTCGACGGGACGGTCGAGCGGCCACAGCTGCTCGCGCTCGAGCGACTCGAGCTCGAGCTCTACCGGGACGACAAGCGGGTCGGGCTGCTGGCGCGCGTCCGCGACCTGCTGCCGGGGCGCTACGCCTTCGGCCTCACCGGCCGGGACGCGCTCGGCCGGCGGCTCGGGCCCGGTGACTACGACGTGCGGGTCGTCGCCTGGCCGGCCGGCGGCGGCCAGCCGGACGAGGCGCGCGTCGCGTTCACGATCCTCCGGTAGGCCGTGCGTCGCGTGACGCTCTACCACGCGGACGGCTGCCACCTCTGCGAGCGGGCGCTGGAGGTCGTCGAGGCGCTCCAGCGCGAGGTCGACTTCGAGCTGGAGCTCGTGCGCATCGACGGCGACCCCGAGCTCGAGCGCCGCTACCGGGAGCTGCTCCCCGTCGTCGAGCTCGACGGCGAGCGAGCGTTCACCTACGTCGTGCCGCCGGCGGCGCTGCGCGAGCGGCTCGCCTGAGGCCGGGTCGCTTCCTCCGGCGGGCGCGTCGGGCTGACAGGCAGAATGTGCCGCGGTGTCACAAGCGAGTCAGAGAGGGCTGATGGCAGAGCGGTTGACGGTCGGCGTGGCGGCGCGGTTGAGCCGATACCTGCAGGTGCTGACGCAGGCGAAGAAGATGGGCAAGGACCGGATCTCGTCCCAGGAGATCTCCGAGTACACGAACATCAACGCGACGCAGATCCGGCGCGACCTGTCCGGGTTCGGCAAGTTCGGCAAGCGCGGCGTGGGCTACAACATCGACTCGCTGCTCGCTGAGATCCGGCGCATCCTGCGGACACAGGGGCAGCACAACATCGCCCTCGTCGGGGCCGGCCGCCTCGGCCAGGCGATCGCCAGCTCGCCGATCTTCGCCGAGCACGGGATCACGATCGCCGCGATCTTCGACAGCGACGCGTCGAAGGTCGGCAAGACGATCGGCGGCGTGCCCGTCAGCCCGCTCGAACAGCTCCAGGCGATCGTGCGCGAGCGGAACATCATCGTCGGCGTGCTCGCCGTGCCCGCCGAGACGGCGCAGACGGCGGCGGACGCCCTCGTCGACGCGGGCGTGAAGATCGTCTTCAACTACTCGCAGGCGCTGCTCGACACGCCCTCCGACGTGCAGGTGCACGCGTCGAACCCGGCGGTCGAGCTCCTCTACGCGCTCTACTTCCACCTGACGTAGGCCGTCTGGGACACGTCCGGGCGGGCCGCTGCGACCCGCTGCGGACGAGTGCCGGCGAACGCGCGAGGGACAGGTCCGAAGCGGCCCTGCGGCGCCGGATCGCGGGGAAGCGCCGAATTCGCGGCCGGGAGCGGCTTTCCGCCCTGCGGACACGTCCCCACGAGACGCGTCCGGGGTCTGACCCCGGACACGGCCGCCGCAGACGGTCCGATGTGTGCCGAGAGCGTGCCGATGTCTCCACAACCCCGAGGGCCGCGGCGCCCAGCCCAGGTGAGCGAGGGCGCCGGCCCGAGTACGGTGTGCGCCGGTGCGGATCCTCCTCTGGCACGGGTACCTCCTCGGCGGCACGGGCTCGAACGTCTACTCGCGGCAGCTCGCCCGCGAGTGGAGCCGCGGCGGGCACGACGTCACTGTCGCCTGCCAGGAGCCCCACCCCGAGCGCTACGACGTCGGCGGGGCGCGCGTCGTCCGGCCCGATGTCGGCGGGCTGCTGCCCGTGTTCGTGCGCGACCGCTACCCCGGCTACCGCGTCGAGCTGCTGCAGGACTGCCCGCGCGCGGAGCTCGACGCCTGGGTCGAGGCGAACGCGGCGGCGCTGCGCGAGCTGCTGCCGGCCGACCTCGTCTTCGCGAACCACGTCCTGCTCGGGGGCCCGGTGGGCGCGGCTACGGGCGCCCGCTACGCCGTCAAGGCCCACGGCTCCGAGCTGGAGTACTCGCTGCGCGGCAACGCCGGGCTCTCGTCCTGGGGCGGGCAGGCACTGGCGGGCGCGGCGGCCGTGTTCGTCGGCTCGGCGCACATCCGCGAGGTGCTCGAGGATGTGTGCGGCCACGTCGACCGCGTGCACGAGGTGCCGCCGGGGGTCGACGTGGACGAGTGGAAGCCCGCTCCACGGGACGTGGCGCTCGCTGCATTGGTCGAGGCGGCGCGCGGCGACCTGCCCAACCCTGGCAACGCGAACGAGCGCCTGCCGGACGGGGGGAACGCGGAGCGGCTCGCGCGCTTCCTCGCCGGCGACGACCCCGTCGTCGTCTACTTCGGCAAGCTGATCCCGCAGAAGGGCGTCGACGTGCTGCTCGCCGCGCTGCACGAGGTCGAGGCGCGGGCCGTGATCGTCGGGTTCGGGCCCGAGCGGACCCGCCTCGAGGCGGCCGCCCCGCCCCGGACGCTGTTCACGGGCCCGCTCGAGCACCGCCACCTGGTGCACCTGCTCGCGCTGGCCGACGTGTGCGTCGTCCCCTCGGTCTTCCCGGAGGCGTTCGGGATGGTCGCCGCCGAGGCCGCCGCCGCCGGCTGTCCGCCGGTCGTCGCCCGCCACTCGGGCCTCGCCGAGGTCGCGGAGGGGCTCGAGGCGGCATATCCACCGGCGCACGCCCGGCTCGCCTCGTTCCCGACCGGCGACGCCGGCGAGCTCGCCGCGAGGCTGCGCGAGCTGCTCGCCCTCCCCGCCGAAGACCGCCGGGCGCTGTCCGAGGCCGCCCGCCGGGCCGTCGTCGAGCGGTGGAGCTGGGCGGGCGTAGCCCGCCGCTTGCTCGCCCCGCTCGCCGCCTGACGTCTAACGTTCGCGCACCATGGGCGAGGCCCAGACCGTCCCCTACGACCGGCTCCTGCGGGATGCCCGCGAGCGCTTCGAGGAGGCGGACGACTTCACGGTCGCCGTCGAGGAGGAGTTCGCGCTGCTCGATCCCGCCTCGCTCGACCTCGTCAACCGCTTCGAGGACGCGAAGGCGGCCGCGGCGGGGACGCCGGTCGACGAGCACGTCGTCGGCGAGCTGATCGCCTCCGAGATCGAGGTCAAGACCGGGCGTGTCGACACGTTCGCAGACGTGCCCGCGCGCCTCGTCGAGCGCCGCGGTCAGCTGGCCGCGATCGTGGAGCCGCTCGGGCTCGCGCTCGGCGCCACCGGCACGCATCCGTGGGCGGACTGGAAGGAGCAGCGGATCATCGACACGCTGCACTACCGCCGCAACGACCAGCTGCTCCGCTACGTCGTCTGGCGCAACAACACGTTCGGCCTGCACGTGCACGTCGGGATCCGCGGTGCCGACCGCGCGATCGCGGTCGTCAACGGGCTCCGGAACCTCCTGCCGGAGCTGCTCGCGCTGTCGGCGAGCTCGCCGTTCGCGGAGGGCGTCGTGACGGGGCTCCACTCGGCGCGGACGCAGATCTTCACGCGCTTCTTCCCCCGCTGCGGGGTGCCCGACGCCTTCTCCGGCTGGGACGAGTACGAACGCTACGTGCGCTTCCTCTACGAGACGAGGTCGATCGACGAGCACACGCAGCTCTGGTGGAGCGTCCGTCCCCATCTGGCGTTCCCGACGGTCGAGATCCGCATCTGCGACGGCCAGCCGGACGTCGCCGAGGCGCAGGGGCTCGCCGCCTTCGCGACGGCGCTCGCCGCCCGGGTAGCGCGCGCACACGACGAGGGCGAGCCGCTCGCCGACCAGCCGCCGCGCCTGATCGAGGAGAACTTCTGGCGTGCGATCCGCTACGGCCTCTCCGGCGAGCTGATCGACCTCGACCGGGGCGACGTGGTGCCGGCGCGTGCCCGCCTCGAGCGGCTGCTCGAGTGGGCCTGGCCCGTGGCCGAGGAGATCGGAGCGGCGCCGTGGCTTGCGATCCCGGAGCGGAACGCGGCCGAGCGCCAGATCGCTCGCGCCGACGAGGGCGCAACCCTCGAGGAGATCTACGCCGAGCAGGTCGGCGCGACCGAGCGGGCGATTGGCTGAGAGCCGCGCGGAGGTCGGCGTCTTCGGCGGCTCCGGCTTCTACGCGCTCGCGGACGACGTCGAGAAGGTCGAGGTCGAGACCCCGTACGGCGCGCCCTCAGCACGGGTCGCGCTCGCGACGGTCGGCGGCACCCGGGTCGCGTTCCTGCCGCGACACGGCGAGCGGCACGAGCTGCCGCCGCACCGGATCCCCTACCGCGCCAACCTCTGGGCGCTACGCGAGCTCGGCGTCCGGCGGATCCTCGGCCCGTGCGCCTCCGGAGCCCTGCGCGCCGACCTCGCGCGCGGTGAGTTCGTCGTCTGCGACCAGTTCGTCGACCGGACGTGGGGAAGGGGCGACACCTTCTACGACGGGCCGGAGACGACGCACGTCTCGGCCGCCGACCCGTATTGCCGTGACCTGCGCCGCGTGCTCTTCGAGACCGCGCGCGAGCTCGGCATCCCGGTCCGCGACGGCGGCACCGTCGTGGTCGTGCAGGGGCCGCGCTTCTCGACCCGGGCCGAGTCGCGCTGGTTCCAGCAGGCGGGCTGGGACGTGATCAACATGACCGCCTACCCCGAGTGCCACCTCGCGCGGGAGCTCGGTCTCTGCTACGCGAACGTCTCGATGGTCACCGACCACGACGCCGGCGTCGGCGACGCGCAGCCGGTCAGCGCAGAGGAGGTCGGCCGCGTGTTCGCGGAGAACAACGAGCGCCTGCGCGAGCTGCTCCGCGCGGCGATCCCGAAGGTGGGCCCGCAGCCCGACGACGTCTGCGCGAACGCCCTGGCGGGCGCGCGGCTCTGACCGGGCCGCGCGAGCGGCGAGGCGGGCCGTCCGCTTGTGATACATAATCCCCCGCGCCGAGTGACCTCGGCGCTCATTTTGTGACGGGCTGGAACCCGGAGGACGGATGGAATTCTTCAGTGATCACGCCGTAGCGTTCGCCCTCGCCTGTGCGGGCGTGGCGATCCTATGGGGGCTGTACCTGACCTACTGGCTGCTCAGCCAGCCGGCGGGCAACGAGCGCATGCAGGAGATCGCCGCGGCCGTGCAGGAGGGCGCCGCGGCCTATCTGCGCAAGCAGTACACGACCATCGCCGCCGTGGCGGTGGTCCCGTTCCTGCTGCTCGGCTTCTACAACGAGCTGGGCTGGGGGACCGCGATCGGGTTCCTGATCGGCGCCGTCTTCTCCGCGGCGGCCGGGTTCATCGGCATGAACGACGCCGTCCGCTCGAACGTCCGCACCGCCGAGGCGGCGCGCGAGGGCGTCGCGCCGGCCCTCAACGTCGCCTTCCGCGCCGGCTCGGTGACGGGCCTCCTCGTCGTCGGGCTCGGCCTGCTCGGCGTCGCCGGCTACTACTGGGTGCTCACCGGCTGGCTCGGCAACAGCCCCGAGTCGGCCGTCGACGACCTGATCGGGCTCGCGTTCGGCGGCTCGCTGATCTCCGTCTTCGCGCGACTCGGCGGCGGCATCTACACGAAGGCCGCCGACGTCGGCGCCGACCTGGTTGGAAAGATCGAGGCCGGGATCCCCGAGGACGACCCGCGCAACCCGGCCGTGATCGCCGACAACGTCGGCGACAACGTGGGCGACTGCGCCGGCATGGCCGCCGACCTGTTCGAGACGTACGCGGTCACGGCGGTCGCCGTGATGCTGCTCGGCATCGCCTTCCCGGCCGAGGAGCTCTGGCTCTACCCGCTCTCGCTCGGCGGCATCTCGATCCTCGCCTCCGTGGTCGGCACGTTCTTCGCGCGCGTCGGGCGCGGCCAGAACGCGATCATCAACGCGCTCTACAAGGCGGTCGTCGTGGCGACAGTGCTCTCGGCGATCGGGTTCATCCCGGTGACGCTGGCGTTCGACGGCGGCAAGTTCAGCTTTTGGGAGCTCTACGGGCCTGCGCTGATCGGTCTCGGGATCACCTTCCTGCTGGTCGCGATCACCGAGTACTACACGGGCACGCGCTGGCACCCCGTGAAGCAGATCTCCGAGGCGTCGCAGACGGGCCACGCGACGAACATCATCTCGGGCCTCGCCGTCGGGATGCAGGCGACGGCCGCGCCGGTGCTGGTGATCGCGGCCGGCATCGTCGGCGCGTACTACGCGGCCGGCGAGGACCTCTACGGGATCGGCGTCGCGGTGATGGCGCAGCTCTCCATGACCGGCCTGATCGTCGCGCTCGACGCCTACGGCCCGGTCACGGACAACGCCGGCGGGATCGCCGAGATGGCCGACCTGCCGGAGAGCGTCCGCGGCGTCACCGATCCGCTCGACGCGGTCGGCAACACCACCAAGGCGGTCACGAAGGGCTACGCGATCGGCTCCGCCGGCCTGGCGGCGCTGATCCTCTTCGACGAGTACGTCCGCGGCCTCGGCGACGAGGGCCTCAACACGGTCTTCACGCTCAACGACCCGTGGGTGATCGCCGGCCTGTTCATCGGCGGCCTGATGCCGTTCCTGTTCGCGTCGCTCGCGATGCAGGCGGTCGGCCGCGTCGGCGGCCAGGTCGTCCAGGAGGTACGGCGCCAGTTCCGCGAGAACCCGGGGATCATGGAAGGCACCTCCCGGCCGGACTACTCCAACGCGATCGGCATCGTCACCGGCTCGGCGATCAAGGAGATGCTCGCCCCGGCGCTGATCCCGATCGCGATCCCGATCGTCGTGGGGATCATCAGGCCCGAGATGCTCGGCGGCCTGCTGATCGGCACGATCGTCACCGGCCTCTTCCTCGCGATCTCGATGACCTCCGGCGGCGGGGCCTGGGACAACGCGAAGAAGCTGATCGAGGACGGCGCCTTCGGCGGCAAGGGCTCGGAGGCGCACGCGGCCGCGGTCACCGGGGACACCGTCGGCGACCCCTACAAGGACACCGCCGGCCCCGCGATCAACCCGATGATCAAGATCGCCAACATCGTCGCGATCCTGATCATCCCCCTGATCGCCGCCATCCACGGTTAGCGGTACGACACAACCGTTCAGTTCCACGGAAGGGCGGCCGACGGGCCGCCCTTCTACCTGCAAACGCCGTGCTTTCTGAACTAGGATGCCGCCTGTCGTCAGGGGGTCGTCCATGGGGTGGGCGTCCCGACACATCGAGAGGGGAGAAGACAAGCGCATGCGACTTCGATCGCTGAGTGCGTTCCTGGTGCTCGCTGCTCTGAGCATCGTCGTCTTCGCGGTACCCGCGGCCACGTCGGCCGGTGCCACGGAGACGCAGACGTACATCGTCCAGTTCCTCGACGCGCCGGTCGTCGCGTACGACGGCGGCGTCCCCGGGCTGGCTGCGACCAAGCCCGGGAAGGGCAAGAAGATCGACGTCCGCTCGGCGGCGGTCGTCCGCTATGCAGACCACCTGAAGGGCAAGCACGACAGCGCGCTCGCGGCCGTCGGCGGCGGGCAGAAGCTCTACGACTACGTGTACTCGTACAACGGCGTGGCCGCGAAGCTGACGGACGCGCAGGCCGCTGCGCTCGCCAAGCAGGACGGCGTGCTCGCCGTCTCGCCCGACGAGCTGCGCACGGTCGACACGTCGTCGACGCCGAGCTTCCTCGGCCTGGACGCTCCTGGCGGCCTCTGGGAGCAGCTCGGCGGCGACGGCTCGAAGAAGGCGGCCGGCGCGGGCGAGGGCATCGTGATCGGGATCGTCGACTCCGGCATCTGGCCGGAGAGCAAGAGCTTCAGCGACCGGGACGCGAACGGCAAGCTCGTCTTCCAGCAGCTTCCGGGCTGGAACGCGAAATGCATCCCCGGCGAGCAGTTCAACGGCTCGAACTGCAACCAGAAGCTGATCGGCGCGCAATACTTCAACGCCTCCTGGGGCGGCAACGCGGGCATCGACGCCCAGCGGCCCTGGGAGTTCAACTCGGCACGCGACTACAACGGCCACGGCTCGCACACCGCGTCCACGGCCGGCGGCAACTCGGGCGTCCAGGCGACCGGGCCGGCGTCGGTGTTCGGGAAGATCAGCGGCATGGCGCCGCGGGCACGCATCTCGGCCTACAAGGTGCTCTGGTCGACGCAGGACGCGGCGACCGCAAGCGGGTTCACCGGCGACCTCGTCGCTGCGATCGACCAGGCCGTAGCGGACGGCGTCGACGTGATCAACTACTCGATCAGCGGCACGCAGTCGAACTTCCTCGACCCGGCGCAGGTCGCCTTCCTGTTCGCCGCCGACGCGGGCGTCTTCGTCGCCGCCTCGGCCGGCAACAGCGGCCCGGCGAACGGGACGGTCGCGCACCCGAGCCCGTGGATCACCACGGTTGCCGCGGGCACGCACAACCGCGACGGGCAGGGTTCCGTCACGCTCGGCAACGGCGCCAGCTACAGCGGCGCCTCCGTCGCCACGCCTGTTGGCCCTGCACCGCTCGTCGACTCGGTCAACGTCGGCAAGGCCGGTGCCAACCCCACCGACGTGCAGCTGTGCACGCCGGGGACGCTCGACCCGGCCAAGGTCACCGGCACGATCGTGCTCTGCCTGCGCGGCGTCATCGCTCGCGTCGACAAGAGCCGCGCCGTGCTCGAGGCCGGCGGCGTCGGCATGGTCATCTACAACGACCCCGACAGCTCGCTGAACGCCGACTTCCACTTCGTGCCGTCCGTGCACGTGGACCGGGCGAGCGGTCTCGCGATCAAGGCGTATGCCGCCACCTCGAGCCCGACTGCGACGATCAACCAGTCGACGCTCGTCTTCAACGCGGCAGCGCCGTTCACGGCGTCGTTCTCGTCTCGCGGGCCGTCTCCGGCCGCCGGCGGCGACGTGCTGAAGCCGGACGTGATCGCTCCCGGCCAGGACATCCTCGCGGCCGTCGCCCCTCCGGGCAACGCCGGCCGTGACTTCAACCTCTACAGCGGCACCTCGATGTCGAGTCCGCACGTGGCCGGCCTCGCGGCGCTGCTGAAGCAGAAGTACCCGGGCTGGTCGCCGATGGCGATCAAGTCCGCGCTGATGACGACCGGCTACGACGTCCTCGACGGCGGCACGCCGGCCCCCAACACGAACCCGGCGCTGATCTTCCGCCAGGGCGCGGGCCACGTGCAGCCGAACAAGGCCGCCGACCCCGGTCTGGTCTACGACAGCAGCTTCAACGACTGGCTCGCGTTCCTGTGCGGCACGACGACCGGGGTCAACCCGGCCACCTGCGCGGCGCTGCAGGGAGCCGGCTTCTCGCTCGACGCGAGCGACATGAACGTCCCGTCGATCGCGATCGGCGACCTCGCCGGCATCCAGACCGTCAAGCGGCGGGTCACGAACGTCGGCAGCTCGCCGGCGACGTACAACGCGGCCGTGACCGGGATGGCCGGGATCACGACCGTCGTCACGCCGTCGTCGCTGGCGCTCGCTCCGGGCCAGACCGGCTCGTTCACGGTCAGGTTCACCCGGACGACCGCCACGCTCAACACCTACGCCGGCGGCCAGCTGACCTGGTCGGACGGCACGCACAACGTGCGGGTCCCGCTCGTCGTCCGCCCGGTCGCCCTGGCGGCGCCGCTGCAGGTGAACGGCACCGGCGGCCCGCTCTCGTACAACGTCACGTTCGGCTACGACGGGCCGTTCACCGCGACGGCGCGCGGACTCGTCGCGGCCGTGACCGAGAGCCGGACGGTGCTCGACGACCCGACGGACTCGACCTGCTCGCTGAGCTCGCCGAACGCGCAGAAGCACGACATCGTGGTTCCGGCCGGAACCACCTACGCGCGCTTCTCGCTGTTCGACGACTTCACGGACGGCAACGACGACATCGACCTGTGCGTCTTCCGCGGCACGACGCAGGTCGGCGGGAGCGGCAGCGGCACGTCCGCGGAGGAGGTCAACCTGGTCAACCCGACCCCGGCCACGTACACGGTGGTCGTCCAGGGCTGGGGCACGGACGGGCCGGACGCCCAGTACACCCTGTTCCACTGGCTGCTCGGCTCTGCAGCGGCCGGGAACATGACGGTGACCGCGCCCACGACGGCGACGACCGGGGGCACCGGCACGATCGGGCTGACGTTCTCCGGCCTCGCGCCGGCGACGAAGTACCTCGGCTCGGTTGCCTACACCGGCGTCGCCGGGCTGCCGAACCCGACGATCGTCCGCGTGGACACGCCCTAGCGGGGCAGTCCCCAGCGGAGCTGCGAGGGGCCGGCAGACGCCGGCCCCTCGCGTCTCTAGACTCCGCCGGTGCCCAGCCGCCGGCGGCGCCAGGTCGAGCTCGAGCGCGTCCTCGGGACGCCCGCGCTCTTCGCCACCGCGTACGGCAACGTCGGCTCCTCGATCTACTACGCGCTCGGCCTGACCGCGGTCTACGCGCTCGGGCTGACCCCGCTCGTCTTCGTCGTCGCCGGGATCGTGTTCGCCGCCACGGCGGCGACCTACGCCGAGGGGACGGCGCGTTTTCCCGAGGCGGGCGGCTCGGCGAGCTTCTCGCGGCACGCCTTCGACGAGCTCGTCAGCTTCGTCGCGGCGTGGGCGCAGATGCTGGTCTACATCGTCACCGTCGCGGTGTCCGCCTTCTTCGTGCCGCACTACCTCTCGACGTTCTGGGAGCCGCTCAACCGCAACCCGTGGGACATCGCCGTCGGCGCGCTCGTGATCGTCGTCCTCGTCGGGCTCAACGTGGTGGGCGTCCAGGAGGCGGCGCGGCTCTCGATCACCCTCGCCGTGGTCGACTTCGCCACGCAGGTCCTGCTCGTGATCCTCGGCTTCGCGCTCGTCTTCAGCCCCGAGACGCTGGTCGAAAACGTCCACTGGGGCGTCGCGCCGACGTGGGAGAACCTCGCCGTCGCGATTCCGGTGGCGATGCTCGCGTACACCGGCGTGGAGACCGTCTCCAACCTGGCCGAGGAGGCGCGCGACCCCGTGCGGACGGTGCCGAACGCGTACAAGCTCGTCGCCGGCGCGGTCTTCGCCATCTACTTCACGCTG
>DASTPC010000242.1:0-16157 GCA_035720085.1 Gaiellaceae bacterium
CTCCTCGAAGTGGACGTAGCCGACGTTGCGCGAGTCGTGGTTCCCCGGGACGACGACGAGCGACTCGCACGCGATGCGCTCGAGGTAGCCGCGCGCGACGTGGTACTCGTGCTTGAAGCCGAACGTCGTCAGGTCGCCGGAGCAGACCACCAGGTCCGGCGTGAGGTCGTTGATCTCGCTGATCGCCCGCTCGAGCAGGTTCGGCTCGAAGTAGGGCCCGCCGCAGTGCAGGTCGGAGATGTGAGCGATCTTGAAGACGCCGTCGACGCCGGCCATGCGGCCAGTCTAGTGGCGCCGCGGGGGCAGTCGAAGGCGCGTCGAAGGGCCGTCCGGGGCCCTCGCTACCCTGGTCTCGGTGCGGGTAGAGACCCACGGCTTCCGGGCCTATCGAGGGGCCGAGCCGCCGCGGTTCGTCAACCGGATCGAGCTGGAGTGCGCCAAGCTGCTCGACTACCACGGCGTACCCTGGGAGTACGAGCCGCGCACCTTCGTGCTGGCCCGGGACGAGCAGGGCCGCGTGACGAGCGCGTTCACGCCGGACTTCTACCTCCCGGAGCAGGACCTCTACGTCGAGGTGACGGTGATGAAGCAGTCGCTCGTGACGCGCAAGAACCGCAAGCTCCGCGAGGTACGCCGGCTGTATCCGGGTGTGCGCGTCAAGCTCTTCTACCGGCGCGACATCGAGCGGCTCGCGCAGCGCTACCGGCTGAAGCTGGCCTCGTGACGGCTGCGCGCGGAGGAGCAGGCCGCCCGTGACCTCCGCCCCGCTCCTGCGGTCGGATGGGCATCCGCTGGGGGACGTCTACCTGAGCAGCGCGGAGATCGCCGCCCGCGTCGCGGAGCTGGGCGCCGCGATCGGCGCCGATTACGCCGGCCGCCTGCCGCTGCTGGTGGCCCCGCTCAAGTCGAGCGCGGTCTTCCTCGCCGATCTCTCCCGCGCGATCCCGGAGCCGCACACGCTCGACGTGGTCGAGCTGGCCGCCTACGCGGACGACAGCGCCGGCGGGATCCGCCTGCTCAAGGACCTCGACACGCCGCTGGCGGGCCGGGACGTCCTCGTGGTGGAGGACGTCGTGGACACCGGCCTCACGTTGCACTTCTTGTTCCGGACGCTCGCCACCCGGGGCCCCGAGAGCCTTGCCGCGGTGTCGCTGCTCGACCGGCCGTACCGCCGGCTCGTCGACGACCTGCCCCTCCGCTACGTGGGGTTCACGGTGCCGGACGAGCTGTTCGGCGGCTACGGGCTGGGCCTCGACGAGCACTGGCGCGCACTCCCCGACCTGCACTACGTGATCGCGGCGGCCCTCCCGGACGTCGTCACCGACGCGGCCTGACGGCCGGTCACCTCCGCGGCGGTCTGCGGTAGGGCGCCCCGCGCGGTGCGCGAAGTCGGCACGAGGTCGACACCCACGCGTGCGCCGGGATCCGCGACGATTCCGGTAGGGGCCTGCGTTCCCCCCATGGGGGCCCCTGCCCGCGGAGTGGGGCGCGGGCGCGGCGCCTAGAGGTAGCCGAGCGGGTCGACGGCGGCGCCGTTCACCCGCACCTCGAAATGGACGTGCGGCCCGCTCGAGTGGCCGGTCGAGCCGGAGTACGCGAGCACCTGGCCCTGGCCGACCGCCTGCCCGACCGCGACCGCGAGGGACGAGTTGTGCGCATAGGCGGTGGCGAGGCCGTTACCGTGATCGACCACGACGAGGTTGCCGTACCCGCCGAGCCAGCCCGCCTGGATCACCGTCCCGGCCGCGGCGGCCACCACCGGCGTGCCGGTGCCTACCGCGATGTCGATCCCCTCGTGCATCCGCCCCCAGCGCCAGCCATAGCCGCTTGTGACCGTCCCCGAGACCGGCCAGACGAGTCCGGCCGACGAGACACCGGAGGTGCTCGAGACGCCCGGCGTCGGCGACTGAGAGGACGCAGCGGCCTGCGCAGCCTGCGCCGCCTGGATCTGGGCGGCGAGCGAGGCGCTCTCCGCCTGGAGCGACTCGACCTCGGCCACGTACTCCGCGCGGTCCTGCTGGATCGAGGCCAGCGTCCGCTGCCGGTCGTCGCGGGCGCTCGCGAGCGAGTCCCGGCTCGCGACGAGCCGGTCGCGCACGGCCCGCTGCTCCTCGACGCGCGCGGCCACTGTGCGCGCCGTCTCGGCGACGCCTGTGCGGGTGCGGTTGGTCGCGGCACGGGCCTCCGCGGCCGCATTCGCGGCGCGCTCGACGCGGTCGGCAATGCGCGCGTCCTGCCTGCCGATGTCGTTGAGCAGCTCGACCTGGTCGATGAGGTCGGCGAACGACTCGACCCCGAGCACGAACGAGAGCGGCTCGGGAGTGTCCTCCATGTAGATCTGGCGCATGCGTGCCTCGAACTGCGCCATGGCGGCTGCGTGCTCCCGCCGGAGGACGTGGAGCCGCCGTGTCTGGGTGCGGAAGAGCGCGTTCAGCTCCTCCAGGCGTGCCCGCTGCGCCTCGAGCTCGCTCTCGAGCCCGCCCAGGCGCGCGCTCTCCGCGTCGACCTGAGCCTGCAGCTCGCGGATCTGGTCGGAGGCGGCCGAGATCTCGGAAGTGAGCACGCCCTCCTGGCGCTGCGCCTCGTCGATCTGGCCGCGGAGCGAGCCGATCTGGTCGTCCACGCGAGCCTTGTCGGTGCCCGGGTCGCCGAGGGCGGGAGCCGCGACGAGCGGCAGGAGCAGCAGCACCAGGACGACGGCGGGCCGTCGGAGCATCGTCAAGAGGTTCGCTACTCCGTCGGACGTCCCTGCCCGGCGCCCGTAACGGCGGCGGCGGGGCGGGGCTCGAGCGCGCGCAGCGCCTCCGCGACCTCGCGCCGCAGCGGGCCGACGAGCGCACGGTAGTCCTCGTCGCCGATCTTGCCGGTGCGATGGTCGAACTCCAGCTCCTTGAGCCCGGCCAGCGCCCGGTCGCGGCGCTCGGCGAGCGCCAGCTGGCGGCGCCGCGCCTGATCCGGCTCGTCGAGGACGTCGCTCGCCGGCGCGGGCTCGCGAAGGAACGGCAGCGCGACCGCGACGACCGCCAGGGCCGCCAGCAGTCCCGCCAGCGCGAGCGGCACCGTCACCGGGCCACCGGCGCGCCGGCTTCGCGGTAGCGCATCGCGAGTCGCCGCTCCTCGCGGGCGTCCGGCCAGAGCGTGATCAGCGAGCCGAGCACGAACACGATCCCGGCGAGCCAGATCAGGTTGACGAGCGGCTTCACGAAGACGCGGAAATAGACGGTCCCGTCGGGATTGACCTGCTCGGCGATCACGAACAGGTCCTCGCCGGTGACCCAGTCCGAACGGATGCCGACCTCGTTCGACACCTGCTGCTCGACGTCGTAGGCGTTCTTCCCGGCCTCGACGCGGCCGAGGTCGGCGTCGCCCCGGCGCACGTCCAGTTGCGCCCGCACCTCGGTCGCGTTGGCGGCCTGGCGCTCCTCGACACCTCGGTACGTGAGCTGGTAGTCGCCCACCGCGAGCGTCTGGCCCGGCGAGAGCCGCCCCTCGGCAACACGGTCGTAGGCGCTCGAGCCCGCAATCCCGATCGCGAGCAGCACGACCGCGAAATGGACGACGTAACCCCCGTAGCGGCGGCGGTTGCGCGCCACGAGCGACGAGAACGCGACCGGCCAGGGCTCGCGCGAGAGCGCGCGGCGCGCGCGGGTCCCGCGGACGAATTCCTGCACGATCGTCACTGTCACGAACGCGGCGAACGTGTAGGCGATCAGCCCGGGGATCGAGGAGCCTGCGCCGAGCGCGACGAGGAGGACGCCGACGCCGAGCGCCGCCAGCGTCGGCGCCGCGAACGTCCGCCAGAGTCCGCGCACCGACGCGCGGCGCCAGGCGATCAGCGGCCCGATGCCCATCAGGAGCAGCAGCGGCAGGCCGAAGGCGCGCAGGAAGAAGTCGTAGTACGGCCGGCCGACGACGACCTGCTCGCCGCGCACGGCCTCGGAGACGATCGGCCAGGCGACCCCCCAGAGGATCGTCAGGCAGAGCGCGACCAGGAGCAGGTTGTTGTAGAGGAACGTCGCCTCCCGGGAGACGAGCGACTCGAGCTTCGTGCGGGACCTGAGGTCGGGCAGCCGCAGGAAGATGAGCGCGCCGCAGAAGGCGACCGAGAGGATGATGAAGCCGAGGAACCAGCCCCCGATCGAGCTCTGCGTGAACGAGTGGATCGAGCTGACGATCCCGGAGCGCGTCAGGAAGGTGCCGAAGATGGACAGGCAGAACGCGAAGCTCACCAGCACCACGTTCCAGACCTTCAGCATGCCGCGCTTCTCCTGGATCATCACCGAGTGCAGGAACGCCGTCGCGGCCAGCCACGGCATCAGGGCGGCGTTCTCGACCGGGTCCCACGCGTAGTAGCCGCCCCAGCCGACCTCCTCGTACGCCCAGTGGGCGCCGAGCAGCTGCCCGATCCCGAGCGCCGCCCAGGCGAGCAGCGTCCACCGCCGTGTGGCAACGATCCAGCGCTCGTCCGTGCGCCGCGCGAGCAGGGCGCCCATCGCGAACGCGAACGGCACCGCGAGCCCCACGTAGCCGAGGTAGAGGAACGGAGGGTGCGCGATCATGTACGGGTTCTGGAGGCTCGGGTTGAGGCCGAACCCGTCCGCGGGCGCGGGCTGCGTCGCGAACGGGCTCGCGACGGCGACGACGAGCCAGGAGAAGAAGACGCCGACGGCCGCGAGCACGGGGACGACCCAGACGACCAGGTCAGGCGCTCGCCGGCGGTTGAGCCAGACCGCCACCGCGGCGTAGCCGGTCAGGATCAGCAGCCAGAGCAAGAGCGAGCCCTCCTGCCCGCCCCAAAACGCCGACAGGGTGTACCCGTCGGGCAGCGAGCGGCTGGTGACGTCGGCGACGTAGACGAACGAGAAGTCGTGCCGCAGGAGCGCCGCGGCGAGGACGAGCGAGGCGACGAGCGTCGTCCCGAACGAGGCGATCAGAGCGTTCCGCGCCGAGTCGGCGAGCCGGCGGCGGCGGAGCGCGGCCGCGGCCGAGCCCGCGACCAGCGCGTAGAGGCAGAGGCCGAGCGTGACGAGGAGCGCGGCTCGGCCGAGCTCAGGCACGGGGCGCTCCCCGGGGCACTACACCGCGGGCAGCGGCTGGTCCGAGTACTTCGACGGGCACTTCGTCACCATCGAGCCCGGGGTCGCGACGAAGACGCCGCCCTGCAGCCTGCCGTCGACGACGAGGTGTCGCCCGACCTTGAACAGGTCGGGCACCGAGCCCGTGTAGAGCACGGCGACGGTCGTCGGCGAGCCGCCCTCGACGTCCTTCAACCGGAAACGGAGACCGCCGTCGTGAGCGTCTCCCGTCACCGGGCCGACGACGACGCCGGCGAGCGAGACCGTCTCGGTGCGCTTGCCGAGCTCGCTCGGCGAGATCGAGGGCGTGCCGCCGCCCGCGATCGACGTGTAGAGGAGGAAGACCGCCAGCACGGCCGCGACCGAGAGGGCGACGACGAGCCGCGCCGGTGAGCGCTTCCGGGCCACGAGGGGAGTCTACCCCGGTGGCCGAGCAGCACGCCGCCGCCAGCAGTCGGCGTGACGCGCGATCCGCCGGTCGCGAACGCGGCCTGTGCAGGGACTTCTCGAGGTGCGGGGCGACCGCGGCGGCCCTTAGGGGATCGTCCGCGGGGGCAGGAAGTCGCATGCCCGACCGGCTTCCTCGGCCCCGAGGGCGCTCCTGCGGCGGCGGCAGCCGCCGCCTTCAAGGGAACGTCCGCGCGAGCCGGAATCGCGAGCAACGGGCTCCTGCGCCCAGACGATGCTGTTGCGGCGAGTCGAAGGCCGACGCCTTCAGGGATTTGCGCGGCCGGGATCTGCACAGGCGTGCAGATCCTGTCCCTACACCACGATGGTGTTGCGACGGCCGAAGGCCGACGCCTTCAGGGATGTTGCGCGGCCGGGATCTGCACAGGGCCGACGCCTTCAGGGATGTTGCGCGGCCGGGATCTGCACAGGCGTGCAGATCCTGGCCCTACACCCCGCTGGTGTTGCGGCGGCCGAAGGCCGACGCCTTCAGGGATGGTGCGCGGCCGGGATCTGCACAGGCGTGCAGATCCCGGCCTTGCGCCCAGAGAATCAGTCCCGTACCGGCTCGCGTCGTGGCGGGATCGCGTACCCGTGGTCGTGGCAGAGGGAGCCGGGCGACTCCTCGGTGAGCGCGTCGCAGTAGCCCTTGCCGTAGGCCGCGCGCATGAACGCGGCGACGACCTCCAGGTTCCACTCCCCGACCTCCTCGGCCTCGCGCCAGAGGTCGGCGAGCCGGAGGTCGATGTCGAGCTCGAGCAGGTCGATCCGGGTCGGTGCAGGCATCGCGCATCGGAGGGTACGGACCGCGTCGGACGACATCGTCGCCTGAGCAGGGAAAACGCACGGTCCACCCGCCATCGGCTCCGCACAGAGGACGGTCCGGAGGTCGACCGGTGGAGAACTCGGCACGCAATCGACACAGATGCGCCATGTCCCGACGCGACCTGTCCGGGGACAGTCCCCTGTCTCCTTCGGCCCGCTGCCACAGGTATGGGCGCTGTTGCGACGGCGACAGCCACGCCTTCAGTGATGTTCGCGGATGCGCACAGGTGTGCGGATCCCCGGTCCTGCCCCTAGAGTGGCCGCATGAGCGAGGTTCGCTTCGGTCCGGCGCGGGTGCCGTCGCGCGAGAGCCCCGAGGCGGCGGTCGAGGAGCTGCTCGCGCGCGACTACAGCGCCTGCGAGATCGACTTCGAGAGCGGCTTCTGGATGGACTACCCGTTCGCCGAGCGGTTCGGCGAGCTGGCCGCCGGGCAGGGGATCGCGCTCTCCGTGCACGCGCCGCTGTTCGGCTTCATGGGGCACCTGGAGGCGAGTGGGCGCAAGTTCTCGTCGGCGGTCGGGGCGCTCGACCGCTCGGCCGGGATCGCGGCGGCGGCGGGGGCGGCGCCGGTGGTGTTCCACCCGGGCTTCCTGCTCGGCCGCAGCCGCGAGGATGCCCTCGACGCGGTCGTGGAGCAGCTCCAGACCCTGCGCGAGCGGCTGGAGGGGAAGGATCGGGCGGTGCCGTTCGGTGTCGAGGTGATGGGGCGCGTGCGCGAGCTCGGCTCGCTCGACGACGTCGTCGAGATCGCCGCCCGCACGGGCTGGGTGCGCCCGGTCGTCGACTTCGCGCACATGCACGCGACGAGCGACGGCGCGTACCTTGAGACCGATGCGTTCGAGGCGGCGCTGCGCGCCGTCGACGCCGTGCTCGATCCGGGCGCGCCGTTCCACGTCCACTTCTCCGACATCGCCTATGCGAACCGGAACGAGACGAAGCATCTCCCGTACGGCGAGGGCACGCTGCGGGCGGAGCCGCTCCGCGACGCGCTCGCCCGCTTCGCCCGGCCGGCGACGGTGATCTCGGAGTCGCCGGACGAGGAGTCGAGCCGGCGGATCGGCGAGGCGCTCTACGCGGCCACCGAGGCGGGCCGCAGCTCGGCCAGCTCGGCCTCGTAGGCGCCGACCTCGCCGTCGCGCGCCTCCGAGCGCAGGAAGTCCACGAGCGCCTGCAGGAGCTCGATCCGGATCACGTGCAGATCCGTCGGCTCGAGGATCTCGAGCGCCTCCCGGAACAGCGCCTCCGCCTCCTCCTCTCGCCCCTGCGCGGCGCGGACGACGCCGAGGGCCATGCGCGTGGTCGCGCGGGAGGTCATGTCGTGCGCGCCGACCGTCGTCCGCGCCTCGAGGGCGTACTGCTCCGCCTCCTCGAGCCGACCCAGCCGGACGAGCGTCATCGCGAGCCCGCGCTGGCTCTCGCAGAGCGTGCCGCGGTCCTCGATCCCCTTCAGCAGCCTGATCGCCTCGCGGAACGAGCGCTCCGCGTCGCGGTGGTCGCCGCGGCGGCCGGCGATCCAGCCGAGGTTGTTGAGCGTGCGACCGAGCTCCCAGACGACGCCGGCCTGCGCGAAGAGCTCGCGCGCCTCCTGCGCCGAGGCCTCGGCCTCGTCGAGGCGCCCGCACAGCAGCTCGATCCGCGAGCGCGCGTGCAGGGCCCGCGCCCGCACGACGGTGTTGCCGCTCTCGTCGGCCAGCTCGATCGCCCGCTCGAGCAGCTGCTCGCCCGTTTCGACGTCGAGCCGGACGACCGCGGCGTCCCCCAGCTCCTCCGTCGCCGTCGCCTCCAGGTCCGTGCGGCCGAGCGCCCGCGCCACGTCCCGGGCGAGCCGGACGAAGCGCTCGTAGTCGTCCATGTCGCCGAGCCACCAGCCGATCCGGGCCCGGATCGTGAGCGCGTCGAAGCGGTCCTCGGAGTCCTCGGAGCCGAGCAGCTCGAGCGCGCGCTCGACGAGCTCGCGGCCGCGCGGCAGGTCGGCGTCGCGGAGGAGCGCCATCTCCGCGAGCGCGGTCAGCGCCTGCCCCTCGACCCGCGCGTTGCCCTGCTCCTGCGCGAGCCGGCGGACGTACTCCATCTCGTCGGAAACCGTCGGCAGCTCGGCGAGCCGCCACGCCGCGCGCGCCGCGTCGTAGCGCCGTTCGAGCGTCGGCTCCAGCTCGACCGCACGGCGGAGGAGCTTGCGCGCCGGCCGGTTCGCCTCCCGCGCGAGCGCACGCCGTCCCGCGCGGTGGAGCGTCGCCGCCGCCTCGGTCGCGAGCCCCGGCGGCACGGAGCCGTCGAGCTCCTCGTACAGCGCCGCGGCGTGGTCGAGGTGGTAGGCACGGATCTCGATCAGCTCCTCCGCCGCCCGCTCCTTCATCCAGGTGGCGAAGCTGCGGTGGAGGTGGGCGCGGTCGGCCTTCGCGATCCCGGCGTAGGCGACCTCGCGGATCAGCACGTGCTTGAAGCGGAACGCCCGCTCGCCCTTGATCGACGAGCGCGGCTCGATCGTCACGAACTCCCGGTCTACGAGCTCGTCGAGCGAGCGCGCCAGGTCGTCCACGTCGGGCGACAGCGCCTGCAGGGCGCCCGCCCAGAAGACCCGCCCGATCACGGCGCCGCGCTGCACGAGCTCCTTCGCGTCGCCGGGGAGGCGGTCGATGCGGGCGGCGATCAGCGCCTGGATCGTGTCGGGGATCCGCTCGGCGCCGTCGGTCCCGTCCTCTGAGAGCATCCGGATCGTCTCCTCGACGAACAGCGGGTTGCCCTCGGTCTTCTCGAGCAGCGTCGCGCGGGCCTCGGCGGAGATCTCGTGGTCGTCGAGCAGCGCGTCGACGAGCGTCTCGCTCTCCCAGGAGGCAAGCCGCTCCAGCTCGATCGCGGTCGCGCGCACGCGGCCGCCGCCCCAGCCGGGCCGGATGTCGAGCAGCTCGGGCCGGGCGAGGCAGAGCACGAGCACGGGCACGCCGCGCACGCGGTCGGCGAGATGCTCGACCAGGTCGAGCAGCGGCTCCTCCGCCCAGTGGATGTCCTCGAAGCCGAGGATCAGCGGCTGTGCGTCCGCGAGCTCGGTCGCCCACTGCTCGGCGGCCCAGGCGATCTCCTGGGCGCTGCGCTCGCCGGAGACGGCCTCCAGCACGCCCGAGGCGAGCGCCAGCAGGTCGGCGACGGCGTCCTCGCCGCAGGCCTCGCGCAGCTTCTCCATCGCCTCCTCGGCGGGATCGTCGTCGGAGATGCCGGCGGCGGCCTTCACCATCTCGGCGAGCGGCCAGTAGGTGACGCCCTCGCCGTAGGGCAGGCAGCGCCCGACGAGCACGGTCGCGCCCTCGACCGCGGCGATGAACTCGCGTGCGAGGCGGCTCTTGCCGACGCCCGGCTCGCCGTAGATCGTGAACAGATGCGCCCGGCGGTCGCGCACGGCGCGCGCCCACGTGTTCTCGAGCAGCTCCAGCTCTGCGTCGCGGCCGACGAACGGCGCCGCCACCGAGAGCTTCCGCCCCGACTCGTCGGCGGCGCCGACGAGCCGCCAGACGTCCACGGGGTCGGCGAACCCGCGCAGCTCGCGCGGCCCGAGCGGCTCGGCCACCAGGCGGCCGAGCGTGAGCCCATGCGCGGTCGGGCCGACCAAAATCTCCGCCGGGGCTGCTTCCGCCTGGAGGCGGGCGGCGAGGTTGACCGGGCCGCCGGTGGCGAACGTCTGGTCGGCTCCCTCGACGACCACTTCCCCGGCCTCGACGCCGATCCGCACCTCGAGGTCGAGCTCGGCCACCTGGTCGCGGATCGCGAGCGCCGCGCGGGCCGCCCGCTCCGCGTCGTCCTCGTGCGCCTGCGGGACGCCGAACGCGGCCATCACCGAGTCGCCCGCGTACTTCTCGACGGTGCCGCCGTGCGCGCGGATGCAGCCGGAGACCTGGTCGAAGAAGCGCGTCACCCGGCGGCGGACGACCTCGGGATCGACGCTGGCGACGAGCTCGGTCGAGCCGACGAGATCGACGAACATGACCGTGGCGAGCTTGCGCTCCACGCTCGAAGTGTAGGTTCCGGCCCGGCGCCGCCGTGGTACGGAGAGCCGTACGCGCGTCCCCGAGCGGCCGAGTTGCCTACGATCCGGGCGATGCTCGACCCGAAGGTCTTCAAGGCGTACGACGTCCGCGGGATCCACCCCGCCGAGCTCGACGAGGAGGGCGCATACGCGATCGGGCGGGCCTACGTCGAGCACTTCGAGCCGCGCCGGATCGCGGTCGGGCGCGACATGCGGCTCTCCTCCCCGTCGATGGCGGCGGCGACGATGGCGGGGGCGGCGGATGGGGGCGCGGACGTGCTCGACCTCGGCCTGGTCGGCACGGAGATGGTCTACCACGCGGTCGGCGAGCTCGGCCTCGAGGGCGGCATCTGCGTGACCGCCTCGCACAACCCGAAGGAGTACACGGGCATGAAGATCGTCCGCGGCGGCGCGCTGCCCGTGGGCGGGGACTCGGGCCTCGAGGACGTGCGCCGGCGCGCGCAGGCCGGTTTCGGGCCGGTGAGGCGCCGCGGCGAGATCCGGCCCGAGGACGTGTGGCCGAGCTTCGTCGAGAAGGTGCTCTCGTTCGTCGACGTCGACGAGATCCGGCCGCTGCGGGTGGTCGTGGACGCCGCCAACGGGATGGCCGGGACGATGCTGCCGCCGGTGCTGGAGCGCCTGCCGCAGGTCGAGACGGTGCGCTGCTTCTTCGACCCTGACGGCGGCTTCCCGAATCACGAGCCGAACCCGCTGCTCCCGGAGAACCGCGAGTTCATCGTCGCGAAGACGGTCGAGGAGGGTGCCGACCTCGGTGTCGCATACGACGGCGACGCCGATCGCTGCTTCTTCGTGGACGACCGCGGCGAGTTCGTGGCCGGCGACTTCGCGACCGCGTTGCTCGCCGGGCTGATGCTCGAGAAGGCGCCCGGAGCGAACGTGATCTACGACGTCCGCGCCAGCTGGGCGGTGCCGCGAACGATCGAGGAGGCGGGCGGGACCCCGCTCGTCAACCGCGTCGGCCACGCGTTCATCAAGCACCGGATGCGCCAGGAGGACGCCGTCTTCGCCGGCGAGGTCTCGGCGCACTACTACTTCCGCGACTTCACGCAGGCCGACACGGGGGTCGTCCCGTTCCTGCTCATGCTGGAGTTGCTCTCGCGCCGAGGCCGCAGGCTCTCCGAGCTACTCGCCCCGTACACCGAGCGCTACCACCTGACGGGCGAGCTCAACACGCCGGTCGCCGACGTGCCGTCGAAGCTCCAGGAGCTGGAGGAGCGCTACGCGGCCGAGGGCGGCCTGATCAGCCATCTCGACGGCGTCTCGGTCGACTTCGACGACTGGCACTTCAACGTGCGCCCGTCGAACACGGAGCCGCTCCTGCGGCTCAACCTCGAGGCGCTCTCGCCCGAGCGGATGGCCGAGAAGCGCGACGAGGTGCTCGCGCTGATCCGCTCCTGAGCAGGCGCCGCGCCGCGGCGCCTGCGGCGCCTTGAGCCGACCTTGACCGCTCCTTGAGCGGGGCGGCCTCCACTGGGGCATGGAGGAGAGCGCGGAGCGCTCTCACGACGCAGAGGAGGAGAGATGGGCACCAAGAGGCACAAGAGCGCCGAGACGAGGATCGCGATCCGCTCGGCCATTACCTACAACCACAACGAGACGCTCGCGACACGCACCGGCGGGGCGAAGACCCCGCGCGGGATCCGCAACGGCCTGAACCTCGGCAACCACAACGAGACGCTGCTTGCCCCGCGCGGGCTGCGCAACGGCATGAACCTCGGCAACCACAACGAGACGCTGCTCGCCGCGCGCACACGCACCAGCGGGACGAAGGCCCCGCGCGGGCCCCGCAGCGGCAGGTACCTCAACCACAACGAGACGCTGCTCGCGGCGGCGCGCGCGTAGGAAGAGGGGTTCGGACGCCGTGACCGGCGTGCGGACGCTCGTACCGCGTCTTCCCCGGGGAGCCTGGCTGCTCCTCGGGGGAGACGCACTCTCGGCGGTCGGCAGCGGCCTGACGCTGCCGTTTCTCCTCGTCTACCTCCACCAGGTGCGGGGCATCGGGCTCGACCTCGCCGGCCTCGCGCTCGCTACCGTGGCCGCCGCGGGTCTCGTCGGCAACCCGGTCGGCGGGGCGCTCGGCGACCGGATCGGGCCACGGCGGACCCTCGCGCTCGGGCTCGTCCTGGCCGCGGCCGGCACGGCCTCGCTCGCGGCCGTGCACAGCGCCTCCCACGCGTTCGCTGCGGCCGCCCTGTACGGGCTCGGGTCGGCGATCGCCTGGCCCGCGCAGGACGCGCTCCTCGCGACGCTCGTCCCACCCGAGCAGCGCTCGGCGGCCTTCTCCGTCCGGCACGCGACGCTCAACGCAGGCCTCGGCGCGGGAGCCGTCACGGCCGCGCTCGCCGTCAGCCTCGCCTCACCGTCGGCCCTGCCGGCCCTGTTCGTGCTGGACGCCCTGTCCACGCTGGCGTTCGTCCCGCTCGCCCTGCGCCTCCGCGGCCGGGCACCGAGCGTCGACAAGGGGCCTGCAGACGCGACCGAGCGAGGCGGCTACCGCGAGGTGCTCGCCGACCGGGCGTTCCGGCGGGTGCTCGCCGTCTCGGCTCTCCTCGTGACGGCCGGCTACGCGCAGTACCACGCTGCCTTTCCGGCCTATGCGACCGGTCCGGGCGGACTCTCGCCCGGCGTGCTCGGAGTCGCGTTCGCGGTGAACACGTTCGCCGTCGTCACCGCCCAGCTCGTCGTCCTCCGGCTGCTCGGCGGACGGCGGCGAACGCACGGCATCGCCCTCGTCGGAGTGGCCTGGGCGGGTTCTTGGGCGATCGCGCTCGCCGCGGGCGGCCTGGGCGGCGGGCTTGCCGGCGCCGTGGCCTTCGGCATGGTGATGGTCCTGTTCGCGATCGGCGAGACACTCCTGTCGCCCACGCTGCCGGCGCTCGTCAACGACCTCGCGCCCGACTACCTGCGTGGGCGCTACAACGGCGCCAGCGCCGTGTCCTGGTCGGGCGGCTTCCTGGCCGGCCCGGCGCTCACGGGCGTCGCCTTCTCCGCCGGACTCGCGAACGGCCTCCTGCTCGGCTTCGTCGGCGCGTGCTCGCTCGCGGCCGCGATGGCGCTGCGCCTCGAGCGGCGGCTGCCGCGGCAGGTGAACGTCGTGCCCGGCCCGGAGCGGAACCGCCGCGCCGGCGCCGCGCTCGTGGCCGCAGAGGTACCGGCGTGACCGAACACGCCGCGCGCCGAGGGCACGTCCTCCTCGACCGCGCTCTCCGGCGCGAGGCCGACGGCGACGCGGACGGAGCGCATCGGCTCGCCCTCCGCGCGCTGCGGGCGCTCGGCTCCGGGACGACCGACGACCGCTCCGCCGTCGCAGCCGCGCTGGTCGTCGCCGGCCGCTGCGAGCAGGCGCTCGGCGGCGGCGATCTCGGCGAGCGCGCGCTGCGCCGCGCTCGCGCAGTCGCCGAAGGGCTGCCGCACGGGCCGGAGCGCGATAGCCTGCGGCTCGCCGCGCGCGAGGGGCTGGCGAACGGCCGCCGGCTTGCCGGCCGCTACGGGTGCGCCGAGCGGCTCTTCGGAGAGGCGCTCGAGATCGCCGAGCAGGCGTTCGGCGGCGATTCGCTCGAGGTCGCCGGCGTGCTCAACGGCCTCGGCGTGACCTGCAAGTACGCCGGCCGCTTCGACGAGGCGGAGCGGGCGTACCGGCGGGCCCTGGACGTCGCCGAGCGCCTGCTCGGGCCCGACCACGAGGACGTCGCGACCCTGTACCACAACCTCGGCGGCCTCGCGCACGCCCGGGGCGACTTCGCCGCCGGCGAGCCGTACGCGCGGCGCTCGGTCGAGATCCGCGAGCGGGCGCTGGGCACGGCCGACCCGGCCGTAGCCGCCGACCGGGCTGCGCTCGCTTCCATCCTCGACGCGCTCGGCCGGCACGACGAGGCCGAGGCACTGCTGCGCGACGCGATCTCGTTCTTCACCCGTGTCCACGGCGAGGAGCACTACGAGGTGGCCGTGAACCTGAACAACCTCGCCGCGATCGCCCACCGGCGGGGCGACCTGCGCGCGGCCGAGGAGCTCTACCGGCGCGCCCTGGCAATCAAGGAGCACGTGCTCGGCGCGAACCATCCGGAGCTCGCGACCACTCTCAACAATCTCGCGCTTCTCCGTACCGCTCGCCACGACTACGGCGAGGCGGGGGCGCTCTACCGGCGCGCGCTCGCGGTGCTGGAGGCCGCTGTCGAGCCCACCCACCCGAGCCTCTCGACCTGTCGCGAGAACTACGAGCTGATGCTCGCCGAGGCCGCGCCCTAGGCGCCGCGCGGGGCGGCGTCCGAGAGCGTGACGCGTACGAGGTCGCGGATCGAGAGGATCCCGACCGGCTTCCCGCCGTCGAGCACGGGCAGGTGCCGGAAGCCGCCGTGGATCATCAGCGTCGCGGCGTGGTCGGTGGAGTCGTCAGCGTCGATCGTCTCCGGGTTCGCCGTCATCCAGCGCGATACGGGGTCGGAGGCAGTGAAGCCGGCCGCGACGGCGCGCAGGACGTCGCGCTCGGTCAGGATCCCGGTGACGCGGTCGCCGTCGAGCGCGAGCACCGTGCCGACGTTGCGCTCGGCCATCCGCCGCGCCGCCTCCTCGATCGTCGTCGCCGGCTCGACGACCAGCAGGTCGCGCGCCATGCAGTCGGCCACGGACGCCATGGCGGCGAGTGTAGTGGCTCGCCGCGCCGACGGCGCTCCCGCCGCGGGTTCTAGGATCACTCCGGTGGAAGCGCTCGAGCTCGGCCGGGTCACCGACCGCAGGCCGCCGTTCAAGTACTCGGCGCTCTCGCGCGTCTGGTTCTCCGACACCGACGCCCAGGGAGTCGTCTATTACGGCCGCTACCTGCCCTACTTCGACCACGCCCGCACCGAGTACCACCGCCACCTCGGCTCGCTCGGCGTCGACGGCGCCCAGTTCGTGATGCGCGCGTCCAGCGTCGACTACCTCGCCCCCGCCCGCTTCGACGACCTGATCGAGTCGTACGTGCGGATCAGCCGCATCGGCCGGACGAGCGTGACCTACGAGTGCGCCGCCTACCGGCTACCGGACGAGACGCTGATGGTCACCGCCACCCAGACGCTCGTCCTGGTCGACCTCGAGCACCACCGGCCGGCCGTGATCCCGGACGAGGTCCGCAGGCCCGTGCGGGAGTTCGAGGGGACGGACCTCGTCGAGTGAACGGCGCGCTCGAGGCCCTCGACCGGATCCTCAACCGCGGCGGCGACGCCGACGAGGTGCTGCGTTCCGTCGTCCAGGTGCTCGTCCGGGAACCGGGGCTCGTCTGGGCGGGGATCGCGTTCCGTGACCAGGAGTCGCTCGTCGCCGGCCCATCCGCCGGCACGCCGGACGAGACGAGGCGCATCCGGGTGCCCGTGTCGTTTCGCGGCGAGCCTGTCGGCGAGCTGGCTGTGGACGGCGACGCCGACCCCGGGTTCCTCGAGCGCGTCGCCACGCTCGTCTCCGCCTACGTGCTGCTCGGCTGGGACGCCGGCGGCGAGACCCGGGAGCCCTGAACGGGTGCGCGCAAGAGGGGAAGGTGCACCGGCCGTGCGCCCGCCCACCGGGGTGGACGGACGCAACGACCGGCTTCCCCCTCCCCCTCACTCACGTTGGGTGACCCGCCGGGGGATGCAACCCCCCGGACGAGGAACTATACGAACGACCGTTCGTACCCGCTCGCCGTGGCACATGCCCGCCGACGACGACTAACGTCGCGAGCCGACATGAGCGAGTACAGCCGAGCCTTCTGGGAGGAGCGCTGGTCGCAAGCCCTGCGCGAGCACGGTGATCGCGTCGC
>DASTPC010000243.1:0-3143 GCA_035720085.1 Gaiellaceae bacterium
AGCGCGGCGCCGACGAGGTCGAGTTGCAGCCGGTCGTCGACCGCGAGACGCTGCTCGCCATGCAGGCGGCCGTCGAGGGCGTCCACGTCGAGCCGAGCGTCGGCCGCTACATGGTCGAGCTCGTCGCCGCCACGCGCTCGAGCGCGAGCGCCGCGGTCGGCGCCTCGCCGCGCGGGTCGCTGGCGCTGCTCAAGCTCTCCCGCTGCCGGGCGGCGCTCGCCGGCCGCGACTACGTCACCCCCGACGACGTCAAGGCGATCGCCGTCCCCGCGCTCGCGCACCGGCTGATGCTGAAGCCCGAGCTGTGGGTGCAGCGCCGGACGGCGGAGGACGTCGTCGCCGAGGTGCTCGAGACGGTGCCGACACCGCGCGCCGAGGACGTGACCGCGGGCGGATGACGCGGACGGCGTCGCCGCGCCTGGTCGCGTACGCGGCCGTCTCGGCGGTGGGCCTCGTCGCGGCGCTGGCGCTCCGGCGCCCGGAGCTGGCAGTCCTCGCGGCGCCGTTCGCAGCGCTGCTCGCCGTCGGGTTGCAGCTGGCGGAGACACCGGCGGTGGGCGTCTGGCTCGCCCTCGACCGCGAGCGTGCGATCGAGGGCGACGAGCTCGACGTGGAGCTGCTCGTCCGGTCGGACACGGGCGTCGCGCGGCTGGAGCTCGTCCTGCTGCTGCCCGCCGGGCTCGAGCTCGTCGAGGGCGAAAACCCCGTGGCGCTCCGGCTCGCGCGCGGCGAGGAGCGGGAGTTGCCCCTCCGCCTGCGCTGCGCGCGCTGGGGCCGCTGGGAGCTCGGCGACGTCCGACTCCGCGCCCGCGACACCCTCGGCCTCTACGTCTGGGAGCAGCGGGTCGGCCGCCGGCAGTCGCTCAAGGTGTACCCACGCGCCGAGCGCCTCCGGGAGCTGGTCGCGCCACTCGAGACCCAGGTCTACGCCGGCAACGCGGTCGCCCGGGTGAAGGGCGACGGGCTCGAGTTCGCCGACACGCGCCCGTTCGCGCCGGGCGACCGCCTCCGGGCGATCAACTGGCGCGCGAGCGCGCGGCGCGGCGAGCTGATCGTGAACGAGCGGCACCCGGAGCGGAACACCGACGTGATCCTGTTCCTCGACTCGTTCGCCGAGGCGAGGCGGCTGGAGGAGAGCACGCTCGACCTGGCGGTGCGGGCCACCGCCACCCTCGCCGCGAGATACCTCGCCCGCCGCGACCGGGTCGGGCTGGTCACGTTCGGCGGCATCCTGCGCTGGCTGATGCCGGGCACCGGCGTCGCCCAGCGCTACCGGCTGATCGACGCGGTGCTCGAGACGGAGGTCGAGTTCAGCTACGCGTGGAAGGACGTCAACGTGATTCCCGCGCGCACGCTGCCGCCGGAGGCGCTCGTCCTCGCGGTGACGCCGCTGCTCGACCCCCGCGCGGTCGGGGCCCTGCTCGACCTGCGCGCGCGGGGCTACGACCTGGCCGTGATCGAGGTCTCACCCGTCCCGTTCGTCGAGCCGGGCCGGAGCGAGCTCGACCGGCTCGCGCACCGGCTCTGGCTGCTCCGGCGCGAGGAGCTCCGCTCGCGCTTCGAGCGCGTCGGCGTCTCCGTCGCGGACTGGTCCGAGGGAACGTCGTTCGAGGCGGCGCTCGAGGGGGTGAGGTCATACCGGCGCCACGCGCTGCTGGCCCGGCGCTGACGCTCGGGCGCGCGCAGGCCGCGCTCGTCACGGGCGCCGCGGCGGTCGGCTGCGCGGTCGGCCTGGCGGTCTGGCTCGCCCTCGCGACCGGCGGGCCCGAGGGGTGGGCGGTGCTCGCGCTCGGCGCGCTCGGTGCTCTCGTGCTGGCCGTGGCGGCGGCAGCCGGCTGGCCCGCGCCGATCCCGGTCGCGCTCGTCCTGCTCGGCGGCGAGTACGCCGTGTTCCTGGTCGTCCGCGACCCCGGGATCGACGGCCGCGCCCCCCTCGTGGCGGCGCTGCTGCTGGTGACGGCGGAGCTCGCCTACTGGTCGCTCGAGCTGCGGGCGGCGATCGCCGAGGAGGCCGGCGCGCTGGCGCGGCGGGTCGCGTTCCTGCTCGTGCTCGCCCTGCTCGGGATGCTGCTCGGCGCCGTGATGCTCGCCCTGGTCGGCGAGCTCGGCCGCGAGGGCCTCTGGCTCGAGGGGCTCGGCGCCGCGGCAGCAGTGGGCGCGCTCGTGCTCGTCCTCGCCGCCGCCCGCGAACGGCGCGCATGACCGCCGAGCGGTTCCACGATTACCGTTCGAGGAGATGGAAGGCATGAACAGCGTCCCGGCTGCGCTTCCGGGAAGCGAGCTCATCGCGCGCGGCCTCCTAGACGCGGCTGCGGGCGTGGAGTCCGTCGAGTCGCTGCTGGTCTCGATCGGCCGCCCTCGACTGGAGCAGCTGGGAATCCCCGTTCGCGGGGCTCTCTCCGAGCCGGAGGCCCGTCTCTACGCGGTGCTCGCCGCCGACAGCCCGGACGCCGCCCACGCGCGCTACAACGCCCTCGTCCGCCGTCTCGTCTCCTTCGAGCGCGCGCTCGCATGCGGCGGCCGGTAGACGCCCCCCGTCTGGAGCGGTTCCTCGCTGCGTTCGGGGCCGCCGCCGAGGGAGAAGGAGCGTGCTACCTCGCCGGGGGTGCGACAGCCGTGCTCCTGGGCTGGCGCGAGTCGACGATCGACGTGGACGTCACGCTCGAGCCGGAGCAGGACGAGCGGCTGCGGGCGCTGCCGGCGGTCAAGGACGAGCTCGAGGTCAACGTCGAGCTCGCAGGGCCTGCCGATTTCATCCCGCTGCCGCCGGGTTGGCGCGATCGGAGCATCTCGGTCGGGCGGTTCGGCTCGCTAACCGTGCTTCACCTCGACCCCTACGCGCAGGCGCTCGCGAAGCTCGAGCGCGGCCACACGCGCGACGACGAGGACGTCGCCGCGATGGTCGAGCGCGGACTCGTCGAGCCCCGGCGGCTGCTCGAGCTCTTCGGAGAGATCGAGCCCGAGCTGTACCGCTTCCCGGCGATCGACCCGCCGACCTTCCGGGCGGCCGTCGAGCGGGTCGCCCTGCGATGAATCCCACCGCCGAGCTCGTCCTCGTCAACGCACGCCTCTTCGAGGGGCGTGGCGGAGTCGTCGAGCGCGCGGCGATTCGGATCGTCGGCGGACGCGTCGCCGAGGTCCGC
>DASTPC010000244.1:0-9826 GCA_035720085.1 Gaiellaceae bacterium
GCACCGGCATGGCCTACGTCGGCCTGCTGCCGTATCTCGCGCACGGGCTGCCGGACGAGGACGGTGCGCCGGCTGGCGGCGCGCGGCCGGGCGCGCCCCGGGTCGCGCTGCTCGCCTACCCGACCGCGTCCAACCTGGACGAGTTCGAGCGGCTCGAGGAGGTCGCCGAGCTCGTTCCGGCGCGCGAGCCCGCCGACCTCGACGGCGCCCGCCTGATCGTCCTGCCCGGCTCGAAGCACGTCGCCGCCGACCTGGCCTGGCTCCGAGGACGAGGGCTCGACCGGGCGCTCGAGGAAGCGGCGGCGGCGGGCGCGCCGGTGCTCGGCATCTGCGCCGGCCTGCAGATGCTCGGCGAGGAGATCGTGGACGAGGCCGGCGTCGACGGGAGCGCTGCGGGCCTCGGGCTGCTGCCGGTGCGGACGGTGTTCGGCCGGGAGAAGCTCACCGAGAGGGTGCGCGTCGCCTTCGACCGGCTGGAGCGGCCGTGGGACGGGCTCTCCGGCCTCCCCTTCGACGGCTACGAGATCCGTCACGGCTCGAGCACCCCGACCGGGCCCGCGGCCGAGGCGCTGCCGGGCGGGCGCGGGTTCGCGCGCGGCTCGGTGCTCGGGATCTCCGTCCACGGGGCGCTCGAGCAGCCGGACGTGGTGCGGGCGCTACTGGGAGTCGCTCCGCGGCGCCCGCTGGACCAGGTCTTCGACGAGCTCGCCGACGCCGTCGAGGAACGGCTGGACGTCGCGTACCTGGCCGAGCTGGCCGGCGTCGCCTGAGCCAGCTCGGCACCGGCCCTCGAGCGGCCTTGGCCGCGACGCCGGGGCGCGTTACAGTCCGATGCCAATCCGCGTGTCCGCGGCGAAAAAGGGGGGACATCCAGATGCGGAAGCTCTTCGGCGTCGGCGTCGCCTTGCTGCTGCTCCTTGCGGTAGCCGGCCTGGCGGCAGCTGGAGGAAACGGGAACTACTCCGTCCACTTGAACGGCGACACGGAGGTGCCGGCGAACGCCTCGAAGGCGACCGGGCAGGCGATCTTCCACGTGAGCAAGGACGGCACGTCGCTCGAGTGCAAGCTGATCGTCGCGAAGCTGGACAACCCGGTCGCGGCGCACATCCACCTCGGCCCGCCGGGCGTGAACGGCCCCGTCGTCGCGTTGCTCTTCTCCGGCGCCCCCGGAGGTGGCACCGTGAACGGCGTGCTCGCGGAGAGCACGATCACCAACCTCGTCGGGCCGCTTGCCGGGCAGCCGCTTTCGGCGCTCATCGATGCGCTGAACTCGGGCAACGCGTACGTCAACGTGCACACGAACGACGGCGTCCCGCCCGCCGGCACCGGCCCGGGCGATCTCCCAGGCGGCGAGATCCGCGGGAATTTCTAGGTCCGGCTCACGGTAGGAAAGGTGAGGGACGGGGCGGGCAGCCGGGGCCCGCCCCTTTCCTTCTAGCGGAAGGCAATTTCAGCCGGCGGCGGCGGCGTCGCGCACCCAGGCGCCCAGCAGGCCGCGGTAGTGGGCGACGAAGCGCTCGTGCTCGTGCGCCGGGAAGGTTGAGCGCACCGTCGCCACGAGCAGGTCGTCGAACCAGCCGCTCGACACGAGCTCGTGCATCGCCTCGTCCACATGCGCGAGCGCGCCGGCGCAGAACTCCGCGTAGCGGTCGACCTCGAAGTAGGCGTCCGCGTGGCGCCGGTACTCGGCGAGCTTCTCGCGATAGGTGAGCTCGTCGTCGGCAGCAGTCGCGAAGTACGCCTCGAAGTCCTGGTTGACGCGCATCACCCGCCCTGTCGCGAGGCAGAAGAGCGTCCATTTCGCGAGCGCCGAGATCGCCCACGGGAAGTAGTAGTGGAGACTCGTCAGCGCCACGTCGGGCGACGCGTTCGCGTAGTCGATCGGGTACGCGTGCCCGTCCTTGACGATCGTCTCGCAGGAGTTGAACTCCCAGCGGAAGAACGCGTTGACGAGGCGGCTGATCGTGACGACCTCGTCGCCGAGCACGGGCGAGAGGAAGCCGTGGTCGATCTGGTAGCGGTCGAACATCGGCCGGTCGGGCTCGAAGCGCATCACCATCGTCTCGGCGCCGATCGAGAGCGAGCGCGCGAAGACGTCGAAGTCCTCCACGCTCGCCTGCAGGTGCATCAGCCGCTCGCCCGACTCGTCGTAGCGGCGGTGGAGCTCGGCAGCGCCCGCGACGCGCGTCACGCCGACCCACTGGCCGCCGTCGAACGGCTTCATGAACAGCGGGTAGCCGATGCGGTCGCCGATCTCGTCGAGGTCGAACGGCGCGTTGTAGCGCTCGGCCGTGGGCAGGAAGCGGGGGTTGTCGGGCGGGAGCTTGTGCGGGATCAGCCAGGTCTCCGGCACCTCGAGCCCGAGGCGCATCATCGCGCAGTAGGCCGAGTGCTTCTCCATCGACTGGAACGTGAACGGGTTGTTCAGGAGGTAGACGTCGTCCATCAGGGCGACCTTCTTCAGCCACTCGCGCGGGACGTCGTACCACCAGGCGAGCCGGTCGATCACGAGCGAGTAGCGCGGCCGGTAGCGCAGGTCGAACGGCTCGTTGAAGACCCGCTCGGTGGCGAACGCGTGCGTCTCCCCGTCGTGGCGCACCGGGCCGAGCCGGCGCACGAGCTCCTCGAAGGCGCCCGGCCAGTCCTCCTCGGTGCCGAGCAGCAGCCCGATCAGGTGATCTGGCACGGCTAGACGAACCGCCGCAGGTGGTGGGCGAGCTGCGCCCGCCAGGACGGCCAGTCGTGCGGGTACTCGTGACCCCACACGTCGAGCTCGTGGCGGATTCCCTTGCCGGCCAGGAGGCCGGCGAAGCGGCGCGTGCTCTCGAGCGCGCCCGTGCTGTCCTCCCACTGCCCCTGGCCGCACACGAGCAGGACGCTAACGCGGCCCCGGAGCCAGTCAAGGTGCTCGCCGTGGAGGTGGGAGACGTAGTCCATCGGGTTGTGGAAGTACGTCGCGTCGCCGCGCTCGCCCCAGCCTGTCGACGCCACGTCGTAGACGCCGCTCAGGCAGATCGCGAGCGGGAAGAGGTGGGCGTGGCGGAGGGCGACGTTGGCGGCGTGGTACGCGCCGAAGCTCGGCCCCGTCACGATCGTCTCCGCTTCCTCGCCGCAGTCCTCGCGCACGAAGGGGACGACGTGCTCGAGCAGCCAGCGCTCGTACGTCTCGTGCCGGCGCGCCCGCTCCTCCAGCGGGAGGTCGCGCGCCGCCCAGGTCGACTCGTCCAGGCTGTCGACGCAGTAGAGCTTCACGCGGCCCGCCTCGAGCAGGTCGCCGATCGCGGCCACCATGCCGCGCTCCTCGAACTGGCCGCAGTTGCCTCCCTCCGACGGGAACGCGAGCAGCGGCCGGCCCCAGTGCCCGTAGACGAGCACGCCTCCCCCGGCGAGCGAGACGTATGACCCAGGACGCCTCACGCCCAGACGTCGGCCAGGAGGCGCGGCAGCGTCGGCGCGAGCGCGTCCCGCCAGCCCGTCCAGGTGTGGCCGTCGCGGAGCTCGAGCAGCGTCGCGGGGTATCCCTGCCGCACCAGTGCGGCGTGCATGGCCCGGTTGTTGACGAGGTTCTCCTCACCCGTGCCACAGGACATCGCCACCGGCACCGGCCGCGCGAACGACTGGGCCCTGAGCACCGTCCCGACGAAGCGCGTGATCCGCGCGAAGCGCCCGAACGAGCGCTCGTGCCGGTCGGTGCGGGGCCGGAAGAAGCTGCCCGACTGAAGCACGAGCCCCCCGAACGCGCGCGGCTCCAGGCGCTGCGCGTGCAGCATCGCCAGCGCGCCTAGGCTCGCTCCCATGCCCACGCGAAACCGCAGCTCGGCCGGTGCCGGCGCGAGCTCGGCGAGCGCCGGCAGCAGGTCGCCGGTGAGCGCCCGCGTGTAGCGAGCCGAGGCCGAGTAGTGCTCGTCGCGCTCGACCGGGGCGAGGAGCGCAGCCCGGTGCGGGCGGATCTCGCCCCGCGCGGCGGCGACGTCGAGGAAGCGGACGAGCAGCGAGTACTCCGCGTACTCCGGCCCGTCGTGCACGACGAGCAGGGGCGCGGGCTCGTCCGGGTCGAGCCCGGGCGCGCTCCAGAGGAGGCCCGTGACCTGCGCCCGGAGGGTGCGGCTCGGCAGGTCCAGCGGCTCCAGCAGGCCCGCGGGCGCGTCTTCCTCGAGCCAGTCGGGTGGGTCGTAGCCGTCGAGCTCGAGCGACGACTTGGCCCCGAACGGTCCCTCGACGACCCCTGCCGCCGGGTCGAGGGCGAGCTTCGCCGTGCCGTCGGCGCCGACGAGCTCGAGCTGGTATTCGAGGCGGTCGACGGGCAGGTCGCGCAGCGCGAGCTCCCAGGTGCCGTCACTGCGTTGCCCGAGCATGCGCGGCGGCTCGCGCTTGAAGAGCTCCGTCACGAGCCGCACCCCGGTGAGGCGCCGCTCGGGGTCGGGGAAGCGCAGCACGAGGCTGCCTGCGGCACCGTCGGCCGTGGTCACGCGGCGACGATACCGAGCGGCACCGACGATGGGCGGTCGGCGTAGGGGGCGACGCCAGCGTCGCCCCCTACAGGCGGCGTACGTGCTTCGAGCGGGTGTGCGTGATGCGGTAGCCGAGGCCCCGGTTGACCGACAGCATCGGCGCGTTCTCCTCGTCGTTCCCCGTCCAGACCTCGCGCACGCCGTGCTCGCGGGCCCAGTGGAGCGAGGCCAGCTTGACCAGCCGGGCGAGGCCCCGGTTACGGTACTCGCGCCGCGTGCCCGTGAAGTCGTTCTCCCCTCGCGTCGCCCCGTCGGTGAGCAGGATCGCGTAGGCGACGAGCTCGCCGCCCGCCTCGGCGACGATGCTCCCTTCCCGGCTGATGTCGGGCAGGCCCATGTCCTCCTCCAACCAGCGCCCGAACGGCATCTCGCCCTGCGCGCCGCCCGGCTCGTCGGCGTAGCACTGGGCCGCAAGGCCGTGCAGCTCCCGCATCCGGTGCGCGAGGTCGCCTAGGCGGTGGAGCCTCACGCCTTCGGGCGGCTCGAGCGGCGGCAGCTCCGTGGTCGCGAGGTCGAGCAGGGAGACGGGCTTCCCGCGGGCGCGGACGTAGCCGCGCGCGGCCGCGAAGCCGGCCCCCGCCTCGTCGTCGCTCCAGCCCTCGACGACCTGCTCTCCAGCCTGGCGAAGGCGGGTCTCCACCTGATCCAGCAGCGCGGCCCCCACGCCGGAGCGGCGCGCTTCCGCGTGCACCCCGACCCAGGCGCGACCGCCGCGGCCGGCCCTGGCGCCGCCGACGATCTCGCCGTCCGCCTCGGCCACCCACCAGTCGGTCCACCGCTGCAGGTGCGCGAGCCCGGCGCAGGTGACGACGGTCGCAGGCAGCAGGGACTGGACGAGGAGCGTCAGCCCGGGGAGGTCGTCGGCGCGGAGAGGTCGGATCACGTTCCAGGCACCGCAAGGGCACGCGACACGGGTCGCCGGGAGCCCGGGGGTGTAGCAGCCGCAGTCATGTCGGGAAGCAGCGAGGGGTTCGCTGCGCGCGATTCTCCCACGCTCATCGGCGCGCATCCGCACCTTCTCAATCCCGAATCCGGGGCCGCCGGCACCCGGCGCCGCGTCCACTAGCATCGGGCGATGGCCGTCGTCTCGCCCGCCGAGTACCTCTCGGACCTGAATCCCGCCCAGCGGGAGGCCGTGCTCCAGACCGAGGGGCCGGTGCTCGTGATCGCCGGCGCCGGCTCGGGGAAGACCCGCGTGCTCACGCATCGCGTCGGGCACCTGATTCGCGCGTGCGGCGTCAAGCCGAACGAGATCCTGGCGATCACGTTCACGAACAAGGCCGCCGGCGAGATGCGCGAGCGGCTCGAGGGCATGCTCGGCCCGCTCACCCGCGCGATCTGGATCCTCACCTTCCACGCCGCCTGCGGCCGCATCCTCCGCCGCGAGGCGCCGCGGCTCGGCTACCGGTCGAACTTCTCCATCTACGACCAGGCCGACCAGGTGCGCGTGGTGAAGGCGTGCCTGGAGGAGCTCGGCCGCGATCCGAAGCGGTTCACGCCGCGCGGCATCCACGCGCAGATCTCGAACGCGAAGAACCAGCTGATCGGGCCGGAGGAGTACCTCTCGCGCGTGGCCTCGTTCTACGACCAGACCGTCGCTGAGGTGTACCAGCTCTACCAGCGCCGGCTCTTCGGCTCGAACGCCGTCGACTTCGACGACCTGCTGATGCTGACGGTCGAGGTGCTCGAGCGCTTCCCCGAGGCGCGCGAGCGCTGGCAGCAGGCGTTCCGCTACGTGCTCGTCGACGAGTACCAGGACACCAACCACGCCCAGTACCGCCTGCTCCGCCTGCTCGCCGGCGCGCACGGGAACGTGTTCGCGGTCGGAGATCCGGATCAGTCGATCTACGCATTCAGAGGGGCCGACATCCGCAACATCCTCGAGTTCGAGCGCGACTTCGAGGGGACCAGGGTGATCGCGCTCGAGCAGAACTACCGCTCGACGAACGCGATCCTGGAGGCCGCGAACGCGGTGATCGAGCAGAACCGCGAGCGCAAGCCCAAGCGGCTCTTCTCCGAGCTCGGGCGGGGCGATCCGGTACAGGTGGTGGAGGTCGAGGACGAGCACGCCGAGGCGCGGTTCGTCGCCGCCGAGATCGCCCGCTTCGTCTCCGACGGCGGCTCGGCGGGGGAGCTGGCCGTCTTCTACCGGACGAATGCCCAGTCGCGCGTGCTGGAGGACGTGCTCGTCCGGCAGGACGTCCCGTACCAGGTGATCGGCGGCCCTCGCTTCTACGAGCGGGCGGAGATCAAGGACGCGATCGCATACCTGACTGCGCTCGACAACCCCTCCGATGCGGTCGCGCTGATGCGGATCGCGAACCGGCCGCGCCGGGGGATCGGCGACACCTCGATCCAGCGGCTCGTCACGTACGCCGACGGGCGCGCCATCTCGTTCTGGGAGGCGCTGGCCGATCCGGACGCCGCCGGCCTGGGTCCGGCGCCCGCGCGTGCCGTGCGGGGGTTCCGGACGCTGATGGAGTCGCTCGGGTCGGCGGCCCAGGAGCTCGGAGTCGACGAGCTGATCGAGCGGGTGCTCGAGCGGAGCGGCACGATCGAGGCGTTCGAGGCGGAGCGTACGATCGAGGCTCGCGGGCGGATCGAGAACCTGCAGGAGCTCGTCGGCGTGGCGCGGGAGTTCCGCGCCTCGCGGGAGGAGCCGACCCTGTCGGGCTTCCTGCAGGAGATCTCGCTCGTCTCCGACCAGGACACGCTCCGCGACGAGGGCGGCGTCGTCACCCTGATGACCATCCACAACGCCAAGGGCCTCGAGTTCCGGGCCGTCTTCCTGATCGGGATGGAGGAGGGGATCTTCCCCCACTCGCGCTCGATCGAGGACAACGAGATCGAGGAGGAGCGCCGCCTCTGCTACGTCGGCATGACTCGCGCGATGGAGCGGCTCACGCTGACGCACGCGATGGCGCGCTCGCTGTACGGGCGGCGGGACTACAACCTGCCCTCCCGCTTCCTCGACGAGCTGCCGGCCGGGGTGGAGCGGGAGCGGCTGCGGCCGTCGTCCTGGTCCGGCTACGCGACCTCGCCGCGCCAGGTTGCCGCGCGGCCGGAGGCGGAGCTGCCTGCGCTCGCGACCGGGGACTCCGTCCGCCACGGCTCGCTCGGCGAGGGCGTCGTCACGCGGATCGAGCCGGGTGGGATCGTCACCGTCCGCTTCGAGCGCGACGGAGGGGAGCGCCGGCTGATGCTCGAGTACGCGCCGCTGGAGAAGCTCTGATGGCGTTCCGCGTCCGCACCGTCCGCGACCTGGAGGAGTTCCGCGCCGCCGTCGGCTCGATCGGCCACTACTTCGGCTGGCAGCCGACGGAGGAGGACGGCCAGCGGTTCTCCCGGCTGCTGCCGCCCGAGCGGCTGCACGCCGCGCTCGACGACGGCCGCATCGTCGCCGGCGCGGGTGTCTTCCCGTTCGAGCTGACCGTCCCCGGCGGGCCGCTCCGCTGCGCGGGCGTGACGGTCGTCGGGGTGCTGCCGTCGCACCGCCGGCGTGGGCTCCTGACCCGGCTGATGCGCGCCCAGCTCGAGGACATGCGCGAGTGCGGCGAGCCGATCGCCGGGCTCTGGGCGTCCGAGGAGACGATCTACGGGCGCTACGGCTACGGGCTCGCGTCGTTCGCGCTCCGGGCGCGCGTGCCGCGCGTCTGGGGCGGGCTCGCGGCCGGCCTGCCGCCGCGCGAGGGGCGAATCCGGCTTGTCGACCACGAGGAGGCGATGCGGCTGCTGCCGCCCGCCTACGAGCGGTTGCGGCGGCGCACGGTCGGCTTCCTCTCGCGGCCGCGGGAGTGGTGGGAGCTGCGCCGGCTCGACGACGATCCGGAGCGCCGCTTCGGAGCCGGGCCGCTGAACCGCGCCGTTCTCGAGCTGGACGGGCGGGTCGCCGGCTGGGCGCTCTACCGCGTGCAGCAGGACAACCGCGACGGGCACTGGCGGCGGAACATCCGGGTCGCGGAGGCATTCGGGGACGGCCCGGCCGCGACGCGCGAGGTCTGGCGCTTCCTGCTCGAGATCGACTGGGTCGACGAGGTGCACGCGTGGATGCTTCCCGTCGACCACCCGCTCAGACTCGTCGTCGCCCGTGTCAACCAGCTCGGCCTCCGGCTCGAAGACGGGCTGTGGGTGCGCCTGGTCGACGTCGGGGCGGCGCTCTCGGCCCGGGAGTACGCCGCCGACGGCCGGGTCACGCTCGAGGTCGCCACGGATCCGCACGTGCCGGACAACGCGGCGACCTGGACGCTCGAGGACGGAGTCGCGCGCCGCTCGCGCCGCCGTCCCGACGTCCGGCTCGGCGTCGACGCGCTCGGCGCTACCTACCTCGGCGGCGTCTCCTTCGCCGAGCTCGCCGCCGCCGGGCGCGTCGAGGAGGCCTCGCGCGGCGGGCTCGCCCGCGCGGACGCGCTCTTCCGGACACCGGCCGCGCCCTGGTGCCCGGAGAACTTCTAGCTTCCGAGCAGCGCGATCCCCACGACGACCAGTCCCGCGCCGGCGACGCGGGCTTTCCCGACCCGCTCGCCCAGCACCGGCGCCGCGAGGACGGTGGCGATCACGACGCTCGTCTCGCGCACGGCGGCGACCGACGCCGCCGAGGCGCGCTCGAGCGCGAGCAGCACGAGCAGGTAGGCCACGAACCCTCCGACTCCGGCGACCAGCGCGGGCGCATTCAGCTCGGCCCGCAGGGCGGGCGTGCCGCGCCTGAGGGCGAGCACGCACGCGTAGACGACCGCCGGGCCGACCATCACGAGCTCGAGGTACGGCAGCGGCGCCGCGTGCTCGAGCGCGCGCTTGTCCACGAGCGTGTAACCGGCGATGCAGCAGGCGATCACGAGGCCGAAGGCGACTCCCGAGCCGGCGACGCGCTGGAGGCCGCGGATCGCGACCACTCCGGCGCCGACGAGCAGCACGCCGAGTGTCTGAGTCGGCGTCGTCGACGTGCCGAGCGCGGCCACGCCGACCACCAGCACGAGCACGGGCGCGAGCCCGCGCGCGAGCGGGTAGACGACCGACAGCTCGGCGGCGGCGTAGGCGGCGGCGAGCAGGCCGAAGTACGCGAGCTGGAGACAGGAGCTGGCGACGGCGTAGGGCGCGACGTCGGCGTCCACGTCCCAGGTGAGCGCCGCCACGGGCGCGAAGACGACGACGGAGGCGAGCATCGCGACGGCGGTCGCCGCCTCGGGGTCGCGCGCCCGCGCCAGCAGCAGGTTCCAGCCCGCGTGGACGACGGCGGCGGCGAGCGCCAGGAGAAGAGCCGAGGTGGGCACGCGGAGGACGAGAGTACGCTTGCGCCGCCGATGGCCGCCGTCCGAGCG
>DASTPC010000245.1:0-2454 GCA_035720085.1 Gaiellaceae bacterium
GCCTCCGACACGCGCACGCGGTAGCGGCCGCCCCCGTTCACGGCGGGCACCGTCAGGTACTCGGCCTGCTCTCCGAGCCCGGCAGACGGCAGGTCGGCCGGGAGCTCGGGCGGCGAGGCGGGCGCCTCCGAGAAGCGCGTCACCTGCAGCGTGCAGACCACCGACCCGTCGGCCGTGCGCAGCTGGACCACGTCGCCCGGCGCGGCGCCCGGCAACGGCCGGCCGCCGCTGTCGCAGTGCCCCTCGAACAGCCCGCGGGCGATCCCGACGGACGAGTCGGCGAGCGTCTGGTCGGTGCGGTCGAAGAGGAACGACCGCAGCGACGCGTACGTCGCCACTCCCGCCACGGCCAGCCCGGCGGCGGCGAGCACGATCACGCCGAGGACGAGCCGCGCCCGCAGCGACAGCCGGGAGATCACCGCCGCTCGGCCGCTTCGAGCATGTAGCCCGCCTGGCGGACGGTCCGGATCACGGGCGGCCCGTGGGCGTCGAGCTTCCTGCGGAGGTAGCTCACGTACGTCTCGACGACGTTGGCGTTGCCGCCGAAGTCGTAGCGCCACACGTTCTGCAGGATCTGCGCCTTCGAGAGCACGCGGCGCGGGTTGAGCATGAAGTAGCGGAGCAGGTTGAACTCGGTCGCGGTCAGCTCGACGGGCTCCTCGCCGCGCCGCACCTCGTGTCGGCCCTCGTCGAGGACGAGGTCGGCGAACCGCAGGACGTCGCCTGGCAGGTCGCCGGCGGTGCGGCGGAGGATCGCCTGGGTGCGGGCGACTAGCTCGGCGAGGCTGAACGGCTTGGTCACGTAGTCGTCGCCGCCGGCCCGGAGCGCCTCGACCTTGTGCTCGGTGCCGTCCTTCGCGGTGAGGAAGAGGATCGCCGTACGGAACCCGCGCTCGCGGAGCCGGCGCCCCACCTCGATCCCCTCCACGTCGGGCAGCATCCAGTCGAGCACGACGAGGTCTGGCTCGAACGTGGCCACCGCGGCGAGCGCTTCCCGCCCGCTCGAGGCCTCCTCGACCCGGTAGCCCTCGTAGCGCAGGGCCGTGGCGACGGCGTCGACGATCGACGGCTCGTCGTCGACGACGAGGATCCGGTGCGCCTCCTGCGAGCCGTGCGGGCCGTCGTTCACGGCCTCACAGTGCCATGCAGGGCTGTGAACCGGCTGAGCGCCGAGCAGCCGAGCCTGTGAATCGGCTGTGAACGCCGGTGGGGCAAACGTGCGCGCAGGCGCGATACTGGAGCAATGAGCGACGGTGCCGTCGACGCCGGCCCGCAGCCCGTCCGAGAGCGGCTCGAGGCGCTCGCCGGCCGCTACCACCGCGTCCAGGACGAGCACCTGCAGGCCGGCACGCGCGGCGGTGAGCGCCGCCGCCTGGAGGAACAGCTCCTCGACGCCCGCAAGGAGTTCGAGCGCCTCCTCGACGACGAGGTGCCGGACGCGGAGCTACGGCGGGGGTGGGGCCGCCACCTGCACTACCGGACACCGGCGCCGCCGGCGCCCTAGCCGTCTGGGAACTGGAAGCTGAGCGGCTCGCGGCCGCTCGGCAGCTCGTCCGGCAGAAGGCGGCGGAGACGCTCCGGCCGCGCGCGCTCGTCGAGCAGGCCGTGACGCACGAAATCGACGAGCGCTCCGAGCTGCTCCTCGCTCAGCCGGCGCGGCGTCGCGACGAGCGGGTCGAGGCGGGCCAGCACCGGCTCGAGCGGTGCGATCGTGCCCGCGAGATCGGCGTCGAGCCCCTGCGCGCGCGGGTCGTACGCGAGCGCCTGGCCGACCACGTCGAGATGGAACCGGATCGCCGCCTCGAGGCTCGTGAACGCACCGTCGTGCATGAAGGCGGGCTGCAGCGCCACGTTGCGAAGCGGCGACGTGCGGAAGGCGTAGCGGTCCGCCGGGTCGCCCGTGAACTGCTCGCGGCCGAAGTCCTCGTTCGCAGCGGGGCCGTCGAACGTCATGTTCGTGTTCGCCGGGACGAGCTGCGGGACGCCGAGGACGTGCTGGCGGAAGTCGCTGAACATCTCGTTCGAGGGTCCCGAGACCTGGTGACAGCCGACGCAGCCGGCGTCGCCGAAGAAGAGCAGGGCGCCGGCCTTCTGCGTCTCGGTCAGCGCGCCCGGGTTGCCGCGGGCGTAGCGGTCGATGGGGGCGTCCGCGAACGTGAGCGTGAACTCGAACTCGGCGAGCGCGCTCGCGAGGTGCTCGTACGTGATCGGGCCGCCCCGGCGCACCTCCGGGTAGACCCGGCCGAAGAGACGCCGGTACCCGGGCGAGGCGTTGAGCCGCCGGACGACCTCCGCGCGGATCGCGTCGTTGTCCCCCGGGAAGGCGAACCCCGCGGCTTCCACGCGCTCGGTCGGCGGGATGAACGCCTGCGCCGCGAGCAGATGCGGCAGGGAGGAGAGCGACGTGCCCTCCGGCGGTGGGAAGAGGAACCCCTGGCTCGGGTCGAACGGATC
>DASTPC010000246.1:0-26624 GCA_035720085.1 Gaiellaceae bacterium
CGGCGAACGTGTCCCGCAGCGGCTCGAGCCAGCGGGCGTCCCGGCCGGGCAGGAGCGCGCCGGGCGAGACGCCGACCGCGATCCAGACCGCTCCCAGCACAGCGGCCGCGGCGACGAGCAGCCGCCTCCGGGCTCCGGTCACGAGCGCCGGTGCAAGCGCGAGCACCACCACTGCGAAGCCGTCGCCGACCTCCGGCGGTTGCTCGAGCCTGAGCCACGCTACCGCCAGCGCGAGCAGCGGCAGCGCCGCGAGCAGGACGGCGCTAGGCACTCGCCCTCCCGGCTGCGCTCCCGCCGAGCGCGGCGCGCAGGTCGTCCCCGGCTCGCACGACGGCGAGCGGCACGCCTCCGGCGGCGAGCCGCAAGAGCGCCGGCACGGAGGAGGTCTGCGGCCGGCCGGCGAAGCTCGCCGAGTCCACCCACACGACGGAGACACGGTGCCGCCGGGCTGCGAGCGCGACCATGCGGTCGACCGCGGCCTCGTCGACCGAGGCCGTGACGACGACGAGCTCGGGGGCGCGGGCGGCCGGAGAGCGCTCGTCGGCGAGCAGCCGCGCGAGCGGACAGTCGGCCTCCGGCTCCACGCCGGCGAGCGCTTGCAGCGCGACGGGCCAGTCGCCCTCGAGCGAGGTCACGCGCACGACGGCGGCACCCCGGCCGCCGAGCACGAGCGCGGCGCGCCGGCCGCGGGCGACGTGGGCGCGAAGCAGCGAGCCGGCGGCCCGCACCTGCGCGTCGAAGCTCGAGGCGCCGGGCGGGCCGGCGACGGCTGCGGCGTCGCAGTCGAGCAGCACGACGAGATCGTCGCGCGGCGCATCCTCCAGCTCCTTCACCATCAGCTGCCCGCGTCGTGCCGTCGTCGGCCAGTGCACCTTCCGCAGGGATTCCCCCTGTTCGTACTCGCGCACCGAGTGGAGGTCGACGCCGCTCGGCCGTCGCAACAGCAGCCGGCGGCCCTGGAACGAGTCGCGACCGGCGTCCGAGAACAGCGCCCCGAGCTCGACGACCCGCGGTGCGACCACCAGCGCGTGCCCGCCGCCGCCGGGTGCGAGCGACACGCGCTCGAGCCCGAGCGGGTCCTCGAGCACGACCTCGGCCCGCTCCAGGAGGTAGCGGCCGCGCGGAACCGCGGCGAGCCGCACCTCCGCCCTGCCGCCGCGGACGCGGCCCTCGTGGACGCCGAGGCGCCCCACGGTCTCGCGGACGAACGCGGCGCCGACCGGGATCCGCGACGCGCGCGCGAGCCGGTAGGAGATCGTGACGTCGTCGCCCTCGAGGCTCAGGTCGGGGCCGGGCCGCCGCTCGAGCGTCACCCTGCCCGCGACCGCGCGCGCCCACAGCCGGGCGGCGACGGCGGCGAGGACGAGCCCGACCCCGACCGGGGCGAGCGGGCGCGAGCCGAACGCCCACGACGCGACGAGCGCCGCAACGCCGAGGGCGAGCACCGCGCCGCTCCGCCGCCTCACACCGGTACCGGCGTCCCCTCCACCGCCTCGCGGACAGCGTCCTCGGCGTCGACGCCGGCCGACCGCGCCTCGGGCGCGAGGATCAGCCGGTGCGCCAGCACCGCCGGCGCCACCGCCTGGACGTCCTCCGGCAGCACGAAGTCGCGCCGCTCGGCGAGCGCACGCGCCTTCGCCAGCCGCAGCAGCGCGATTCCCGCGCGCGGGCTGGCGCCGAGCGCGAGCCGGGCGCTCGCGCGTGTGTGGCGGAGCAGCGCGACCACGTAGCGGCTGACGGTCTCCTCGACGAACATCGCTCGCGCTGCCGCGATCGCCGCCAGCACCTCGGCCATGCCGGCGACCGGCCGCAGCAGGTCGAGTGGCTGCTCGGTCGTCTGCTCGGCCAGCATTCGCGCCTCCTCGGCGAGCGGCGGGTAGCCGAGCGAGAGGCGCGCCGCGAACCGGTCGAGCTGCGCCTCGGGGAGCGGATACGTGCCCTCGTACTCGATCGGGTTCTGGGTCGCGATCACGAGGAACGGCCGCGCGAGCGCGTACGTCGCGCCGTCGATCGTCACCTGCGTCTCCTGCATCGCCTCGAGCAGGGCGGACTGCGTCTTCGGCGAGGCGCGATTGACCTCGTCGACGAGCAGGACGTGGGCGAAGACCGGGCCTGGGCGGAAGGCAAACTCGCCGCTGCGCTGGTCGAAGACGTTGACGCCGGTGACGTCCGAGGGCAGGAGGTCGGGCGTGAACTGGATGCGCGAGAAGTCGAGATCGAGCGAGCGGGCCAGCGACTTGGCCAGCATCGTCTTGCCCACGCCCGGGAAGTCCTCGACCAAAGCGTGCCCCTCGGCGAGCAGGCAGAGGACGAGCAGCCGCAGCGTCTCCCGCGGCGCGTGGACGACCCGCGCGACGTTGTCGACGACGCGGTCGGCGAGCCCGGCGGGATCGAGCGTCTGCTCGGCCGCCCCGGCTGCGGCGTGCTCGCTCAGAGCGCGCTCTCCGCTTCTACGCAAGGCCGGAAATCCGCAGCAGCGGATTCCCGGCCGCGCGAAAACCCCTGAAGCCGGCCGCTGTCGCGGCCGGGAGTCGACCCTGAGCGTCTCATGCTTGCTCCAGCAGCCGCTCGACCTCGTCGAACACCTCGCGCGCGATCTCGCGCTTCGGCGCCCGCGCGACCACCCGCTCGCCGGCGCGCGTGATCAGCGTGACCTCGTTGTCCTCGCTCTCGAAGCCGATCTCGCGACCCCCCACGTCGTTGTAGACGACGAGATCGGCGTTCTTGTCGGCCAGCATCGCCCGCTTGCGCTCGAGCCCTTCCGGACCCGTCTCGGCGCCGAACGCGACCAGCACGGTGCCGTCCTTCCGCTTGCCGAGGGCGCGGGCGACGTCCTGGGTCGGCACGAGCTCGACCTGCCAGGGCCGGTCGTCCTTGGGGCGCTTGCCGGAGGGCGGCTCGGCGGCGCGGTAGTCGGCGACGGCGGCTGCCATCACGACGACGTCGGCGCCACCGGCGCGGGCGAGCGCCTCGCGCGCGACGTCGGCGGCGGTCGGCGCCTGCACGACCTCGACCCCGGCAGGCTCGGCAATCTGGAGGTTGGACGCGATCAGGGTCACCTCCGCGCCGCGGCTGCGGGCCTCCTCCGCGAGCGCGACGCCCATCCTGCCGGAGGAGCGGTTGCCGACGTAGCGCACCGCGTCGAGCGGCTCGCGCGTGCCGCCGGCGCTGACGACGACGCGGCGGCCGCGCAGCGACCCGGACTTCCCGCCTGCTGCGAGCAGCTCCTCGACGCGCGCGGCGATCTCGGCCGGCTCCGCCATCCTCCCCACGCCCACCTCGCCCTCGGCCAGCTCGCCCTCCGCCGGGCCGACGACGACCGCGCCGCGGTCGACCAGCAGCTGGACGTTCGCGCGCGTGGCCGGATGCGCCCACATGCGCGGGTTCATCGCGGGCGCCAGCACGAGCGGCCCGTCGTGCGCGAGCGCCGCCTCGGTGAGGACGTTGTCGGCGAGCCCGTGGGCGAGCTTGGCGAGCGTGTTGGCAGTCAGCGGCGCGATCACGAGCAGGTCGGCCCGGCGCAGGTGTGGGTAGGGCCCCTCGTCGGCCTCGACCCGGGCGAGCGCCCGGAACGTCTCCGCGGCCACGAAGCGCTCGGCGCCCGGCGTCGGCACCGGCCGCACCTCGTGTCCCGCCCGGACGAGCAGCCGGACGAGCTCGCCGGCCTTGTAGGCGGCGATGCCGCCCGTGATCCCGACGAGCACCCGCGCCATTGCCGTCAGCCGCCCCTTCGAGCCGACCGACGGTGAGAAAGACGACCGCCCTCGCGCATCGGGCTCATTGTGCCGCGATGACGCGAGCGGGAAGCGATTGCGCTAGCGCGAGTACGCGTACCTGATCTTGCCCTGGGCGACTTCCTCCATGGCCATCGTCAGGTAGTTCTTCGAGCGCGACTCGATCAGCGGCGGCGGGGCCTCCTCGAAGCCGATACCCTCGCCGAGCTGGTGGTGGTAGCTGTTGATCTGCCGGGCGCGCTTGGCGGCGACGATCACGAGCGCGTAGCGTGAGGGCTGCGCGTCGGCGTTGCCTTCGTGGAGGCCCTCGAGCAGGTCGTCGATGCGGGGTTCGATCATGGGCTCATGGTACCTGCGACGCCGAGCCGGCGAGCTCGAGCTCCCGCTCGACGATCGCGGCGAGCACCTCGGTCGCCCGCTCGACGTCGTCGTTGCGAACCATGTAGCGGAAGCGGTGCGCCTGCTCGAGCTGCCAGCGGGCGAGCTCGATCCGGTCGTCGATCTCGCCGGTGGACTCGGTCGCCCGCTCGCGCAGCCGGCGCTCGAGCTCGGGAACGTCGGCGGCGATGAAGATCGTGACCGCTGCGCTGACGCCCGCCTGCACGCGCAACGCGCCCTCGAGCTCCAGCTCGAGCACGCAGACGCGGTGCTCGGCAGAGATCCGGTCGATCTCAGAGCGCAGCGTCCCGTAGCGCTTGGTGCTGACGTAGGTCACGTGCTCGAGGAACGCGCCGGTCTCGACCCGGCGGACGAACTCCGCCTCGGAGAGGAACCAGTAGTCGACGCCGTCCTCCTCGCCGGGCCGTTGCGGCCGGGTGGTGGCGGAAACGGCCACCTCGAGCACCGGCAGACGCTCGACGAGCGCCTTGATCAGCGTCCCCTTGCCGGCGCCGGAGGGGCCGGTGATGACGAACACGGGCGGCGAGGTCATCGGGCGCGGCTCCCGTGAGTCACCGCGCGGCGCGGCTCACCGGTTGAAGAGCGAGACGAGCTCCGCACGCTGCCGCTCGGACATCCCGCCGACCGTCTTCGACTGGCTGATGCGGCACTGGTTGAGCAGTCGCGCGGCCTTGACCCGGCCGAACTTCGGCACCGCCATCAGCATGTCGAACACCTTCGCAGTCGAGACGTACTCGGGCGGGTCGAGCAGGATCGCCTCGATCTGAACGCGCCCGTCCTTCAGGTCCTTCTTCAGCTGGGCGCGCCGGACACGGATGTCGTTGGCCCGTCGAAGCGCCTCCATCCGCTGGTCGAGCGACCTGAGCGGAGCCTGCGCCTGCGTCTTCGACGTGACCATAGAGCGCAGGAGTCTAGCAAGCCCCGCGACTCCGTCAACCGGAACCGTTTTGGCGGATTTCCAGGGATTTTTCCACAGACAGAGCGAGCTTTCCCACAGCCTCACGGGGAAGCGTCCGGACTCCCTCGAGGGCCTCCTGCCCCCGCTCTGCCGCCTCGGCGGCGAGCTCGGAGCGGATGCGCACGGGGGCGCCCGGGTCGGCGAAGAGCACCGTGCCGAGCGCAACAGCGCCGGCGCCGGCCGCCGCCAGCTCGAGCGCGTCGAGGCCCGTCTGCACGCCACCCATGCCCACGATCGGCAGCTCGACAGCTTTCGCGCAGGCGTGGACGCAGGCCAGCGCGACCGGCCGGAGCGCCGGTCCGGAGTAGCCGCCGACCTCGCGGCCGAGCCGCGGCGCGAGCGTCCGCGGGTCGAGCGCGACGCCCTTGAGCGTGTTCACCAGCGAGAGGCCGTCTGCCCCGGCGGCGGCGACCGCGCGGGCCGACTCGGCGACGTCCCACCCAAGCGGCGAGAGCTTCGCGAAGAGCGGCTTCGCCGTCGCCGCCCGCGCCGCGGCGACCAGCTGGGCCGCCGTCTCGGGCGCCTCCTCGACGTTGGGACAGGAGAGGTTGAGCTCGATCACGTCGACCCCGGCCTCCTCGTCGAGGCGCTCGCAGCAGGCCGCGTAGTCGGCCGCCGAGAAGCCGCCGACCGAGACCCAGAGCGGCACGTCGAGCTCGCGCAACCGCGGCAGCACCGTGGTCGCGAACGCGTCGAGGCCCGGGCCCTGGAGGCCGATCGAGTTGAGCAGGCCGTGCTCGGTCTCGGCGATCCGCACCGGCGCGTTGCCCGCCCGCGGCAAGGGTGTGATCGTCTTGGTCACGAAGGCGTCGAGCGAACGGGCGACCGCAGGTGCGGTCAGCGCGTCGAGACAGCCGGACGCATTGAAGAGCTGGAGCGTCATGCCGGCAGGAGCGTCTCCGCCCGCAGCACCGGCCCCTCCACGCAGAGGCGCCGGTAGCCGCCGTCGCGCTCGACCACGCAGCCGTAGCAGGCGCCGTAGCCGCACGCCATCGGCGCCTCCCACGCGAGCTGCGCGGAAGGGGCGAGCCGGCCGAGCGCCTCGAGCATCGGCTCGGGGCCGCAGGCGAGCACGTCGCCGGGGTCGTCCGGCAGGGCCTCCGTCACGAAGGTCGGCTCGACGACGACCTCTGCCCCGGGCAGCAGGAACGCCGCCTCCGCGTGGCGCGGTGTGCGGAAGCCGAGCAAGGCCGGCGGCGCGTCCAGGTGTTCCGAGAGGTACGGCAGCGGCGCGAGGCCGATGCCTCCTCCGACCAGCAGCGGCCGCTCCACGTCGAGGTCGAAGCCGTTGCCGAGCGGCCCGAGCACGTGGATCGCCGCGTGACGCCGGAGCGCGCAGAGCGCGCGCGTGCCCGGCCCGATCGGGTCGATCAGGAAGGCGAGCTCCTCCGGCGGCGCGAGGCAGAGGGACATGGGCCGGGGCAGCACCCGTCCCGGCGCCTCCAGCATGAAGAACTGTCCCGGCGCGCCCGGGTCGAGGCCGCCGCGGCGGAGCCGCAGCAGGGTATAGAGGCCGATCGGCTCGGTGGCGACGACCGTCAGCAACTCGCGCCGCGCGCCCGTGAGCGCGTCGGCGTTCACGCCGGCTCCTTTGCGCAAGGCCGCGAATCCGCAGAAGCGGATTCCCGGCCGCGCGAACATCCCTGAAGCCGGCCGCTGTCGCGGCCGGGGGTTGACACAGGACGTCTCACGAGGCCTCCACGATCGCGTGCCGCTCCTGCAGCGAGACCGCGCGTTCCGTGCGCGCGTTCGCGATCGCGTGCACGGCGGCGGCTGCGCCGGAGATCGTCGTGATGCAGGGCACGCGGGCGACCAGCGCAGCCTCGCGGATCAGGTAGCCGTCCGCGCGCGCACCGGAGCCGTGCGGCGTGTTCACGATCACGTCGCAACGGCCCTGACGGACGAGGTCGACGACCGTCTGCTCGCCGGGCGCGGCGTCCGCGACCTTGGCGGTCTCCTCCACCTCGAGGCCCGCGGCGCGCAGCGTCAGGGCGGTGCCCTCGGTGGCGAGGAGGCCGAAGCCGAGCCCCGCCAGCGCCGCCGCCACCGGCACGACGGCCGGCTTGTCGGCGTCGCGGACCGACAGGAACGCCGTGCCCGTCGTGGGCAGCGGCCGCCCGGCGGCCCGCTCCGCCTTGGCGAAGGCGGTCGGTAGGTCGCTGGCGCTCGCCATCACCTCGCCGGTCGAGCGCATCTCGGGCCCGAGCACCGGATCCGACCCCGGGAAGCGCGCGAACGGCAGCACCGCCGCCTTGACGCTGATCTCCGCCGGCCGCGGCTGCGGCAGCGCCAGCTCGGCCAGGGTGGCGCCGGCGGCGAGCTTGCAGGCTGCCTCGACGAGGTTGATCCCGATCGCCTTCGACGCGAACGGCACCGTGCGCGACGCGCGCGGGTTCGCCTCGAGCACGTAGACGGTGGAGTCGGCGACCGCGAGCTGGACGTTGAGCAGGCCGATCACGCCGAGCCCGGCGCCGAGCCGGCGGACGACGTGCTCCACCTCGAGCGCGTTTGCGAGCGTGAGCGACTGGGCGGGGAGCACACAGGCGGAGTCGCCGGAGTGGATGCCGGCCTCCTCGACGTGCTGCATCACGGCCGCGATGTAGACCTCCTCGCCGTCGCAGAGCGCGTCCACGTCGATCTCGATCGCGTTTTCGACGAAGCGGTCGACCAGGACCGGGCCGCTGACGGCCTCCATCGCAGCACGCAGCTGCGCGTCGTCGTAGCAGACCCGCATCGCGCGCCCGCCCAGCACGTACGACGGCCGGACGAGCACCGGGTAGCCGATCGCGACCGCCGCCGCGAGCGCCTCGTCCGCGCCCTCGACGGTCGCCCACGGCGGGCAGCGCACCCCGAGCTCGCTGGCGAGCGCGCCGAAGCGCTCGCGGTCCTCGGCGAGGTCGATCGAGGCGTGCGGCGTGCCCATGATCGGGTAGCCCGCCGCCTCCACGAAGCGCGCCAGCCGCAGCGGCGTCTGGCCGCCGAACTGCGTGATCACGCCGTCGGGGCGCTCGCGGTCGAGCACCGCCAGCACCTCCTCCGGCGAGAGTGGCTCGAAGTAGAGCCGGTCGGAGGTGTCGTAGTCGGTCGAGACGGTCTCCGGGTTGCAGTTCACCATCACCGCCTCGTAGCCGAGCGACCGGAAGGTCTGCGCAGCGTGCACGCAGCAGTAGTCGAACTCGATCCCCTGCCCGATCCGGTTCGGGCCCGAGCCGAGGATGACCACTCGCGGCTTGTCGCCCGCGGGCACCGGCTCGTCCGCCTCACCCCAGGTCGAGTAGTAGTAGTTCGACTCGGCGGCCACCTCGCCGGCGCAGGAGTCGACCCGGCGGTACGCCGGCTTGATGCCGCGCGCGTAGCGGGCGCGGCGCACCTCCTCCCCGCTCGTGCCCCAGGCGGCGCCGATCGAGTCGTCGCCCCAGCCGGCCCGCTTCGCCTGCAGCGTGTCGCCCGACTGGAGGGCGCGGACGGCGTGGCGCAGCTGCTCCTGGAACCAGGGGTGCACGCCGTCCGGCATCTCGTAGGGCGTCGGCCACGGCGTCGGCGAGCCCGGGTCGAGCTCGCGCGAGCCGAACGCCTTCAGGAACGCCTCCGAGAACGTCCGCCCGATCCCCATCGTCTCGCCGACCGACTTCATCTGCGTCCCGAGGGTGCGATCGGCGCCCGGAAACTTCTCGAACGCGAACCGTGGGAACTTGACCACCACGTAGTCGAGCGTCGGCTCGAAGCTCGCCGGGGTCGTCTTCGTCAGGTCGTTCGGGATCTCGTCCAGCGTGTAGCCGACCGCCAGCTTGGCGGCGACCTTGGCGATCGGGTAGCCGGTCGCCTTGGAGGCGAGCGCGGAGGAGCGCGAGACGCGTGGGTTCATCTCGATCACACGCAGCTCGCCCGTGTCCCGGTCGCGCGCGAACTGGATGTTCGAGCCGCCCGTCTCGACGCCGACCGCGCGGACCACAGCCGCCGCGGCGTCGCGGAGCTCCTGGAAGGCCTCGTCGGAGAGGGTCATCTGCGGGGCCACGGTGACCGAGTCGCCGGTGTGCACGCCCATCGGGTCGAGGTTCTCGATCGAGCAGACGATCACGACGTTGTCGTTGCGGTCGCGCATCACCTCGAGCTCGAACTCGTCCCAGCCGCGCACCGACTCCTCGACCAGCACCTGCCGGATCGGAGACTCCACGAGGCCGCGCTCCACCTGGCGTCGCAGCCCGCCGGCGTCCTCTGCGAAGCCGCCTCCATGCCCGCCGAGCGTGAACGCCGGCCGCACGACGGCGGGAAGGGCGACTCCCTCGAGCTCGTCGAGCGAGGTGACGATCCGCGAGCGCGGCACCTGCAGGCCGCAGCTCTGGACGGCGTCGCGGAACAGCTCGCGGTCCTCCGCCCGCCGGATCACGTCGACGCGCGCCCCGATCAGCTCCACGCCGAGCGCGTCGAGGACGCCCTCCTCGTGCAGGCCGATCGCGAGATTGAGCGCCGTCTGGCCGCCGAGCGTCGGCAGCAGCGCGTCGGGTCGCTCGCGGCGCAGGACGTCGGCCACGCCCTCGAGGTCGAGCGGCTCGATGTACGTCCGGTCGGCGAAGCCCGGGTCGGTCATGATCGTCGCCGGGTTCGAGTTGACGACGACGGTGCGGTAGCCGTCCTCCCGCAGTACCTTGAGCGCCTGGCAGCCTGCGTAGTCGAACTCGCACGCCTGCCCGATCACGATCGGGCCGGAGCCGATCACGCAGACGCTCTCCAGGTCGCGCCGCGCCGGCATCAGGGGGCCTCCCCGGTGCGGAGCTCCTCGACCCAGCCCTCCAGGATCGGCCAGGCGTCGTGCGGGCCGGGGCCGGCCTCGGGGTGGAACTGCACCGAGCGCGCGCGCAGCCCCGGGAAGTCGAAGCCCTCGACCGTGCCGTCGTAGAGCGAGACGTGCGTCGCCTCGGCGTCCTCGCTGGCGGAAACGGCGAAGCCGTGGTTCTGGCTCGTGACGAGCACGCGGTCGCCGCGCCGGTCGAGCACCGGGTGGTTGGCGCCGCGGTGGCCGAACGGGAGCTTGAACGTCTCGTGGCCGGTGGCGAGGCCGAGCAGCTGGTGGCCGAGGCAGATCCCGAGCACGGGCACGCGGCCGAGCAGCGAGCGCACGATCTCGGTCTCCTCGACGAGCGGCTCCGGGTCGCCCGGCCCGTTCGAGAGCAGGACGCCGTCGTGGCGCGCGAGCTCGTCCGGGTCGGCGAGGTGCGGGAAGACGGTCACCGCGGCTCCGGCCGCGGCCAGGCGGCGGGCGATCGAGCGCTTGGCGCCGTAGTCGACGACGGCGACCCGCACCTCGCCCGTCTCGCTGGGCGCGTACGGCTCCGGAGTCGACACGGCGGCGACGAGCGAGCGGCCCGTCATCGGCGGCTGAGTCCGGACGGCGGCGAGCGCCTCCTCGATCGGCAGCTCCCGCTCGTCGGCGACCGCGACCGCGCGCATCGCGCCGTCGTCGCGGATCCGGACGGTCAGCGCGCGCGTGTCGACGTCGTCGAGCGCGACGAGCCCCTGCGCGGCGAGCCAGCCGGCCCATCCGTCGCCGCCGCAACGGCGCATGACGACGCCGCGCGCCTGGGCACCTGCCGACTCGAGTCGCGCGTCGTCGACGCCGTAGTTGCCGACCATCGCCGCTGTGAAGCAGACGAGCTGCTCCGCGTAGCTCGGATCCGTGACCGTCTCCTGGTAGCCGGTCATGCCGGTCGTGAACACGGCCTCGCCGAACGCGGCGCCGGGCGCCCCGACGGAGCGGCCGCGGAAGACGGAGCCGTCCTCGAGCAGGAGATAGGCGCTCATCGCTCCTCCGCTGCGCAAGGCAGGAGATCCGCAGCGGCGGATTCCCGGCCGCGCGAGCATCCCTGAAGCCGGCCGCTGCCGCGGCCGGGGTTCGACAGAGGGCGTCTCATCGCTCTTCCTCCAGCGCGGCACGGACGCGGTCACGCAGCCACGCAGCGGCGGCGGGCTTGCCGAGCCACGCACCCGTCTCGAGCCACGCCCAGGCCCGCACGGCGTTCAGCACCGAGCTCCGGCGCGTGGGCTCCTCGCGCTCCTGCCAGTCGAGGGCCTGCGCGAGCGCGTCGAGCACCGCCTCGCGCGGGACGGGCTCGAAGAGCTCCGACCAGGCAGGCCCGAGCAGCGCCACGGCGTGCTGCTCGGCGATCGCCCGGTCGAGCACGAACCAGAACGCCGGCTCCCCGGCCGGGTCGTAGGAGACGTGCTCGCCCGTGTTGAGGTTGAGCTCCCAGGCGTCGCCGCCGCGAGGGTAGACCACGAGCTCGAGCTTCCGCGCCGGCGACGGCACGGACTCGGCCGCCTCCACGACCGCCCGCCGCTCCTCGAGTTTCAGCGAGCGGGAGGTGACCGCGACCACGTCGACGTCGCTCGCGCCCGGCTGCCAGCCGCCGAGCACGCCCGAGCCCACGAGGTAGACGGCCTCGAGGTCCGTCACGCCGGCGAGGCGGGCCACGAGTGCTTCGAGGTAGCCCCGCAGCTCGCGGGCAACCGCGACCTCCGCCCTCACGCGGCGAACACCAGCCTGCCGTCGGCGACGGTGCGCCGGACGGCGCCGCGCAGGGTCTTCCCCAGCAGCCACGAGTTGGCCGACCGCGAGCGGAAGCCGTTCTCCTCCACGCGCCAGCGAGCGTCGAGGTCGAGCTCGACCAAGTTGGCCCGCTCGCCGACCGCGACGCGTGGCACGGGCAGCCCCCAGGCGCGCGCGGGGCCTGCCGACATCCGCTCGAGCAGCGTCTCGAGCGGCAGGCTCCCGGGTGCGACGAGATAGGTGTGGAGCGCGGCGAACGCCGTCTCCAGGCCGATGACGCCGAACGGAGCCTCCTCGAAGGGCACGTCCTTCTCGTGCCGGGCGTGCGGCGCGTGGTCGGTCGCGACGGCGCCGATCGTGCCGTCCCGCAGCGCCTCGACGAGCGCCGCCCGGTCGTCCTCCGAGCGCAGCGGCGGATTCATCTTCAGGTTCGCGTCGAGCGAGCGCACCGCCTCGTCCGTGAGGCAGAGGTGGTGCGGGGTCACCTCCCCCGTCGCGCGGACACCGGTCGCCTGCGCCGCGCGCAGCGCGTCGACCGACTCGCGCGCCGACAGGTGGAGCAGGTGCAGCGGCTGCTCCTCGGCGGCGGCGAGGGCGAGGTCGCGCGCCACCATCACCGACTCCGCGAGCGAGGGCCAGCCGGCGAAGCCGAGCTCGGCGGAGACGACGCCCTCGTGCATCTGCCCGTTCCGGGAGAGGGTCGGCTCCTCCTCGTGGAGCGCCAGCGGGCGTCCTGCGACCGGGCGGTAGCGGAGCGCGCGCCGGAGCAGCCCGGCCGATGCAACCGGGCGGCCGTCGTCGGTGAAGCCGGCGGCTCCGGCGTCCGCGAGCTCGCCCATCTCCGTCAGCTCCTCCCCGCGCTGGCCCTTCGAGATCGCCGCCAGGAAGCCGGTCGGAACGACCGCCTCCTCGCGGGCACGCTCGAGCAGCGAGCCGAGCACGGAGGCCGTGTCGACGATCGGGTCGGTGTTCGGCATCGCCAGGAGCGCGCAGTAGCCGCCCGCCGCGGCGGCCTCGGTGCCGGACGCGATCGTCTCCTCGTCTTCGCGGCCGGGCGTTCGCAGGTGGACGTGCGGGTCGACGAACGCGGGCGCGACGACCAGCCCGGTCGCGCTGCCCGGCTCGAGCCGCGTGATCACGCCGTCCTCCACGGTGACGCGCAGGCAGGCGTCGATGCCCTCGCCCGGGTCGACGACGCGCCCCTCGAGGACGAGCGAGTCGTGGCGGCCGTTGCGACAGGCGAGCATCACGCCACCTCCAAGGCGACGGACGCCTGAACGGGTCCGGTGGTGAGCAAGTCGTAGAGCACCGCCATCCGCACGACGAGGCCGGAGCGGACCTGCGTCGTCACGAGCGCGGCCTCCGAGTCGGCCACGCGCGGGTCGATCTCGACGCCGCGGTTCATCGGCCCGGGATGCATCACGACCTGCCCGGGCCGAACCCGCTCCGGCGTGATCCCCCAGCGCGCCGAGTACTCCCGCAGCGAGGGGACATACGCCTCGCCGGGCAGCATCCGCTCGCGCTGCATCCGCAGGACGTAGACGACGTCGGCGTCGTCGAGCGCGCCGATGTCGGCGGAGACCGAGCAGCCGAGCGCCTCGATCCCCGGCGGGATCAGCGTCGGCGGCCCGATCAGCCGGGCGTGCGCCCCGACCAGCCCCAGCGCCTCGACGAGCGACCGCGCGACCCGCGAGTGGAGGACGTCGCCGACGATCGCGACCTGGACGCCCTCGAGCCGGCCGAGCGCCCGCTCGATCGTGTAGAGGTCGAGGAGTGCCTGGGTCGGGTGCTGGTGCGTCCCGTCGCCCGCGTTGACCACGTGCGCGTCGGTCAGCCGCGCGACCAGGTGGGGCGCGCCCACGTGCGGGTGCCGCACCACGATCACGTCCGGGTCGTAAGCGGCCAGCGTCAGGGCGGTGTCCTTGAGCGACTCGCCCTTGTCAACCGACGAGCCCGACGAGCGCAGGGACATCGTGTCGGCCGAGAGCCGCTTCGCCGCCAGCTCGAAGCTGGCGAGCGTCCGCGTGGACGACTCGTAGAAGAGGTTGACCACCGTCCGGCCGCGCAGCGCCGGCAGCTTCTTGACCTCGCGGTCGAGCGAGCCGGAGAGGGCGCGGGCGGTGCCGAGGATGCGCTCGACGTCGTCGCGCGAGAGGTCGCGGATCGCGAGCAGGTTCCGCCGCGGCGGCGCCGCGGGCGGCTGGAGGTCGTCGACGAGCCGGATCTCAGGCATCCCGGGCCTCCTCGTCGCCGGCCAGCAGGACACGGTCGACCTCGTCGACCTCGAGCAGCTGCACCTGGACGTGCTCGCCCTTGGCCGTCGGCACGTTCTTGCCCACGTAGTCGGGCCGGATCGGCAGCTCGCGGTGGCCGCGGTCGACGAGGACCGCGAGCTGGACGCGCGCGGGGCGGCCGTACTCGAGCAGCGCGTCGATCGCGGCGCGGATCGTGCGGCCGGTGAAGAGCACGTCGTCGACGAGCACGCACGTCCGGCCCTCGAGCGGGAAGTCGAGCGCCGTGCCGCGGACGATCGGCTGCGGGTGGCGCGGCGCGCTGCCGCCGACGACGTGGAGGTCGTCGCGGTGGAAGGTGATGTCGAGCGTGCCGAGGTCGACCTCGACCCCGGAGCGCTCGGCGATCCGGCGGCGCAGTCGCTGCGCGAGCGGGACGCCGCGGGTGTGGACGCCCACGAGGGCGAGCGTCTCGAGGTCGTCCGTCCGCTCGATCAGCTCGTGCGCGATCCGGGAGAGCGCCCGCGAGATCGCGTCTGCGTCGAGGAGAGCCCGCGCCGCCGGGGGGCTCGGGAGGTGGGTCGTCATCGCGCTCCTTTCCGGCCTCGCTGGACCGGGCTTAAAGGGTCGTCCGGCAGTCTAGCCGCGCCGCGCGACGGCACCCGGAACGGGCCGGCTTCACCTGCGTGACGTCCGGGGCCACAATGCGCGGCAGTGTCGTTCGCGCGCCGGCACCGCACCGCCCTGATCCTCGGCGCGATCGTCCTGCTCTCGGCGCTCGCGCGGGCCGCCGGCTCCCAGGCGCTGACGGCCCCCTGGATCGCTCCCGACGAGATGACGTACGGGCTGCTCGGCCAGTCGTTCTGGGAGTCGGGCGAGCTCGCGATCCGCGGCCAGGCAACGGCCTACTACAGCCTCCTCTACCCCGCGCTGATCGGGGGGCCGCTCGCGCTCGGCGACCTCGCCACCGGGATCGCCGTCGTCCAGGTGCTGCAGGCGCTCGTGATGTCGACGGTGGCGCTCGTCGCCTTTGGCTGGGGACGGACGTTCCTCGACAGCCGCCTCGCGCTCGTCGCGGCCGTGCTCAGCGTGCTCCCGCCGGCGCTCGTCTACTCGGGCCTGCTGATGTCGGAGGCCCTCTACTACCCCGTGGTGATGCTCTGCCTGGCGGCGCTCGCACGCACCCTGGTCGCCCCGAGCGCCTTCACTCAGGGCATGCTCCTCGCGGCGGTGACCGTCGCCGCCGCCGTCCGCCTGCAGGCCCTGATCCTGCTGCCGGTGCTCGTCACGGCGGCGCTGCTCGACGCCTGGTTCGCGCGCTCCGCCGCCACCTTGCGCCGGCTCGCACCCACGCTGCTGCTCGTCTTGCTGGCCGCGCTCGTCGGCCTGGCGACGGCCGCCGCAACCGAGGGCTTCAACTGGCAGACCGTGCTCGGGGCGTACGGGACGGTCGCCGAGGAGGCCCCCGGCCCGTGGCGGGTTCTACGGGAGCTCGTCTGGCACACCGGCGGCCTCTACCTCCTCGCCCTGGGCGTGCCGCTGCTCGCGGCCGTCGCGCTCGGGATCGAGGCGGCTCGCGACGGCGAGCGCGACCCGGACGTGCGCGCCTTCCTCGCGGCGACGCTCGCGTACTCTGCCTGGCTAGTCGTCCAGGTGGCCCTCTTCGCCTCGCGCTACGTCGACCACGTCGCGGAGCGGTACCTGGTCACGGCGGCGCCGCCGCTCCTGCTCGCGCTCTGCCTGTGGCTCGCGCGCGGAGCGCCGCGCCCCCGCGCCGCGGTGGTCGCAGCCGCTGCCGCCGTCGTCGCGGTGGCCGCGATCCCCGTCAGGCGCGTCGCCGCCGACACGGCGGCCCACGACCTGTTCACGACGCTGCCGTTGCTCGACCTCTCGGACGCGTGGTCGCCGGGTGGGGCGCGCGCCGCCCTGGTCGCCGTCGCCGCCGCACTGGCGCTCGTCTTCGCGGTGCTGCCGCGGCGGTGGCTGCCGGCCGCGGTGCTGTGCCTCGCCGTCGGCTACGTGGGCATCTCGGCCGTCGCCTCCCGCGACGTCGCACGGTTCTCCGAGCGCGAGCAGGAGAAGGCCTTCGGCACGGCCGAGCCGGACTGGGTCGACCGGGCGGCGGCGGGCTCGGACGGTGACGTGACGCTCCTGAACAGCGGCGACCGCGACTGGCCGTCGGTCGCGCGGATGCTCTTCTGGAACGAGCGCATCCGCTCGGTCGTCCGCCTCCCGGACGCCTCGGCGTACGGGCCGATTCCGCAGCGAGAGGTCTCGCCACGCCCCACGGGCGAGCTGGTCGACGCCGCCGGGCGCACGGTGACGGCCGACCTCGTCGCTGCGCCGTCGACGCTGCTGCTCGAAGGCGAGAAGATCGCCGAGTCACCGGTCACGAGCGAGCAGCCGGGCGCCTCGCTCTGGCGCGCCGGCTCGCCGGTGCGCGTGCGGCAGCGCGTCGAGGGCCTGAACGCGAACGGCGACTTCGCCGGAGCCGTGCGCGTCTCGGTGTTCGGGTGCGGGCCAGGCGCGCTCGCGCTGACCCTGCTCGGCAAGAGCGGTAAGCCGGTGGACGTCTCCGTGGACGGCTTCCCGCTGACGACGATCCGGCCGCTGCCGAACACGCTCTGGGAGGGCGAGGTGCCCGCGCCCCCGTATGCAGACGGCACGTCGCGCTGCGTCTACGAGCTCGACGGGCACGGCCTCGTCGGCTCGACGCGGATCGAGTTCGTCCCTTCGCCCTGACCCGCGCTACGCGCTAACGGAGGCGCCGACGACGAGCTGCACGAGCCTCGTCTCGACACGCTGCGGCAGCTCGCGCTCGGCCCGTTCCGAGCCGGCGCGGATTGCCTCCTCGTCGAGGAGGTCGAACGAGGAGATGTGGCGGCCGCGGATCCGCTCCAGCGCATCCTCCCGGTCGAGCACGCCGTTCCACTCGAGCGGGACGAAGCGGACGTCCTCGAACCCGGCCGCAGCGAGCTCCCGCTCGAGCTCGGGCGGTGTCGGGAAGCGACGCCGGTCGACCTCGGCGATGCCGGGGAACCACGGGTTCAGCCAGTACGAGTCGAAGTGCTCCGGCGCGAAGGTCGCGATCCCGAGGCGTCCGCCCGGCCCGAGCACCCGGGCCGCCTCGGCGAACGCGGGCCGGCGGTCGACCAGGTGGACGACGAGCGAGAGCACGACCGCATCGAACCAGCCGTCGCGGAAGGGCAGCTCCTCGGCGCGGCCCTGCTTCAGACCGACCGCGCGTGGCACGCGCCCGCGCGCGACCTCGAGCATCTCGGCGCTGGTGTCGACGCCCCAGACACGGGCGTGTGCGCGCTCGGCGAGCGCCGCCGCGAGCGCGCCGGTGCCGCAGCCGACGTCCAGCACGCGCCCTCCCCGCACGGCGAGCACCTCGACGAGCGCGTCGAAGCGCTGCCACCAGGCGCCGTCCTGGGGCCGCAGCCGGTCGTACGAGGCGGCCAGGCGGTCGAAGTCCGGCGACGGCGGGCCAGCGCGCACGCGGGGTCGCGCCGCGCTACTCGTCGATCAGCTCGTCCGGCTCCGTCAGGGCCTCGATCGCGTCGCGGGCGGCCTCGACGTCGCCGTCGGCGACGAGGATCTTCAGCGGCGGGTCGTCGTGGGCCGCCGGGTCGTGCTCCGCGGCCACCTCGAAAGAGGCCTCGATGCCGGCGGAGAGCAGAATCGTCTGCAGCTCCTCCGCCTCGGTCACGTCGCCCGCGACCGCGACCTGAACCAGCCGCGTCACGCCCCGGACCCTACCCGAGGCCGGCCCCGGCGTGCACCCCTCGGCAGCAGCTCCGGCGGCCCGCGCTCGGGGAACGGGATCTCGACCACGTCGTAGTCGCGCGGGACGACGGTGTCGGGGAAGAGCGACCGGGCCTCCTCGGCCACGTCGGCCCCGTGGTATCGGCTCGAGAGGTGGACGAGCGCGAGCAGCCGCACGCCGGCCTCGCGGGCGACGAGGGCCGCCTCGCCGGCCGTCGAGTGCAGCGTCTCCCGGGCACGGTCTCGCTCCTCGGCGCAGAAGGTCGCCTCGTGCACGAGCAGGTCGGCGCCGGCGGCGGCGTCGACGACCGTGGCGGCGGGCGCGGTGTCCCCCGAGAGCACGACCTTCCGGCCCGCCCGCTCCTCGCCGACGACGTCCGCGGCCCGGACCACCCTCCCCTCGCCGAGGGTCACGTCCTCCCCGCGCTGGAGGGCGCCGCGCTCCGGCCCGCTCGGGACGCCCAGCCGGTCGGCCGCGCCCACGTCGAATCGCCCGGGCCGCCGCTCCTCGACGATGGCGTAGCCGACCGCGGCGACACCGTGGTGCACCTCGAACGCCTCCACGCGGTAGCCGTCGCGCTGGAGCGCGTCGCCGGGAGCCAGCTCGACGGTCTCCAGCGGGTAGGTGAGCTTGCCGAACACGCGCCGGAGGGACGCCAGCAGGTCGCGGAGGCCGCGTGGCCCGTAGACGGTCAGCGGCAGCTCCCGGCCGCGCAGCGCGAACGTCTTCAGCAGTCCGGGCAGCCCGAGGTAGTGGTCGGCGTGGAGGTGCGTCAGGAAGACGTCCTCGAGCTCGACGAGCCCGACGTCGGAGCGCAGCAGCTGGCGCTGCGTGCCCTCGCCGCAGTCGACCAACAACCGGTCGCCGCCGCGTCGTACGAGCGTCGCCGCGGTCGACCGCTGCGCGGTCGGCGTGGAGCCGGACGTCCCGAGGAAGACGACGTCGAGGTCCACGGCGGCGATTCTACGGCCCGGTTACACCTCCACCAGCCTCGGCGCCGCGCGCTCGACGACGGCCACCGTCCGCGCGGGCGACCGCCGGCGCTCGGTCGGACTGCCCGGGTTGACGATCCACGTGCCGTCAACGTTCGCCACCTCCGGCAGGTGGCTGTGGCCGTACGCGACGAGGTCGCAGCCGGGGAACCACGCGCGCAGGCGCTCGTGCCTGCCCTGCCGCGGGCCGCCGGAGTGGACGACCCCGATCCGCAGTCCTTCGAGCTCGACGACGAGCCGGCCCGGCAGTGTGGTCCGGAGCGCCGGCTCGTCGGCATTGCCGTGGACGGCGTGCACGGGGGCGTATGCCTCCAGCTCGCGCAGCGCGGCTGCCGTGGCGACGTCGCCGGTGTGGACGATCGCGTCCGCCCGGCGGAGCAGCTCCACGCACGGCTCGGGCAGGCGGCGGGACCCGCGCGGCAGGTGGGTGTCGCCGAGGAGCACCAGCACCGGGCCGAGTGTAGGCTCGCCGCCGTGGGCGACCGGTGGCAGGGAGGTCGGCTCGCGGCGCAGGCACTCGCGGCCGAGGGCGTCGACACCGTCTTCACGCTCTCCGGAGGCCACGTGATGCCGGTCTACGAGGGCTGCCGCCACGAGGGTGTGCGCGTGGTAGACGTGCGGCACGAGCAGTCGGCCGCCCACGCGGCGGAGGCATGGGGCCGCGTCCGGCGGGCCGCAGGCGTCGCGGTGGTGACGGCGGGCCCGGGCGTCACCGGCACCGTCACGGCGGTCGCGAACGCGTTCGCCGCGCAGGTGCCCCTCGTCGTGGTCGGCGGCGCCCGCCCCCTCGTCCAGGCCGAGCAGGGCGCGCTGCAGGAGTTCGACCAACTGGCGCTGATGAAGCCGATCACGAAGTGGGCCGCCGTGTGCGCGTCCACGGCGCGGATCCCGGAGTACCTCGCGATCGCGTTTCGCCATGCGCTCGCGCCGCCGCGCGGCCCCGTCTACCTCGAGCTGCCGATGGACGTGCTGTTCGAGGAGGCCGAGGCCGACCGGGCCCCCGCCCCGAGCCGCTCGGCTCCACGGGCGTTCCCCGACCCCGCGGACGTCGACCGCGCGGCTGCGCTGCTGGCGGCGGCCGAGCGCCCCGCCGTGGTCGCCGGCTCGGGCATCTGGTGGGACGACGCGGCCGGGCCGCTCGCGGACCTCGCCGAGCGCGCCCAGGCGCCCGTGTTCCTGAACGGCTCCGGCCGGGGCTCGCTGCCGCCCGACCACCCCCTGTTCTTCCAGCACGCGCGCGGAGCCGCGCTCGCCGGAGCCGACGTCGTCTGCGTCGTCGGCGCGACCCTCGACTTCCGGCTCCGCTACGGGCGGTTCGACGCGCCCGCGCTCGTGCACGTCCACGGCGACCCGCGCGAGCTCGGCCGGAACCGCGTCGCGGACGTCGCGATCGCCGCCGACTGCGCCGCCACCCTGGCCGCACTCGCCGACCTGGTCCCCCGGGCGGCGGTGCGCAGCGGGTGGATCGCGTCGCTGCGCGAGGCGGAGCAGGCATGGTGGGACGGTCACCGGGCCGCGATCGAGTCGGACGCCGCGCCGCTCGACCACCACCGACTCGGTGCGGAGCTCGACCGGGTCCTCGAGCCGGGCACGGTCGTGATCGGCGACGGCGGCGACGTGGTCGCAGCGGTGTCACGCGTTCTGCGCGTGCGGCGGCCCGGGCACTGGCTCGACCCCGGCCCGTTCGGCTGCCTCGGCGTCGGCCCCGGGTACGCGCTCGGCGTCGGCGCCGCGGGCTTCGGCGAACGGATCGTCGTCGTCATGGGCGACGGCGCGTTCGGCCTCAACGGGCTCGACTACGACTCGCTCGTCCGCTTCGAGATCCCGGCGGTGCTGGTCGTCGGCAACGACGGCGCCTGGGGCGAGATCCGAATCCCGCAGATCGGCATCTACGGCCCCGAGGGCGAGGTTGCGACGCGTCTGGCGCAGAGCCGGTACGAGCGGCTCTGCGAGATCTTCGGCGGCCATGCCGAGCACGTCGAGCGCCCGGACGAGCTCGCGCCGGCGCTGGAGCGGGCGCTCGCCGCCGGCGAGCCGGCGATCGTGAACGTGATGCTCGACCCGGACGCGATGGCGGGGCACGCATATCGCGGGATGTGAGCACAGGAGGCGGCTAGGGCAACACGAGCCGCTGCCCCGGGACGATCACCGCTCCCGGGAGATCGTTCCGCTCCTCGAGAAGCCAGACCCCTTCGCGCGGGTCGCCCGCGAAGTACTGCTCCGCGATCGACCAGAGCGTGTCCCCCGCCCGCACCGTCACCGTGCGCTCGGGCCCCCCGGCCCCGGAGTCGCGCGCCACGACGGCCCAGGCGACGAGGACGACGGCGGCGAGGATCAGGATCCGGACGAACATGTGTTCGCCAGTATGGACGAACACGTGTTCGCTGTCAAGGCAGCCGTCGCCAGCGTTCCGGCGGCACCACGAGCAGCGTCGCGCGGGCGGGGTTCGACTCGGCCGCGATGCGGGCGACGATCGAGACGGGCGCGACGACCCAGGGCGGCGGCGTGACGGCGACCTGGACGCGCGCGCGGGGAGTCAGCCGGCCCTTCCAGCACGGCGCCACCGCCTGCCGTTCGATCGAGCGGACCGAAGTGACGACGCGGCTCGCGACCCGCGGCCGCTCGACCATGCAGACGACCGCGGTCGCGCCCTCCTTCGCGCCGACGAGGACCTTGAAGCCGCCGCTTCGCAACACGCGCCACGGGGTCAGGCTCGCGCCACTCGGCGTTCGGGCCGGGTTCCAGCGGACGGGCATCCCGGAGCAACCCCCCTCGGTCGCGCGGATCGCCGCCGCCACCGCCCCCGCAGACGGTCGAGGCGTGCCGTCGAGCCGGTGGAGCGCCGACTGGAAGCCGCTGTCGCGGGCGCTGTCGTCGTAGAAGCCGAAGAAGTTGAGCTGCTCGACGTCCGGGTCGCAGGCCGACTCCCGGACGAGCCTCCCGTAGATCGCGGCCTGCCGGCGCTCGCCGGTCGTCGGCACGTTCTCGAGCCCCGTGTAACCGCTCTCGGCGGACGTGTCCACCTGCCAGCCGACCTCGTCGAGGTACAGCCCGAGCCCGTCGACGGTCGTCGGCTGCGCCGTTCCTTGGAATGCGTCCCAGAACGCCTGCTTGATGCGCGCCAGGTCGGCAAAGCCGGCGTTCGGCCAGGCATACGAGCGGTTCGGCGCGTCGGCCGCGCTCCACGGGTACGGGTGGTAGCTGAGCCCGTCCATCAGCGGCTTGGTGCGGCCGCTGCGGCGGTACCAGGCCCCGAGCGCGGCAAGGAAGCGGACCGGCGAGGTGGAGACGTTGCTCTTGGCGACGGCGTTGTCGTTCCCGCGCGGCGAGAGGCCGACGCCGACGACCGTTATCGACGGGTCGGCGGCCTTGAGCGCGTCGTAGCCGGCGGCGAGGAACGTCCCGAAGCGGGCGGCGGAGAGCACCTTGCCGGTCTTCGGCTGCAGCTGCGGGCGCCAGAACGCGGGCTGGTTCGGCTCGTTGCCGACGACGTACTGGCGCACGTCCGGATACCGCCCGGCGAGGAGCTTCAGGTACGCGGCGAACCCGCTCGGGCCGGCGCGCCCGCTGGCGAGCTCGCGCGGCGGATAGGGATAGACGGCGAAGACGACTCGGATCCCGTGCGCCGTCGCGGCGGGGACGGCGCGGTCGAGCAACTCGGCGTGCTGGATCGCCTCCGGCTCGCTCGGCCGCCAGCGCACCGTCAGGATCGTCTGGCGGAGGCCGAGGGCGGCCATCCGCGCATAGAAGGCGTCGCCGCCGTCGGCGGCGAACTTGCCGGTGTCGTCGTTCGCGCCGACGTCCGCCGCGTGTGCGGCGGGAGCGGCGGCCGTCATTACGGCAGCGACGAGCAGTGCTACGACGAGCTTCCCCAAAGTCTCTGTTTGTCCCTCCCCCTCGACCCGCGCGGTCCCTGTCGCGCGGCGGCCGGGACTCTACGGCACGGATCGGTCAGAAGTCCAGTCGGGACGATCCCCCCGAAGGGTCAGCCGGCGAGCGGGCTCGAGACGAGGAGTGTCGCCCGCCCCGGGTTCGAGGCGGCGGCGAGGCGGACGGCGATCACCCACGGGCCCGCCCCGGCCGGCGGCGCGAAGGCGAACGACGGCTTCCCGTAGGCCTTGACCGAGCCGCGCAGGAGCACCTCCGGGCCGCGGAGCAGGCGGCGAGCGATCTCTGCGCGCGGCGTGTCGGCCGGGAACGCCCCGATCCGGTAGCGGGCGTTCTCGCCGACGGTCAGGCAAAGGCGCTTGTCGCCCTGGGTGCCGTAGCAGTTGCTCCGCCAGCGGTCGGCGAAGAACACCTTGCCGCCGACGACGCCGGCCGGCGGCTTCCACGCGCGCGACGCGCCGCAGCCACGGTTCCCGCGCGCGATCGCGGCCGTCACCGTCGCGGCCGACGGTCGCGGCGTCCCGTCGACGCGGAACAGGCCGCCCTGCATCCCGTCGCGCTCGCGCTGGTCGAAGAACGAGAAGAACGAGAGGCCGCCGACGCCCCGGTCGCAGGCCGCCCGCCGGACGATCTCGCCGTACACCTGCGCCTGCCGCTCCTCGGTGGTCACGGGAACACGCTCCTCGCCGGTGTAGGCCTCGTTGCCGCTCGTGTCGACCTGCCAGGCGATCTCGTTGAGGACGAGCGGCAGCCCATCCGCCGGCGTCGGCTGCGCGGTGCCGTGGAACGCGTCCCAGAGGGCGAGCTTGAGCCTGGCGAGGTCGACGATGCCGACGTTGGGCCATTCGTAGCCCTTCGCGAGCGGCTCCGTGTTCGAGTTCGGATACGGGTGGAACGCGAGCGCGTCCATCAGCGGCCGGTCGCGCCCCGAGCGCCGGTACCACGTGCCGAGCGCGGCGAGGAAGCGCACGGGCGAGGTGGACGCGTTGCTGCGGGCGAACGGACGGTCGTTGCCGCGCGAGGAGAGCCCGAGCCCGACGACCGTGATCTCCGGGTCGACCCGCTTGAGCGCGTCGTAGGCGGCGGCGAGGATCCGTCCCGCGGCCGGTGCCGACAGCTGCCGGCCCTTGCGGTCGAACTGCGGCTGCCAGAAGCGCGGCTGGTTGGGCTCGTTGCCGATCACGAACGTCCGCACCGCCGGGTAGCGGCGGGCGACGCCGGCCACCCAGGCGGCGAAGCGCTTGGCCGAGGCGGCGTCGCCGGCGAGCGACGTCGGCCGCGCGGGGTAGAGCCGCAGCGTGACGCTCACGCCGAGCCGGCCGGCGACGGGCAGCGCGCGCTGCACGGCGCTCGCCTCGGACGACTCGATCCGGCGGACGGGGTCGTAATGCAGCGTCATCGTGTTCACGCTCAACCCGACGCGCTGCATGGTCTCGAAGTAGGGCGCGCTCTCGGCGCCGAGGTACTTGCCGGTGTCGTCGGTGGCGCCGAAGTCGATCGCCTGGGCGGTCCCCGCGGTCGCCAGCAACGCCCCGATTGCGGCCGCGGCCGCCCGTGTTCTCCTGCCCACGATCCCCATGCGTTCACGACCCGGCGGCCCAACCCTGCCGCCGTGCCGACCGCTATCCCAGAGCGGCGAGCACGGCGTCGAGCAACCGAGCAGGGCCGAACCGTACAGGATCGTCCGTACGCCGGTGCGTCTCGACCTCCACGCGCTCGATCTCGGCGCGCGCGGCATCCTCGTCGAGCGCGGCGGTGTTGAGGGCGATGCAGGCGACCCGCGCGGGCCGGCGCGGGAGCGCGCTGCGCTCGTGCAGCTCGATCAGCTCGGGGAGTGACGGCAGCGGGTGGCCGGGGTAGCCCTCCACCTCCGTCGTCCCGGCCTTGTGGCAGAGGACGAGCGTGTGCGGCGCGGAGCCGTGGAGGAGGCCGAGCGTGACGCCGGAGTAGGCCGGGTGCACGAGCGACCCCTGGCCCTCGACGAGGAGCAGCTCGCCGCCGCGGGCGGCTCCCTCGACCACGAGGCGTTCCGCCGCGCCGGCGAGGAAGTCGGCCACGACCGCGTCGACCGAGATGCCCCAGCCGGCGATCGCGATCCCCGTCTGGCCGGTCGGGACGAACACCGAGGCGAGGCCGCGCGCCCGCGCCTCCCGGTCGAGCTCGAGGGAGACGGTCATCTTCCCGATCGCGCAGTCCGAGCCGACGGTGAGCACGATCCGCCCCGGGACCTCCAGGTTGGCGCCGGAGGGACAGTCGAGCCCGTCCGGCGGCCGGCGGAGGTCGTGCAGCCGGACGCCCTGCCGCGCCGCGAGCTCGGCCAGCTCGGGGTCGTCGGCGATGAACTGGTGCAGCCCGTTCTCGACGTCGAGGCCCTGCCGGATGCAGGCCTTGAGGAGCTCGCGCCACTCGGGCGGGAACCGGCCGCCCTGCGTCGCGACGCCGACGAGCGCCGCTTCCGGGCCGAAGCAGAGCGCCTCGTTGACGCTGCCGACCACCGGGACCCCGTCGTGGAGCTCCCCCGCCCGCCGCGAGTCGAGGATGGCGACGACGCCCTCGCGCCGGTAGCGCAGCACCCCGCGCATCGTCTTGCCGTAGTGCTCGTCGGCGGAGAAGCCCTCGGCGAGGATCAGCAGGCGGCGCGCCACGCCGCAAGCCTACGTCGAGACGACCGGCACCAAGCTGGCACGAGCTTGGCACCGGGCTGGCATGTGCCAGGGTGGTTCGATTCTCGCTGAGGGCTTGAGCAAGCGGTTCGTGACGCTTTCGGCACGAAGTCGTGACGGAACCGTCGTCTGATCGATGGCACGTTTCGTGCAGCAGCGTGAGCGCCGTGCGCCGACGCCCCACGGCCTCGCCCCGAGCACGGCCGGGCCTCGTGCCGGGCGATCGTGCGCCGCCGGTCGATCCCGGGGACGGGCTCAGCCGACGCCGAGCCCGGGCGCGTCCGCCGGCAGCTGGACGCCGTCCACGAACGCCGGGCCGGGGCAGGGATCCTCCCGCAGCAGGAGGTTGCCGTCGAGATCGACGTGGTCGCAGAGCGGCGCCACGACGCAGCCGGCTGCGATCCCGAGCCCCGACTCGATCATGCAGCCGAGCATCACGCCGAGCCCGAGGGCGCGCGCGGCATGCGCGATCCGCACCGCCTCCCGGATCCCGCCCGACTTGGCCAGCTTGACGTTGACGCCGTGCGCGATCTCCGCGCAGCGCGCCACGTCGGCGAGCACGTGGCAGTCCTCGTCGACGTAGACCGGCACGGGCGAGCGCCGCTTCAGCTCCCGCCCGCCCTCGTCGCCCGCCCGCAGCGGCTGCTCGACGTACTGCACGCCGAGCTCCGCGAGCTGCGGCACGGCGTCGAGCGCCTCGTCGAGCGACCACCACTCGTTCACGTCGAGCTGGAGCGGCAGGTCCGTGACGCCCCGCACGGCGCGGACGCGCTCGACGTCGAGCCCGTCGCCGCCGCCGAGCTTCAGCTTCAGCCGCCGGAACCGCGGTGCCGAGCGCTCGGCCCGTCTGGCCATGTCGTCGGGATCCCCGAGCCAGACCGTCCACGAGGTCGGCGGGCCCGCCCGCGGCAGGCCGAGCAGGCGCCAGACCGGCACGCCCACGAGCGTTCCCTGCAGGTCGTGCAGCGCGGCGTCCAGCGCCGACTTGGCAGCCTGCTCGCCGGGTACCGCCGCCAGCCGTGAGCCGATCTCCTCGAGCGCGAAAGGGTCGTCGCCGAGCAGCTCCTCGTGCTCGCGAACGAACGCGAGCGCCGAGTCCGCGGTCTCCTCGTAGCGGTCGATCGGGGCAGCCTCCCCACGCCCCACCGCGCCCTCGTGGCGCAGCTCGACCTGGACGACGTCCGCCCAGTCCTGCGACTCGCGCGAGATCGTGAACGTCTCCGCGAGGTGCAGGCGCACGATCTCCGCGCGGAGCTCCATCACGGCGACTCTAGCGCCTCGCCCGTTGACGGTCGGCGGGGGCGCGAGTAGCGTCCGTGTTTGCCGTCATGCGACGTGAGGGTTTCTCGAGAAAACTCGGATGCCGCCCTCGCCGCGTCGCGGCGGCCGGGGGCGAAGCTCGCCCGGGGAGCCCTCCTCCGGGCGTGGGCGCGGGCCGGCTGCACC
>DASTPC010000247.1:0-2998 GCA_035720085.1 Gaiellaceae bacterium
TCGAGCGACCAGCCGAGCGCCTCGACGGCACCGAGACCGCCGTCGGTGGTGGCGGAGCCGCCGACGCCCACGAGCGCACGCCGGGCGCCCGCAGCCGCCGCCGCGCGCAGCAGCTCGCCGACTCCGGCCGTCGTCGCCGACACCGGGTCGTTGCGCCCGGCGACGAGGGCGAGGCCGGCGGCGCGCGCGGCCTCGACGACCGCCGTGCCGTCGGGAAGCACTCCCCACTCCGCCTCGACCGGCTCGCCCAGCGGCCCGGAGACAGCCGTCCGCTCGCGGCGTCCGCCGACCGTGGCGAGGAGGACGTCGAGCGTGCCCTCGCCGCCGTCGGCGAGCGGCAGCGAGAGGGCCTCGAGCCCCGCGGCCCGCGCTCCTGTCGCCATGCGGGCTGCGGCCTCGATCGCGCTCAGCGAGCCGCGGAACTTGTCGGGGCAGCAGACCGCGCGCACAGCGTCACCGGGAGCCTGCGCAGGAGGATCCTCGCACCGGGGCAGCGTACTGGTGGCCGTGCGTGCGACAATGCGGTCGTGCCGTTCGGAATCGGACAGTGGGAGCTGATCGTCCTAGGGGCCGTGCTGGTGCTCCTGTTCGGAACCTCTCGCGTTCCGCAGATCGCGCGCCAACTCGGGCTCGGGCTCCGCGAGGTGCGCCGCACCGTCGACGACGTCGACCCGCGGCGCCCCCTACGCGAGCTCGAGCAGTCGCCCGAGGAGCGAGCCGCGAAGGCCGACGCCGCCGAGCCCCGGTGAGCGAAACCGCAGGCGCGCGCCGCGTCGTCCGCACCGCGGCGGCGCCGCTCCTCGCCTACGACATGGAAGGGCCCGTACAGCCCGAGCTCGGCTGGCTGCCGGTGAGCTACGACGCAGCAACAGGCGAGGGAACGTACGTGATGCGGATGCAGCCGGGGGCCGTCACGATCGAGCACGAGCACGCCGGCATGGAGGAGTTCCTCGTGCTCGAGGGCGACCTCGTGGACGACGACGGCACCGTCTTCGGCCCGGGCGACTTCGTCACGTACGGGCCGGGGACGCGGCACAGCTCGCGCACGGAGACGGGGTGCCTGCTCGCCGTGTTCGAGTGGCGCCCGGGGCGGACGCGCGCCGAGGTTTGAGAGTCCCCCGGCGCAGGGAATGCGCCGGGTACGCGCCGCAGCCGACTGCTCGCGGGACGCTTCCCTCCCGTTCGCGTCTCGCGCGCCGGACACAGGAGCCGTCCGGCAGGGTTGCGTGAACACCGGCTGCGGCACCAACTTCCGCAACGCGGTCACAGGTCGACGAGCGCGCTAGACTGCCGCCTTCGTTCACGCAGCCTGGGGTCGGCGCAGTCGTTGCGCGGTTGCGGAGCATGTCGCGCGACGCGCGCCCGCCTCGTCGAGGGGAGGCGCCAATCGATGCTGGAAGCGCTCCGCACGCGCGTGTCCGGGGCCGTTCGGAACAGCCCGAACCGGGCCGGAGGGGCGCTCGTCGTGGCCGTCGCGGCACTGCTCGCGGCCGTGCCGGCACCGACGGCAGGCGCGTCGGAGCTCGTCGCGCGCGACGGGACCGACGTCGAGCTGAAGGTGAGCTCCTCCGGCCGGGCAGTGCTCTCGTACACGCGCGCGGGCCGGCGCTTCCACGTCGCCGCCTGGGGCGCGGTCGACGCGGTCCAGCCGACTCCCGAGGGGCGCCAGGTCTCCTTCAGCCTCGACTACGCTCCGGCCCGCGCCGGTGGCGTGCGCAACGCGTGCGGCCCCTACTCGGGCCCGCCGCTGGCGTGGCTCGTGACGGCGTGCACGGCGCCCGACGGCTCCCACTGGGCCGTCCAGTCGTGGCAGCGCCGGCTGCCGAACTACGGGCTGCCCGCGGACGGCGACCGCGACGCCTGGGAGCTCCGGCTCTCCCACTGGAGCGGCCCGCTCGCGAAGCTGACGGTGCGCTCGAACTGGGCTTACCGGCGCTTCGACCACCTGTTCGGAAGGCTGACCTACCGCGGCGTGCCGGTACACGGGTTCGCGTCGACGCCGTCTGGAGAGCCGCTCGACTCGTTCGGCCGCAACCTCTACGTCGACACCTACGACTCGGCGTACGGTTCGGGGTGGAGGCGCGAGAACGGCTTTCTCGTGCACCGGCCGACGGGCGTCTTCTGCTACGGCTTCTACCGGCACGAGGGGCGGCCGTCGGGGCAGGGCACGCGCTACCGGGCGACGGTGATCGGGCCGGGCGTCACGCCGGACGTCACGTGGGAGGGCCGGCCCCTGCGGCCGTACAGCCGCACGCGCGACCTGCAGTTGCACGCGGAGCAGCGGGACCTGTACCGCGGCGACGAGGTCTGCTCGCCGGTGTGACGACTACTACGCCTCGCAGCGGCGGAGACGCACGCAGGCCCGCCGGACGGGGACCGTGAAGTTGAGATTCTCGCCGCCGCCGGCGAGCAGGACGCCGACGACGCCGCCCTCTCGATCGATGGCGGGACCGCCCGAGTTGCCTGGGTTCGCGGCCGCGTCCGTCTGGATCTCGTTGTCGGTCACCCGGCTGACGATGCCCGTCGTCACCGTGCCTTCCAGCCCGTAGGGACTCACGCGCGCGTCTGCCCGAGCCCGGCGCTCTGTCGCTCGAGTCGGGCAGCGCCCTGGCCGAGCGCGGCGATCTGCCCCTCCTGTGCGTCGAGGCAGTCGTCGAGGCGGACGTACGAGAGCGCCGAAAGACGATCGCGCCGATGCCGACGGCGAGCACGGCGAGGAGCGCCACGTGCGTCCGCTGTGGGCGGCGCCCGGAGCGACTGGCGGTCCGGCCGTTCAGCGGCCCGCCGCAGTGTCCGCAGAAAAGCGCGCCTGCGGCGGAGTCGCGACCGCAGTTGGGGCAGCGTGTTGGGACGGCCGACGGGGCGGCGCTCATGCGACGGCTACCTTCTCGAGCTCTGCCCGGAGCGCCTCGACCCGCCTGGAGAGGCGTGAGGCCGCAGGTCGAAGCGCTTCGCCGCCGCGGCGTACGCGGCGTCGACGGACGCGAGCCGCTGCGCG
>DASTPC010000248.1:0-13643 GCA_035720085.1 Gaiellaceae bacterium
CCGAAGCGCTTGGACGCGCCGCGGAGGCTGGCCAGGGCGGTGGTCACGGGACGGAGGTGGCGCCCGCGCCCGGTGGGCGGGGGCGCCACACGTGCGTGCTAGCGGTAGCCGGGGTGCGAGGTGCTGGCCGGCAGTTTGATCGCCTTCGAGCCGAGCCGCTGGAGCATCGTCGCGAACTGGCCGCGCAGCTTGCCCGACACGAGCTTCGCGCTCGGCCCGTCGAACGGGGTCACACGGAGGCCGCCGTTGCCGATCGTCCCGTCGTACGTGAACGTCTTGTAGCGCCCGGCCGCGATGTCGTTGATCGTCTTCTTCAGCCACGGACGCCAGTTGATGTACGTGCTCGAGACGACCCAGGCCGGGGAGACCGTGCGGTTGTCGTAGGCGGTGCTGAGGCACGGCACCTTGCGTGCGCCGCAGAGCGCCAGCGCGCCGAGCGACGAGTCCGTCCCGCCCGACACGAAGAGGACGTCCGCGCCCCGGTCGAGCAGGGACTGGCCGACCTCGCGGCCCTTCTGCTGGTCGACGAAGTCGTTGGTGTACGCCTCCAGCACCTTGGCCTTCGGGTTGGCCGCCTTGGCGCCGAGCCGACAGCCCTGGTTCGTCTCGGTGTTGTACGGCGCCTTGGACGCGCCCACGTTCCCGATCACGCCGCTCTTCGACAGCTTCGCGGCGAGCCAGCACTGCGAGTAGCCGGTCTCGAGGTAGCTGTACGTGGAGATCGAGATGTTCGCCTTCGGCTTCTCGCCGTCCGCTGACACGACGAAGATCGTGTCGGTGTTCTTCGCCGCCAGCTCCTTGACGAGCTGCGCGTAGCTGAAGCTGTGGGCGAAGATCAGCTTGACGTCCTGCCCGAGTAGCTGGTCGAACAGCGGGCGCGCCTGGTTGGGGTCGAAGACCTTGTCGGTCATCGAGAGGTCCGCTCCCAGTTGCTTGGCGGTCTCGCGCGAGGCCGCTGCCATCGTCTGCGACCAGTTCAGGTCCGTCGCCGACGTGGGGAGGATGACCCCGAACTTGAAGCCCGCGGTCGCGCTGCTCGACGCACCCGAGACGGACGCCGTGCAGAGCGCGACGACCAGCAGCGCGCTCGCGAGCAGGATGGTCGAGGATCGTCTCGTCACAGCTGCCTCACCTCCGTGTCGGAGTCCCGCGAAGGGCAGCAGTCTATCTTCGAAGTGGATCCATTTCTACGGCGCCGGACAGGTGACGTAGTCTCGGTCGCGTGCTCCTGGAGGAGGTCGCCCTCGCCTCGGCCGACGTCGCCGCCACGCCACGCCGACTCGCGAAGATCGAGCGGCTCGCAGGCTGTCTCGCGCTCGCCGGGCCGGAGGAGGTCGGGGTCGCGGTCGCCTACCTCGCCGGCGAGCTCCCGCACGAGCGGATCGGCGTCGGCTGGGCGACGCTCCGCGAGCTTCCGGCGCCGGCCGGCGAGACGAGCCTCGAGCTGCTCGAGGTCGACGAGGCGTTGCGGCGGGTCGGCGCCGCGACGGGCGCCGGCTCCCAGGCGGTGCGGAGGAGCGAGCTCGGCGGGCTGTTCTCGCGCGCGACCGAGCGCGAGCAGCGCTTCCTGACGGCGCTCCTGCTCGGCGACCTGCGCCAGGGGGCGCTCGCCGGCGTGATGGCCGACGCCGTGGCGAAGGCGGCCGGCGTCCCGGCCGCGGCTGTGCGCCGCGCCGCGATGCTGGCTGGCGACCTCGGCGCGGCCGCCGCCGCGGCCCTCGCGGGCGGCGACGCGCTCGCGGAGTTCCGGCTGACGCCCTTCCGGCCGCTGCAGCCGATGCTCGCCCAGACCGCCGAGACGCTCGCCGACGCGCTCGCGCGGATCTCGCCGGCGGCGCTCGAATGGAAGCTCGACGGCGCCCGCCTGCAGGTGCACCGCAGCGGCGGCGAGGTACGCGCGTACACGCGCACCCTCGCCGACGTGACGGCGCGCGTGCCGGAGGTCGTCGCCGCGGCGCTCGCGCTGGACGCCGAGTCGGCCGTCCTCGACAGCGAGGTGATCGCCCTGGATGCCGACGGCCGCCCGCGCCCCTTCCAGGAGACGATGAGCCGCTTCGGCAGCAAGAGCGACCGCGACGGGTTGCGGGCGAGCGTCCCCCTGGCGCCGTTCTTCTTCGACGTGCTCCACCTCGACGGTGCCGACCTGCTCGACTCGCCGGGCCAGCGGCGCGCGGAGGCACTCGCCGCCTGCGTGCCCGAACAGCTTCGCGTGCCGCGGCTCGAGACCGCCGACGAGGCGGCGGCCGAGCGCTTCCTCGCGGCCGCGCTGGAGCGTGGGCACGAGGGTGTGATGGTGAAGGCGCTCGACGCGCCGTACGAGGCGGGCCGGCGGGGTGCCGGCTGGCTGAAGGTGAAGCCGGTGCACACGCTCGACCTGGTCGTCCTCGCCGCCGAGTGGGGGCACGGCCGCCGGCGCGGGAAGCTGAGCAACATCCACGTCGGCGCGCGTGACGCGGCGAGCGGGGGGTTCGTGATGCTCGGCAAGACGTTCAAGGGCATGACCGACGAGCTGCTCGCGTGGCAGACGGAGCACTTCCTTGCGCTCGAGGCCGGCCGTGAGGGGCACGTCGTTCGCGTGCGACCCGAGCTCGTGGTGGAGGTCGCCTTCGACGGGGTGCAGGCCAGCTCTCGCTACGCGGGAGGTCTCGCGCTCCGCTTCGCCCGGGTGAAGGGATATCGCCCCGACAAGCATGCGTCCGAGGCCGACACGATCGAGACGGTGCGGGCGATCCACGAGGGCGGGCGGGTGCCGGGCGGCGGCTGAGTCGGGGTTCGGGTGCTGGTGCGTGGGGCCGGGGCGGCCGCCGCCGTCACGAAGTTGGCACGAAGTCGGCACACACATGGCACGGCTTCTCTGCTGCACTCGAACCATGCAGCCACGGATGCATCGGGACGGCCGCCCGACCGTCCGCCAGGTCTACGCTCTTGCCGCCGTCCTCTGCGAGAGGCTCGGCGAGCCGTTCCCCGAGCGGCGTGACCTCGCGTCCGAGCTGATCGAGCGCGTGCGCCGCGAGGTCGGCCATCCCCGCCCCGAGCTGGCCGACTCGCCGATCCGTCGCCGTCGTCGCAGGAGGCGCCCCATGTGACCCCGACTACCCACACGCTCTGACAGCGCCCACGCACGGTCGGCATGGCAGTCTCGTGCCGTGTCCTCCGACGGCCGGGTCGCCTTCGTCGATGTCCACTCGCACGTCGTGCCGTCCGGCGACGACGGCGCGGCGTCGCTCGGGGAGGGCCTGGAGCTCTGCCGGGTCGCCTTCGAGAGCGGCACGCGCACCCTCTTCGCCACTCCGCACGCGCACGCGCCGACGGACACCTACCCGCGCACGCCCGCGCGCGAGCGGGTGTTCCGCGAGGCCTATCCGGTCCTGCGCGACGAGGTCGCCGCCTGGGGTCTCGACCTGCAGGCCGGCTGGGAGGTCTTCCCGACCGAGCTCGGCGACGCCGACCCCGCCGAGTACCGGCTCGGAGACCGGGACGCGGTGCTGGTCGAGTTCCCGGGCTGGTGGCTCGACTTCGCCGCCCCGCTCGACGCCGTCGCCGCGGCCGGCGAGTTGATCGAGGCCGCGGGCATGGTGCCGGTGCTCGCGCACCCCGAGCGGTGCCCGGCCGTCACGGCCCAGCCCGAGGCCGCACACGAGCTCGCGGCCCGCGGCTGGCTGCTGTGCCTGAACGCCCCGTCGCTGACGGGTGGGCACGGCCGTACCGCGGAAGCGACCGCATGGCGGCTGCTGGACGACGGCGTGGTCGCGCTCGTCGCCTCCGACGGGCACACGTTGCGACGGCCGCCACGTCTCGACGAGGCCTATGCCGCCGTCCGGGCCCGCTACGGCGACGCCGCTGCGGCACCGCTCTTCGACGGCAGCGCCCTGCCGTAGGGCACCCGTACAGCCCACCGCCGAGGAGCCGACGGTTCCCGTTTGCATCCCGTAGGGGCGGGGCGGATGATCGTGAAGAGTCGATCATCGAGGGAAGGAGCGGGCCATGGCCGAGCTGCGCGGGACGGACCTCGTCGTCGAGTACCTGATCCGGGAGAAGGTGCCGTACCTGTTCGGCTACGCCGGGCACGGCGCCGTCGGGCTGCTGGACGGCGTGTTCGACCGGCAGGACGAGATCAAGGTGGTGTTCCCGCGCATCGAGACCGGCGCCGCGTACATGGCCGACGCGTACTACCGGGTCAGTCACGAGGTGATCCCCGTCTACACCTCGACCGGCCCCGGCCCGATGCTGCTGACGGCGGCGCTCGCGAACGCCTTCTACGACTCGTCGGCGTTCATCGCCATCACCGGCCAGGTGGCGACGACCCAGTACGACTCGGGCGCGCTGCAGGAGGAGTACCGGCACTTCCAGGCCGACTTCCCGAGCGTCGCAAAGGTGCTCACCAAGCGCAGCTTCCAGGCGCACTCGGTCGAGGACCTCGGCAAGTTCCTGCCCAAGGCGTTCAAGCTCGCCCGTACCGGCCGGCCGGGCCCCGTCCACCTCGACGTCCCCTACGACCTCTGGGTGACGAAGGCGGACGTCGAGGTGCCCGACCCCGCCGAGCGCTCGCTGATGCTCGAGTGGCGGACGCCGGGCTCGCCGGAAGCGGTGGCGAAGGCGCTCGACCTGCTGCTGGGGGCGCGGCGGCCGCTCATTCTCGCCGGCGGCGGCGTGATCTGCTCCGAGGCGTGCGCGGAGCTGCAGGCGTTCGCCGAGCACGTGAACATCCCCGTCTACACCTCGTTCATGGGCAAGGGGGCGCTGTCGGCCCGGCACCCCCTGCACCTCGGCATCGCCGGCTGCTGGGGCGAGTACCCCGCCCAGGAGGCGGCGCGCAACGCCGACGTGATCCTCGCGATCGGCTGTCGCTTCTCCGACATCCACAGCTCCTCGTGGCTGCCGGGCTACACCTACAACATCCCGCCGACGAAGCTGATCCACGTCGACATCGACCCGCAGGAGATCGGCCGCAACTACCCGACCGAGCTCGGCATCGTCGGCGACGCGCGCGAGGTGCTGCGCCAGCTCGCCGCCCAGGCCGAGCAGCGCGGCCCGAAGCGGGAGCGCTCGCCCTGGCACGACCAGGTCGACTCGTTCAAGGAGGAGTGGTCGAACTTCATCGAGCAGGAGAAGGCCTCTGACGCGGTGCCGATCGACCCGCGGCGCGCGATCAAGGAGCTGCGCGCCGCCGCCTCCGACGACACGCTGATGATCACCGACACGGGCAACCACCAGACCTGGGTGGAGCAGTACTGGGACGTCTACGGCCCGCAGACCGTGTTCACGCCGGGCGGGTTCGCGGGCATGGGGTTCGGCACGTACGGCGTGCTCGGGCTCAAGCTCGCGCGGCCCGACACGCCCGCGATCTGCGTCACGAGCGACGGCAGCTTCATGATGTTCCCGGGCGCCGTCGCCACCGCGACCGAGTACGACATCCCGGCCGTCTGGGTGATCCTCAACAACTACACGATCGGGGTGATCCGCGACCTGCAGCGCTTCTACATGGACGGGCGCGAGATCGGGACGAGCTTCGTCAAGCAGTCGACCGGCGAGTTCTGGAACCCCGACTTCGCGAAGATGGCCGAGGCGATGGGCGCGGGCGGGATCTCGGTCGAGGACCCGGCCGACCTCGGCGACGCCTTCCAGACGGCGCTCGCGGCCGGCAAGCCCTACGTGATCGACGTCAAGGTCAACCGCGACACGGCGGTCCCGCTGATCGGCACCTGGCACTTCGCCCCGATTCCCCAGGCCGAGCCGACCTTCGGGAAGCCGCTGCTCCTGAGCTGAGCAGGGCGTACCCGTTCACGGCGATCGTCGGGCAGGAGCGCCTCAAGCGGGCGCTCCTGCTCAACGCCGTCAACCCGGCCGTCGCCGGCGTGCTGGTCGAGGGCCCGAGCGGGACGGCGAAGTCGACGGCCGTCCGCGGCCTGGCCGCGCTCGTGCCCGAGCTGGAAACGGTGGCCGACTGCCCGTTCTCCTGCGATCCGGCCGACCCGTGCGCGGTCTGCCGAGAGCGGGTGGCGCGCGGCGAGGAGCTGCCGGTGTCCCGCCGCCGCGTCCGCGTCGTCGACCTGCCGCTCAACGCGACCGAGGACCGCGTCGCCGGCTCCGTCGACATCGCCAGGGCGCTGCGTGAGGGGGTCACCGCGCTCGAGCCCGGCCTGCTCGCGAACGCCAACCGGGGCATCCTGTACGTCGACGAGATCAACCTGCTCGACGACCACATCTGCGACCTGCTGCTCGACGCGGCTGCGCTCGGCACGAACGTCGTCGAGCGGGAGGGCGTCTCGGTCTCCCACCCGGCCCGCTTCCTGCTCGTGGGGACGATGAACCCGGACGAGGGCGAGCTGCGGCCCCAGCTGGCGGACCGGATCGGGCTGCGGATCGTCGTCGAGGCAATCGTCGAGCCGGGCGCCCGCGCGGAGGTGCTACGTCGGCGCGAAGCGTTCACGTCCGACCCCGAGGCGTTCGCAGCCGCCTGGGCCGGCGAGGAGGCGGCACTCGCGAACGCCGTCCAGTCGGCGCGCGAGCGCGTCGGCGGGGTCGAGGTAGCCGAGCAGCTCTACCGTGCGATCGCGCTCCTCGTCGTCCGCGCCGGCGTCCCGAGCCATCGCGCCGACGTGACGATCCTCCAGTCCGCGAAAGCCCTTGCGGCGCTCGACGGGCGCGACCGGGCCGGCTCCGACGACGTCCTCGAGGCTGCCGCCCTCGCGCTCGGCCACCGCGTCCCCGTCGATCCCTTCGATGCGGCACCGGGCATCGACGAGCGCGTCCTGCGCCGGCTGCTCGAGGACGTGCTCGAAACCGAGTCGGCCGAAAAAAAAGCGGCGGCCCCGGCGAGGCCGGGCCCGGGCGCGACCTAGAGCTGCTCGACGAAGAGCCGGGCGTCGCCGAGCTCGCCGTCGACACCGCGCGGGCGCTCGAGGCGACCCGGCAGCGCGACCGGGTCGAGCGCGGTGCGGTCGGACGCCGCGACCGGTCACTCGTCGCGTTGCGGCGCGGCAAGTACTCGCGCCACCGGCTCGCCGGGCCACACGACCGGGACGTCGCGTACGACGCGACCCTGCGGGCTGCCGCCGTCCGCGTCGGGCGACGCGGCGGAGCGCTGACCGTCGAGCCGGCGGACCTGCGGCGCAAGGTGCGGGAGCACCGGGTTCCGCTCGACGTCTGCTTCGTCGTCGACAACAGCTACTCGCTGCAGGCGGACCGGCTCGTGGAGCAGGTCAAGGGGCTCGTGTTCCGGCTGCTCGAGGACGCCGCCGCCCGGGGCGACCGCGTCGCACTGGTCGCCTTTCGCAGCGGCATCGCCGAGGCGACCGTGGCGCTGCGCCCGACCTCGAGCCTGCGGCGGGCCGCCGAGGCGCTGCGCAGGATCCCGCTCAGCGGGCGGACGCCCTTGCCGGACGCACTCGTCCGGGCGGGCCGTGTCCTCCGCCAGGAGCGCTACCGCCGCCCGAACGCGCGACCGGTGGTGGTCGTCGTCAGCGACGGGCTCCCGAACGTCGCACTGCGCCGCGGTCGCGACCCGGTCCGGGACACGCTCGCCGAGGCGCGCACGCTGCGGCGCGCGGGGATCGGCTGCGTGGTGGTCGACGCCTCCCCGCCGGGAAGGAGCGCGAGCTGCGGCAGGGATCTCGCCGAGGCCGGCGGCGGCAGGTGGCTGCCGATCGCGGAGCTCTCGCCGGACGTCTTCGTGGACGCCGTCCTGACGGTGGCGTAGAACGGGGCGATGCGCTCCCGGCTGCAGCTGGCCGTGCTCGAGGCCCTCCTCGACCCTCGCACCGGCACGCGGGTCGAGGCGCTGCCGGACGAAGCGGTCGAAGAGCTTCGCGCGCAGGGCCTGCTCGACCCTGCGCGCCGCGACGACGCGCGCGCGCTGCTCGCCGAGGCCGCGACCGGCCGGCGCATCGAGTGGGCGGCCAGCACCGTGACGCAGGGCGAGGTGCTCGCTGCGTTCGCAGACCACTGCGACCGAGAGCTCGAGGACGTCGTCGTCGAGTCGTTCGAGCCCACGGAGCTGGTCGTGCGCTGGCGCCGCGAGGCGAGCCGCTTCGAGCTCCGCAACGGCTTCCTCGGCGTCGAGGCCCTCGTCTCCGACACGCCGACGATGCTGCTCGGCGACACCGAGGACGCGGAGGGCTCGCTCGTCTCCCTCTTCCTCGACCGGCCGGACCTGCGCTCCCGCCTCGCAGTCTGCGACCTCGGCCGTCTCGAGCGGCTCGGCACCGTCCGCTCGAGCGCGTTCGTCTACCTCGAGTGGTTCCTGCGCGACACGTACGGAGTCAAGCTCCTGCCCGCCGCCGCGTTCACACAAGGGCTGATCGACCGGGGCATCATCTCCCTCGGAATGGGGTGATTTCCCCTCAAGCCCTCCGGCCGGCCTGCCGATATCCCCCGAAAGGGGTACGGCCACGATTCGACGCTCGAGGGGGTGCGATGGAGCTCTTCCAGGACGGCGAGGCGCTCGACGAGGGCGAGCGACAGGAGCGGCTTGCGATGCTGAGGAACGACCTCGCCGAGATCGAGATCAGGCGCCGGTTCCTGCACGAGCGGATCGACCTGCTCCGGGCCGAGCGGGTTCGCCGCCTCGGCCGCCTCCGCCGCGCGGGCATGCTCGTGGTCGATCGCGAGTCGCCGCCGCCGCCGCGACGGCTGTTCACCGGAAAGGGGGAGGTCTCGACCGAGCCGCTCGGCGGGCTTCCCGACGTGAGCTCGCTCGGCGACGACGAGCTCCACGCGCTGATCAAGTTCCTGAAGTCGCTCGAGGACGACGTCTCCCTGCAGCGGCGCGTACTGCACCACCGCATCGACGCGCTCCCGAGGTAGGCGGGGCGGCCGGCCGGGCGCGGTCGCGCACCCGGCCGGGTCGCGCTTACTCGTGCGGCGGGAGGAAGACGTCCGTCTCGTAGCTGTGCAGGACGGCGCTCACGTGCAGGCCGACATGTGCGATCGGCGCGCCGAGAGGGTTGAGCGTGACCAGCGTCGGCAGGCTCCAGGCGACGTCTCCGGCTACCGGCTTGGCGACCTTCTCCGAGCGAAACTCGGCGTAGCCCGCGTGGTAGACGGCGGCCATCGCCACCGAGGCGGCCATCGCGACGACGCCGACGAGGAACGTTCCGGGCAGGCTCGTACGGAGCCGGCTGCCCGCGAACGCGGCGAAGACCGCGAGGATCGGGAACGCCGACAGCAGGAGACCGTCCGTTGCGCCGTAGACGACGCCTCGCCAGAGCAGGGCGCCCGCCAGCTCCAGGCCGTCGGGCCGCGCCGTGGCGTCCTCCGACCGCAGCACCAGCACGCTCAGCACGGCCGCGACGAGCAGGCCGAGACCGACGGCGAGCGGCCAGCGCCGGCGGACGAGCGCACCGAGTGACTGTTGCGTCGAGCGTGTCCAGGAGACGAAGAACGCCGCCACCGCGACTGCGTAGAGGCCGTAGTAGAGATCGCGACCGAGGCCGATCCGGTCGGCGAGCACGAACGGCACGAGGAACGCCAGCGCGTAGCCGCCGGCGAGCCAGAGCCAGTGCACGGAGATGCCGGTCCGGACGGCCGTCGCCTGCGCGCGGCCGCCTCCCATGGCATGGGTGCTCACCGTGTCACCTCCTTTCGGCTCCACCTTCGCGCGGGCCGAGCGGCGCCGCATCGGGGCGGACGCGGGTCGGTCCTCGGGGAAGCCGCGTACGGGGTCGCCTCGCTGGTGGGAGCCGGCTTGTGACGATCAGTACCAGTCAGACGGGAGCGGCGGGAAGCCTGAGCGTCACGACCGCGCCGCCTGTGTCGCCGTTCGCGGCGGTCGCCTCGCCTCCGTGGGAACGCGCGACGGCGTCGACGATCGCCAGCCCGAGCCCCGCGGTGCCCGCCGTGCGCGCCGCGTCGGCCCGGCTGAAGCGCTCGAACGCGCGGAGCAGGAAGTCGTCCGGGAAGCCGTCGCCCTGGTCGCCCACGCTCAGCTCGACCAGCCCGTCGTGCCGGGCCGCACTCAGTCGGACGGCTCCCGAGCCGTGCCGGAGGGCGTTGTCGACGAGGTTGCCGAGCGCTTGCTCGAGCCGGAGGCGGTCGCATGGGACAAAGCCGTCCGCGCGCGCGTCGACCTCGATCCGCCGCCCGGACCCGTCGGCGCGCGCGGCGAAGCGCCGGGCGACGGCGTCGAGCAGCTCCGCCGGTGCGACCGGCTCGACCTGGAGCGGCGCTCGCCGCTCGTCGAGCTGCGTCAGCGTCAGCAGGTCCTCTGCGAGCCGGGTCAGCCGGTCGGCCTCCTCGGCGGCCGAGCGCAGCGCTGCCTCGAGCTCGTCCCGGCCACGCGGCCGCCTCAGCGCGAGCTCGAGCTCGGCCTGCAGGAGCGAGAGCGGGGTCCGGAGCTCGTGGCTCGCGTCGGCGAGGAAGCGGCGTTCCCGCTCGCGGCTCGCCTCGAGGCGCTCGAGCATCTCGTTGAGCGTCTCGCCGAGGCGGCGGATCTCGTCCTTCGCGGGAGGCAGGGGCAGGCGCCGGCCGGGCTGGTCGCCCGAGATACCCGCCGCGCGGCGGCGCATGTCCTCGACGGGGCGCAGCGCGGCGGCGGCCAGCAGGTAGCCCGCGATCGAGGCGAGCACCAGCGCCACCGGGCCGACGACGAAGAGGGCCGTGAGCAGGCCGGCCAGGGCCTCCTCGCGATCCCCGAGGGAGCCGCCGACGACGAGCACGACCGGGCCGTCGGGGCTTGCCAGCGGCTCGGCCAGCAGCCGCGCCTGCTCGCCGTCGAGCCCGGCAACGCCGTCGGCGTCGAGCAGGCGCGGGCCACCGGCGGGAAGCTCGTCCACCGCGAGCAGTGGCTCGCCCGCGACCGTGGGCGCCGATGCGAGGACCGAGCCGTCCCGCCGGAGGAGCTGGGCGAAGACGTCTTCGTCACCCGCGGCGAGCACGCGGGCGTCGACGTCGCCGCCGTCCGCGACGAGAGTGGCGAGCGTCGCGGCGCGCGCCTGCAGGCTCTCGTCGAGCTGCTCCAGCAGCGAGTCACCGAGCCGGACGTAGAGGAACGCGCCGAGCCCCGCGAGCACGACCGCCGTCGCCAGCGCGAACGCGAGCGTCAGCCTGAGCCGCAGCGGGATCCGGCTCATCCGCCGCCGTCACGCCGCAGGCGGTATCCGACGCCGCGCACCGTCTCGAGCGAGTCGCGGCCGAACGGCCGGTCGATCTTGCCGCGCAGGTAGCGGACGTAGACGTCGACGACGTTGGAGCGGTTCTCGTAGGCGAAGTCCCAGGCATGCTCGAGCAGCGTCTCGCGCGAGAGGACCTGCCCCGCGCGGCGCATGAAGGTCTCGAGCAGCGCGAACTCCTTGGCCGAGAGCGCGAGCTCCGCATCGCCGCGCCACGCGTGCCGGGTCGCGGGGTCGAGGCGCAGGTCGCCGACCTCGAGCACGGCGGGGCGCTCGATGGCGCCGCGACGCGCGAGCGCGCGCAGCCGCGCGAGCAGCTCGGCGAACGAGAACGGCTTCGGCAGGTAGTCGTCGGCACCCGCGTCGAGGCCGGCGACGCGGTCCTCGACGGCGTGCCGGGCGGTGAGCATCAGCACCGGCGTCCACACGCCGCCGGCCCGCAGTCGCCTGCAGACCTCGACGCCGTCGAGCCCCGGCAGCATCAGGTCGAGGACGATCGCGTCGTACTCGACCGCCGTGGCCAGCGAGAGCGCGTCCGGGCCGGTGCGGGCGACGTCGGCCGCGTGGCCTTCCTCGCTCAGGCCGCGGCGCAGCAAGCCGGCCAGCTTCGGCTCGTCCTCGGCGACGAGGAGCCTCATCTCGCCTGCATTGTCGCGCGGTGGATGAGAAACGGATGAGAGCCCGCTCTCACGGTCGTCTCATCGGCGGGCGCTACGGTCGTCGCGAAACCGAGGAAGGAGGTCGGAGTTGAGACGCAAGCTGATGCTCGTCGCAGCCGTGGCGGTCGTGGTCGCGGCGGTGTCGGGCGGGATCGCGATCGCGGCGGGCGGCGGCGACGACCGGCCGCTGAGCGGCTCGACGCTCGAGCGCGCGTCCGCCGCCGCGCTCTCCGCGACCGGCGGCGGCAAGGTGACGGAGACCGAGGTCGGCGACGACGGCGCCGCCTACGAGGTGGAGGTCACGCTCGCGGACGGCTCGCAGGTCGACGTGCAGCTCGACGACCGGTTCGGCGTAATCGGCCGCGAGTCGGACGACGACGGCGCGGGCGACCGTGACGGCGCCGGCGACGACTGACGGCCGAAGGGCTGGGACGGGCCTACCGCTGCTTCGGCGGGAGCGAGCGCGCGTAGGCGGTGCCGAGCTTCGCCCACGACGAAAGCTCGCGCTTCGTCCGCACGTGCTCGGCGTCGACCCGCAGCCACCCTGTCATCTCCCGGCCCCGCATCTCCAGCGGGTGGGCCGCCGTCGTCGCGACGAGCGTGTCCGACTGGGCCGGGTCGACGCGCACCAGGATCCCGCCCTGGCCACTGGCCGCGACCGCCATGTTGCCGCCGATCAGGAACGCGAGCCCGCCGAACATCTTCATCTCGGTCACCTCGGGCTCGGCACCGACGAGCTCGCGAAGGCGGTGCGCCAGCTCCTCGTCGTAGGCCACGACCGGAATCGTACGCCGCGTGCGGCCGAGGCTAGGCCGCCGCCTTTCCGATCACCTGCGCCGCCCGCTCGAACGAGAGCACGTCCGTGTTGACCACGACGTCGTAGTGCGTGGGCAGCTCCTCGTCGATGCCGTAGAAGCGCTTGAGGTAGTCGCGCCGGGCGGCGTCCGAGTCCTTGACGGACCTGGCGGCGTGGGCCTCGTCGAGCCCGTCCTGGTCGCCGATGCGGACTGCGCGCGTCGCCGGCGAAGCGGTCACAAGGACGCGGAGCACGCCCGCACCGCTCGAGACGACGTGCGAGGCCGCGTGCGCGACGATGACGACTCTGCCCCGCGCCGCCGTCTGCTCGATCGTCTCGCGGATCAGCGCCCGGATCCCCTCGCTGCGAAGCTCCTCTCCGACGCCGCCCCCGCCGGGCGGCCACACCTCGCCGCTGCCGTGCGCGAGCGCCTCGAGCACGCGGGCCACGACCGTCTTCCTCCGCTCCTCGTCCGCCACCCCGGCGGGGTCGATGCCTCCCCTGATCGCCGCCTGCGTGACGATCTCGTCGTCGACGTAGAGGAAGCCGAGCCGCTCGGCGACGAGCCGGCCGACCTCCTCGCCCCCCGCGCCGGCCGCGCGCGAGATGCACACGACGCTGCAGCTCACGTCGCCCGACGCTACGGCGGCGGGCGGCCTGCGTCAAGCGGCGCGTCCGGAAGGCAAATCCAGCCGGCCGATGATTTTGCGCGGCTCGGAGCGTCTCCATAGCCGAGTCACCACACCCACACCCCTCACGACCGGAGGTACGTCCATGTCGAAGACCGTCCTGATCGTGGGCACCCGGAAGGGGTGCTTCCTGTTCTCCAGCGACGAGCGCCGGCGCGACTGGGAAGCGCGCGGGCCGTTCTGCGAAGGATGGCCCGTGTATCACGCGATCCACGACGCCCGGACGGGCGCCATCCTCGCCGCCGCGGCGAGCGAGTGGCACGGCGCGAGCATCTGGCGGAGCCCCGATCTCGGCGAGACGTGGCAGCAGTCGAGCGAGGGCCTCGACTACGCCGGCGATCCCGAGCTCAAGCTGTCCAAGGTGTCAGGCCTGACCGCGGTCGACGGCCGC
>DASTPC010000249.1:0-6782 GCA_035720085.1 Gaiellaceae bacterium
CAGGTCGCCATCGGGGTGTCGACGAACGCGGGACAGAGGGCGGTGGCGCGCACGCCGGTGTCCTGCTCCTCGCGCACGAGCGAGCGGGTGAGCGCGATCAGCGCGGCCTTCGCCGCGCCGTACGTGGCGAGCCCCGGCGCGGGGATCGTCCCGGCGATCGAGGCGAGGTTGACGACGTAGCCCCGCGAGGCACGCAGGAGCGGCAGCGCCTCGCGCGTGACGAGGAAGGTGCCGCGGAGGTTGACGCTCTGCTGCAGGTCCCAGTGCTTGGTCGAGAGCTCGCCGAGCGAGCCCGCGATCCCTACCCCGGCCGAGTTGACGAGCACGTCGAGGCCGCCGAAGCGCTCGGCGTGCGCGGCGACGAGGCGGGCGCAGTCGTCCTCGCGGGTGACGTCCCCCTGGACGACGTCCGCGCCGAGCTCGGCGCGGGCCGCGTCGAGCCGCTCGAGCTTGCGCGCCGCGAGCGTCAGCCCGTAGCCCTCCTCCGCGAGCATCCGCGCGATCGCGAGACCTATCCCCGAGGAGCCTCCCGTGACCAGCGCGCTCGGCACGCGGGCGAGTCTCGCACAGACGGCGCGACGGCCGCCGAGGGGGTGACGGCCGTCGCGTCGTCAGGGGAGAGGGGAGGGGGGATAGGTCTCTCCGCACGTTCGTTTCGACCGCCACGACGGGTCTCCTTCCCCGGTCCGTACACTCGCTGGCATGGAGCAGACAGCCACCCTGACCTCGCTTGCGCAGGCCGGCGGGTGCGCCGCCAAGTACTCGGCGGCGCGCCTGGAGACGCTGCTCGGCGGCCTGGTTCCCGCCGAGTCGGCCGACCTGCTCGTCGGGCTCGACCCCGCCGACGACGCGGCGGTCTACCGCCTCGACGACGAGCGGGCGCTCGTCTTCACCGTCGACTTCTTCCCACCTGTCGTGGACGATCCGCGCGACTTCGGCGCGATCGCGGCGACGAACGCGCTCAACGACGTCTTCGCGATGGGCGGAGCGCCGCTGCTGGCGCTGTCGGTCACCGCTTTTCCGGAGGAGCTGCCGGTCGAGGTGCTCGCAGAGGTGCTCGCCGGCGCGGACGAGGCAGTGCGCGCCGCCGGCGCGATCCTCGCGGGAGGACACACGATCCGCGACGCCGAGCCGAAGTACGGGCTCGCCGTCGTCGGCACCGTGCACCCGGCGGGCATCTGGCCGAAGAGCGGCGCCCGGCCCGGCGACGCGCTCTTCCTGACGAAGCCGCTCGGCACCGGGCTCGTGCTCCAGGCCCGGCGCGAGGGGTGCGACCCGGAGGGCGCGCTCGAAGCGGCGGTCGAGGCGATGAAGGCCCTGAACCGCGCCGCCGCCGACGCGCTGCGGCCGTTCGCCCCGAGCGCGGTCACCGACGTGACCGGCTTCGGGCTCGCCGGCCACGCGCACGAGCTCGCCTCGCGGAGCGGCGTCCGGGTCGTGCTCGAGGCGGAGGCGCTCCCGGCGCTGCCGGGCGCGCTCGAGCTGGCCGAGGCGGGGGTGCGCACCGGCGGCGACCGCCGTAACCGCGAGTTCGCCGAGGCGCACGTCGAGAGCGCGGCGACGCCCGCCCGCGAGGCGCTGGCGTACGACCCGCAGACCGCAGGCGGCTTGCTCGTCTCGCTGCCGGCCGAGAAGAGCGCCGTGCTGGCAGCGGCCTTCGCTGCGGCCGACCTTGGTCTCTGGCGGATCGGCTCGGTCGAGCCGGGTGCCGGCATCGTGCTCGAATAGCCCACGTACACTCGAGAGGTGCGTCGAGGCCTCTCCTGGTGGCGCCGCCGCGCTCTCTCGCCGCGCCGCTTCGTCCACTTCGCCCTCGCCGCGCTCGGCGCTCTCTTCGTCGTCGTCACCTCCGGCGCCTTCGTCCGGCTTACGGCCTCGGGCCTCGGCTGCGACAACTGGCCGCACTGCGGCGACAAGCCGTTCCCGGAGCAGGGCTTCCACGCGTTCGTCGAGTTCGGCAACCGCATCGTCGCGCTGGTCGGGATCGTGATGACCCTCGTCGCCTGGCTGGCGTCGACACGCGTCGCCGGCCTGCCGCGCTGGGTGCGCTTCACCGCCCTCGCGGCCTTCCTCGGCACCGTCGCGCAGATCCCGCTCGGCGGCCTGACGGTGATCCTGGACCTACACCCCGTCGCGGTGATGTCGCACTTCCTGCTGGCGCTCGCGGTGGTCGCGCTCGCGGCGGTGGTGGCGCTGGAGGCCGTCTCCTACGCGTACGGCGTCGGCCGCCCCGTCGGCCCGCGGTGGTGGCGCGTGCTGGCCGCCGTCGGGGTGCCCGCCTGCCTCGCGCTCGTCGCCACCGGCGCGGTCGCGACGGCCTCCGGGCCACATTCGGGCGGGCAGGACGTGCGGCGTCTCGGCGTCGAGGTGACGGATGCCGTCTACGTGCACGTCCGGGCGACGGCGGTCTACGGGATCGGCCTGCTGCTGGTAGGCGCCTGGATCCTGCGGAACCGTGCGCTGGTGCCCGGGCTGGCCCGGCTCGGGCTCGCCCTCCTGGCGGTGCTGCTCGTCCAGATGGCCGTCGGCGAGATCCAGTACCGGAACGCGCTGCCGTGGGGCCTCGTGCTCGCGCACGTGCTGCTCGGGGCGACGATCTGGACGCTCACCGTGGCGATCGTGCACGCGCTCTGGCGGCCGCCGCTGCCGCTCCTCTCCCCCGCGCTCGCCCGCACCCACGCCCGCGAGCCTGCCCCCGCGGCGCCCTCCCCGACGCCGATCTCCAGGTAGCGCGCGGCCGCCGGAGGCGGGCGCCCGCCAGTACGCTTCGCCCGTGGAGAAGAGCGAGCTCCGCATCGACGAGCGCCCGACGCTGACGCGTCCGGTCCTGATCGCCGCGTTCCGGGGGTGGAACGACGGCGGCCAGGCCGCGACGCTCGCCGGCGGCTACCTCGCCCGGCTCTGGTCGGCGCAGCGGTTCGCCGACATCGACCCCGAGGGCTTCGTCGACTTCCAGGCGACGCGGCCGACCGTATCCCTCGACGAGGGCATGACGCGCCGGATCGAGTGGCCCGAGAACGTCTTCTACCAGGGCCGCGTCGCGGGCCTCGACCGCGACGTCGTCCTGCTGCTCGGGGTCGAGCCGAACTTCCGCTGGCGCCGCTTCACCGAGCTGATCGTCGCGCTCGCGCGCGACCTCGGCGTCGAGCTCGTGGTGACGCTCGGCGCGCTGCTCGCCGACGTCCCGCACACAAGGTCGGCGCCCGTGACGGGTGCCGCCACCGACCCGAAGCTCGTGGAGGAGCTCGGCCTGCAGCTGTCACGCTACGAGGGGCCGACCGGCATCGTCGGCGTGCTCCACGACGAGTGCCGCAAGGCCGGCCTGGCGTCGGTTTCGCTCTGGTCGGCGGTGCCGCACTACGTCTCGCTCGCGCCGAGCCCGCGCGCCGCCCGCGCGCTCTGCACGCGCCTCGGCGACCTGGTCGGCACCGACATCGACGTGAAGGAGCTGGCGGAGGCGGAGCAGACCTACGTGGAGCAGGTCAGCGCTGCGGTCGCCACGGACGCCGAGACGGCCTCGTACGTCGAGGAGCTGGAGCAGCGCGCCGACTCGCTCGAGGAGCTGGTCGAGGAGGGCAACATCCCGTCCGGCGACACGATCGCGGCCGAGCTGACGCGCTTCCTGCGCGAGCGCGACCGGGAGAAGGACGACCAGGACCCGCCGCGCGCTCCGTAGGCGCGAGGCTTGTCCTCGCCCGTTCCTCAGGATTGGGGGCGGGATATATCTCGCCCCCACGGCGACCTGGCCCGCTTCGAAGGCGTACGGGCGAGGCTTGCCTCTCGCTCGAGCGAGCCGTCAGGCCGCGTCTTCGGCCGGCGAGACGGGCTCCTCCGCGGGGGCTCCGTCGCCGCCGGCGGCGTCCTCCGCCACACGAACGCGCCGCTTGCGCCGCCGCGGGCGCGCGCCGTCCGGCTGGGGATCCGTCGAAGCCGGCCTGTCCGGCCTGGCCTCCGGGGCTGGCGCCTCTGCCGCTCCCTGCTCCGACACGACACCGTTCGATGTCGCCTCGGCACCCGCTCCGCCCTTGCGCTTCTTGCGCCGGCGGCGTGACTTGCGCACAGGCGTCTTCGGGGCCGGGAGGTTGTCGGCGAGCGCGCTCGCGAGCTCGGGGGTCGAGCCCAGCTCCTCGCGGGCGCGGTCGAGCACGGCGTTCCCGCGCGGGGTGTAGCCCTCCGCGGAGGCGAGCAGCGCGGCACCGACCTGGAGCGGCAGCGCCTTCGCCACCTGCACCAGGCGCGCGAGGTTCTCCTCGTGCCGGTGGCCGCGCGAGTTGGCCGCCGCGCCGAGCAGCCGCTTCGCCTCGGGGAACTCCTGGCTCGCGCGCCGGTCCTGCGTCTTGCGCGTCGCCCGGGCGAGCCGCCACGTCCAGCGGGCCAGGATCTGGTCAGGGGCCGTGGCCTTCCCCTCCCCGATCGCGCGCAGGAGGATGCGGACGCCCGCTGCGCGGTCCTTCTCCCACGGCGGCGCCTGGGTGACGAGCGTGACCAGGTCGTCGAAGTCGGCGCGCTCGACCGGCGTCGCGACTCGGTCGGCGAGCGCCGTCATGCGCAGCCGCCGGTTCGGGTTCTCGGCGGCGCAGGTGGCGAGGAAGGTCTCGAGCGCCGCCTTGCTCGCCCTGCCCTCCGCGAACTTGCGCGCGAACTCGGCCCGCTGGTCGAAGCGGATCTGGCGGCCGGCGATCGTGGCCCAGAACCGCTGCTCGTCGTCGTCCATGTACTTGGGGTCGATCCGCTGCCACTCGCGCTGGATCACGGCCAGGCGGCGCGCCACGTCCGGGGTGACCGGAACGAGCCACGGGGCCGGCGACAGCCGCCGGCGCGCCCGCCGCTGCGCCCGCCTGCGGGGGGCCGGCGTGACGCGGGCCCCCTCGCGGTAGAAGTCGGAGTCGAGCAGCGAATGCAGCGAGACGACGCGCTCGTTGTGCGGCGCCGCCTTCGGCACGAAGTCGACGACGACACCTGCCTCCTTGCGCGGGTGGATCCGCATGATGCGGCCGATCCGCTGCTGGTAGACGCGGCGCGACGCCGTTGGCGCCAGGTGCATGCAGACGGTGGCGCGCGGTGAGTTCCAGCCCTCGGCGAGGAGCTGCGCGTTGATCAGGACGTTGATCTCGCCACGCTCGTACGCGGCGAGCGTCTCGGCCAGGCGCACCGGGGGTGTGCGCCCGGAGACCGCCTCTGCCTTGAGGCCGACGGCGCGGAACTCCTGGGCGAGGTGGTAGGCGTGGTCGACGCCGGCGGCGTAGACGATGCCGGGCGTCGCGCCGAAGCGCTCCCGGTACAGGCTGGCAGCGGCGAGGTTGAGCGCCTGGTGGTCGAGGGCGGCGGCCAGCGCGCGCTCCTCGAAGTCGCCGCCGACGATCGGCACGGAGTTGATGGCGGCGGCGGGCGGCACGCGCAGGCAGCGGAGCGGCGCGATCAGCCCGCGGCGCGCGGCGTCGGCGAGCGGCAGGTCGTCGACGGAGGCGGGGAAGACGTCCGAGACCTGCTTCGCGATCAGCTGCTCGGTCGCGGTCATGCCGATGTAGAGCGGCTCCGGGAAGGCGCGGATCGCCGCGCTCGTCTTCTCGCCGAGGGCGGTGTGCGCCTCGTCGCAGATCACCAGCTGGTAGGCGGTGCGGCTGAGCGTGGAGCCGTGTCGCGCGAACCAGGCGTACGTCTGGATCGTGATCGGGTCCGGACGAAGCGGCTCGAGGCCGTTCTCGATCGCCTCGGTCAGGCGCGGGCCGTACCCCTCGGTCGTCAGGTCGCGCGTGAACTGGGAGACGAGCAGGCGTCGGTGGGTGAGGATGAGGATGCCGAGGTGGCGGGCCGCCTCGACGAAGCCGGCGGCTGCGATCGTCTTGCCGGACGCGGTCGGGTGCCGGAAGCGGTAGCGCCGCGAGGCGCCCGGGTCGTCGCCGTGGTCGAGCGACTCGTCCTCGTCGACGAGCTCGACGTCCTCGTCGTCGTCCTCCTCCAGCTCGGCCTCCGCCTCGAGCTCGGCGACCGCGTGCCCGTTGCCGTTGCCGTTCTCGTCCGCGTCGCGCTGGTTGGCGGCGATCAGCTCGGTGAGCATGCCGGCGAGCGCGTCGACCTGGTGGCGGCGCAGCTCGGTCCCGGACGCCGTGGTCGGCGGCTGCGAGAGCAGCACGCGCTCCAGCCCGAGCATCAAGCCGTAGCGCACCTTCCAGCGCGCCGACGGGGTCGTGCGCCCGGCCGCCAGCTCGTCGAGCGCGTCATCGAGCGCCGCCCGGCGGGCCGTGCCCGGCGCGAGCGCGACGGTCGGGTCCTCCTCCGGGTGGAGGAACGGCTCCCCGTACCAGGACTGGGCTCGGAGCGCGGAGGCGGCAAGCCCTTCTGCCGGCTCCGACAGGAGTGTCGTCGGGTTGAGTGTCGCTTCGTGCATGTGCGCAGCACGCGATCCCGCTGCTGCTACCTCGAGGGCTGAGCGGGCCTCGACCGATGCGATCTGGGTCGGGCGCCGCTTCTCGCAGCATACCGCAATCGGCGGCTCCCGTCCCGGTGCGCGCGACGATCAGCTGACGCGCATCACCACGTCGTAGGTGCCGGGCTCGAAGCTCTCGAGCAGCGTCTCGAGCCGCGAGAGCCGCTCGGCGACGCCGGGCTCGGAGCGCCACCGCTCGGCGTCCTCGGCGCTCCGCCAGGGCCCGAAGCTGACGAACCGCAGCGGGTCGGCCCGGTCGCGGACGAGGGTCCCGTGCGTGTCGAAGCCGTGGTCGAGCGTCCACTGGCTGAGCGCGTCCCAGGCGGCCACGAAATCGTCCTCGCGTCCGGGCTTC
>DASTPC010000250.1:0-4739 GCA_035720085.1 Gaiellaceae bacterium
GACTTCGCGCCGGCCGCCGAGGGCGGCCGCGAGGACTACGCCCTCTACGCCTTCACTCGCCGCGACCGCCGCTGACGGCGCCGCTAGCCGAACGCGGCGAGCACCAGCACGAACAGGAAGCCCACCACGAAGGCGCCCGCGAGCGCCATCCTCATCCCCAGCCCCATCTCCATGGTCGAATCGTCCCCGGCGCGTGGGAGCCGTCAACCCGCCGGGTGGGCAGTTTCCGCTGCGCCCGGCATGGGTACGCGCTCTCCATGAGGGCGATGGAGCCGGAGCTTCCGCCCCGTTATCGCGCGCCCGCGCTCCTGGCGCACGGCGGCATGGCCGACGTGTATCGCGCGCACGACGAGGCGCTGGGGCGGGACGTCGCGGTCAAGCTCCTCGCGGACCGCTACGCCTCCGACGAGGAGCTGCGCGCGCGGTTCACGCGGGAGGCGCACACGGCGGCGCGGCTCTCCGGCGAGCCGCACGTGGTCACGATCTTCGACGTCGGCGAAGCCGGCGGGCGGCCGTACATCGTGATGGAGCTCGTGCCCGGCGGCTCGCTCGCCGACCGGCTGCGCTCGGCGCCCGTCACGCCCGCCGAGTCGCTCCTGTGGCTCGGACAGGCGGCCGAGGCGCTCGACGCCGCGCACCGCCTCGGTGTCGTCCACCGCGACGTGAAGCCGGCCAACCTGCTCCTCGACGCCTCCGGCTCGCTCCGGGTGACGGACTTCGGGATCGCCACCGCCGCCGGCGACGACACCTTGACCCTCGCCGGCTCGATCCTCGGCACGTGGGGGTACATGTCGCCGGAGCAGGCGAGCGGTGGGCGCGCCACGGCCGCGAGCGACCGCTACTCGCTCGCCGCCGTCGCCTTCGAGCTCCTCACCGGGCATCGCCCGTACGCCGCCGAGACGCCGACCGCGGAGGCGCACGCGCACGTGACCGCGCCGGTCCCGCGGGCGAGCGAGGTCGAGCCGTCGCTGCCGCGCGGGGTCGACGCGGTGCTCGCCCGCGGGCTGGCGAAGCGGCCCGACGACCGGCCCGCCTCGGCCGGCGAGCTCGTCGCGGCGCTCAGGGCGGCGTTCCGCGCCGACGCGACCGCGACCGTGGTCGACGGGGCCGCTCCGGTTCCCGTCCCGGCGGCCGCCGGTCGCCGGCGCGCACCGCTGGTCGCGCTGGGCGTCGCGGCGCTCCTCCTCGCCGGCGTGGCCGGCGCCGCGCTCGCCGCCGCGATGTCGGGAGACGACCCTGCCTCGCGCGTGGAGACGCAGGTGCTGACGGTCGTCCGCACGCAGACCACCGAGGGGGCTCCCGAGACGACGACGGTGACCGTCGAAGCGCCCACGCCGCCGCCGCCGCCGGCTCCGCCGTCACCGCCCCCGGCGCCCGACGAGGACGGGCAGAGCGGGGAGGACCTGAACGACGAGGCCTTCCGGCTGATGCAGGAGGGCGACTTCGCCGGCGCGCTGGCGCTGCTCGAGCAGGCGGTCGCCGACCTGACGGGCGACGGCAGCCTCGCCGAGGCGTACGCGGCCTACAACCTCGCGTTCACCCGCTTCGCCCTCGGCCGCTGCGACGGGGTTGCGGAGCTGCTCGACCGCTCCGAGCAGGTGCAGGGCAAGCGTTCGGAGATCAACCGCCTGCGCAAGGACCTCCGCAAGACCTGCGGGGACTGACGCCTAGCCGACCAGCGGCGAGCCGAGCCGCGCGGCGGTACAGCCACCATGCGCGTAGAGCCGGTAGCGGGCCGGGGAGAGGAGCCACGTCCAGCGGCCGTCCACCGGTACGAGGTGGAACGCGTGTCGGAAGACGATCGGATCCCTCGGGCCGAACCAGCGCAGCTCGACGGCGGCGGTGACGGCCACTCCGGGAATCGGACGCGCCGCGCCCGGGACACGCACGGCGGCCGCGCGCACGCGGACGATGCGCAGCGACTCGAGCGGCGCCGCGAACGGCAGCGCCTGCTCGCAGCGGACGAAGACGGTCCGGGGCGCGACCCGCTGGTGGGCCGGGTAGAGGCTCTCCCACGCCTGCTCCCAGTCGCCGTGGACCTTGTCCGCCACCTCGGCGAGGAAGAAGCGCGCCGCCGACGCGTTCGAGAGCGGCGGGTCGGCCCGGCCGGCGTCGGCCCCCGCGAGGGCGCAGGCCGCGGCGGCGATCGCGGTGACGAGGGGGAGCCGTCGGGAAGGCACCGGCTCAGCGTCCCGCCGCCGGCTAACACGCCGGTAATTTCCCGGTCACCGCGGCTCACCGGCCGGTCCCGGCCGTCTACCCTGCTCGTGACGGGCGTCACGTCCGAACGGGAGCGGCCGGGTGGAGTACCGAATCCTGGGTGCGTTGCGGGTCTACGACAACGGGGCCGAGGTCGCGGTACGCAGCGGCAGGGACGCTGCGCTGCTCGCGCTCCTGCTGCTGCACGCGAACGAGGCGGTCTCCAGCGGAGAGCTCGTCGACCAGCTCTGGGAGGAGCCGCCCTCGAGCGCGGCCAAGATCCTGCAGAACTGCGTCTCCCGGCTCCGCCGCGACCTCGGTGACGGCGTGCTCGTCACGCGGCGGCACGGCTACGAGCTTCGCGTCGAGGCGGGAGAGCTCGACGCCGACCGGTTCGCGGAAGGGCTCGAGGCGGGCCGGCGGGCGCTCGCCGCGGGTGACGCCAAGGACGCCGCGTCGAGCCTCGGCGACGCGCTCGCGCTCTGGCGGGGTCCGGCGCTCGCCGACTTCGCGTACGAGCGCTTCGCCCGCGCGGAGATCGACCGGCTGGAGGAGTTGCGACTCGCGGCGCTGACGGAGCGGATCGAGGCCGAGCTCGCGCTCGGCCGGCACGCCGACGTGATCGGCGAGCTCGAGGTGCTGGTCGCGCGGCACCCGCTCGACGAACGCCTCTGCGGGCAGCTGATGCTGGCCCTCTATCGCTCCGGGCGCCAGGCCGAGGCGCTGCAACGCTACCAGGCGCAGCGACGCGTGCTCGTCGAGCAGCTCGGGATCGAGCCTGGTCGGCAGCTCCGTGCCCTCGAGCTCGAGATCCTGAACCAGGACCCGTCGCTCGAGCGGCCGGAGGCCGCGCCACGGGAGGTGGCGGCGGCGCCTTCTGCGGCCTCGCCTCGTCCGAGCCGGCGACAGCTCGTCCGGGCCGGGCTCGTCGCCGCGGCGGCGCTGGCCGCGGCCGCCGCCGGGCTCGCCGTCGCGGGGCGGCACACGGTCACGCGGGCGGTCGCGCCGGGAAACTCGGTCGCGATCGTCGACCCGGCGACCAACGAGGTCGTCGACCGGATCGGTGTCGGCAACCTGCCGGGCCCGATCACCGCCGGGGGCGGGCGCATCTGGGTCGTGAACACCGGCGACGGCACCGTTGCCCGGCTGAGCGGGCGCACCGGCACCCTCCAACGGACGCTTCCGCTCACGGAGGGCAACCACGTCGGCGTCACCGCGATCGCGTTCGGCTCCGGCGCCGCGTGGGCCGGCGACGGCTTTGCCGGGGCCGTGACGCCCATCAGCCTGTTGAGCGGCCCCGCGGCACCGGCTCGCGTGGACGTGGTGGTCTCCGGCGACAAGCTGCTGCTGGCGGCGGGACGCGGCTCGGTCTGGGTCGTCAGCACGAGGCTCGGGGAGCTCACCCGGCTCGACGCGGGGACGCTCGAGCGTGTCGCGGAGCTGCCCGTCGCGCCGACGCCGGTCGGGATCGCTGCTGACAGCAGCGGGGTGTGGCTGGTCTCGGTCGGGCGCTCGCGCGCGTCGGGCGTCCTGACCCGCATCGACCCGGCGACGGGCACGGTCGCCTGGCGGCTGCCGCTCCCGTTCGCCCCGTCGGCCGTGGCGGTCGGGTTCGACTCCGTCTGGGTCGCCGTCAACTCGCAGGACGAGATCCTGCGCATCGACCCGCGCACGCGCTCCGTCACGAAGACGATCGACGTCGGCCAGGGTCCGATCGCGCTCGCGGTCGGCGAGGGCGCGGTCTGGGTCGCGAACGCGAGGAGCGAGACGCTCTCGCGGATCGACCCGCGGACGAACACGCCTGCGACCATCCCCCTGGCGGGCACGCCGCAGGGGATCGCAACCGGCGGCGGCCGGGTCTGGGTCACCGGCGCCTGACCCCGCCTGCCAGAGGCGGTAGCGTCCCGCGTCATGCCCGGCGCCGACGTGCTGCGCGTGTGCCTCCTCGGCGCCGAGTCGACCGGCAAGACGACGATGTCGCGCGCGCTCGCGGAGCGCTTCGACACCGTCTGGGTGCCGGAGTACGGCCGCGGCTACACCGAGGTCGCGCGGCCGCCCAAGGCGCCGTGGCGCTCGGACGAGCTCGTCCACATCGTCCAGGTACAGGGCTGGCTCGAGAGCCAGCTCGCCGGCCAGGCAGACCGGTTCCTCTTCTGCGACACAGACGCATTCACGACTTCCGTCTTCCACGAGGTGCTCGTGGGCGGCCCGCTGCCGGACGCGCTGCGGGAGGCGGTCGAGCGCGAGCGCTACGACCTCTTCTTCCTCTGCGGGACCGACGTCCCGTTCGTCCAGGACGGCTGGCGCGACGAACGCGCGCGCACCCGGCTCGAGATGCACGTGCGCTACCGCTCGTTCCTCGAGGGTCGCCGCGAGCGGTGGCTGCTGCTCGAGGGCGACCACGAGGCGCGGCTCGCCGTCGCCGCGGCCGCCGTGCTCGAGCTCTAGATGCTTGACGGGAAGATGGCGCGCAGCCGGGGGCGTTCACGACCAAGCCGGGCGCCGCACGTACGCGCCGTGCAGGCTAGAAGCCTGTGCGG
>DASTPC010000251.1:0-10976 GCA_035720085.1 Gaiellaceae bacterium
CACTTCGAGCGCGCCCTCGCGGCGAGGGAGAACGCCGCCACCGACGACCAGGCGGCCGAGGTGCTGTTCGGCCTCGGCCGCGCGCAGCTGGCGACGCACGGGCACGACCAGCTGGGGCCGGCCGTGGCGAGCCTCCGTCGCGCCTTCGACCACTACGTCGAGACGGGTGACATCGACCGCGCGATCGCGGTCGCGTCCCATCCCCTCCCGCTGTCGTTCCGGTTCGGGTACACCGACGCGGCAGAGCTGATCGCGCGCGCCCTGACGCTCGTGTCGCCCGGTTCCTGCGAGGCCGGTCGGCTCCTGGCCCAGCAGGGCTGGTTCTACGGGTTCATCGAAGGCGACTACGACCGAGCGCAGCACGCCTTCCGGCAGGCCATCTCGATCGCGGAGAGCGAGCGCGACACGGCCGTCGAGCGGAGAACGCTCGCCAACGCGGCCTTCGTCGACGCATTCCACCTGCGCTGGGGCGACTGTCTGGAGAAAGGCACCCGGGCGATCGAGCTTGCCCGCGAGGACGACGACCCGAGCACCGAGATTCCCGCCAGCAGAGCGGTCGTCTTCACGTTGACGGCGACCGGGCAGCGAGAACGAGCCCGATCCCTGGTCTCCCCCGCGCTCGCGCGAGCCGAGCAGCTTCGCGAGCGCTGGTGGCTCACGTCGACGAGCTTCAACAACGAGGTCCTCTGCCTCTACGAGGGCGACTGGCAGACCGCACGCGAGATGAGCGAGCTCGGTCTGGCGGCGGATCCGCGGGATCCCCGTCACCTCGCTCTGCGTGCCGTGCTCGAGTCCCGGCTCGGCGACGACGGCGCGGCCGACGCATACTTCGACCGGTTGCGCGACCTGGCGCTGGAGTCAGCGCCACCGGGGCCGATCGTCGACCACCTCCTGCTCGCCCTTGCAGTCCCGCTCGCCGCCGGCGCCGCAAGCGGCGACGAGCGGCTCGACGGGGCGAGGGCGGCGGCCGAGGGAGTGCTCTCGTTGCCGAAGCTCAATCCGCTGCTGGGGATCTACGCCACGACCGCGCTCGGGTTGATCGCCGTGCGTCGCGGGGAGTCCGACAACGCGTCGAGGCTCTACGAGACGCTGGCGGCTCAGCAGGGCACCGCGAGCTACTTCGTCCCGCTGGCCACCGACCGGGTGCTCGGGTTGCTCGCAGCCACCGCAGGTCGGATCGACGCCGCGCTCGGCCACTTCGCCGACGGCCTGGCCTTCTGCGACCGCGCCGGCTACCGGACCGAGCACGCGTGGATCGCCGCCGACTACGCGGACGCCCTGCTCGAGCACACGGGCACCGACGGCCGGGCAAGGGCCCTGCAGCTGCAGGACGAGGCGCTCGAGCTCGCGCGCGAGCTGGGCATGCGCCCGCTCGCCGAGCGCGTGCTCGCGCGCAGGGAGCTCCTCGAGGCCTAGATGCTTGATCGGAAAATCCCGGCGGGCCGGATGACGCCCACGACGCGGCGCCGGATCACCACCCGCGCCCGGCTTGGTCGTGAACGCCCCCGGGCGGCGCGCCACTTTCCGATCAAGCATCTAGCTCGCGGCGGCGAGCGCCTCGGCCGCGTCGAGGCCCGCGCCCAGCGCGACCTGTAGCAGCACGCGCGCCTTCGGGCCGGCGAGGTCGCCCGCGAAGAGCGCCCCCGCCTCCGCGAGGTCGCGCCCGCCGCCGCGGCCGTAGACCGGCTCGACACGGCCCTCGGCGCAGCGCGAGCACACCACCACGACGACGCCCGCCGCGACCGCCTCCCGCACGCCCTCGACGACCTGGTCGTTCGCGTTGCCGCGCCCCGTGCCCTCGATCACCACGGCCCGCACGCCGGACTCGACCGCGGCGCGCACGAAGCGGGCGTCGCTGCCCGCGTGCAGGCGAATCAGGTCGACGGGCGCGAGCCGCTCGGGCACGGGCAGCGCTGGCCGGCGCTCCGGGCTCCGCCGGAAGCGGACGGCGCCGGCGTCGACGTGCCCGAGCGGCCCGTAACCGGGCGAGGCGAAGGCGCGCACCGCGCTCGTGTGCACCTTGCGCGCCTCGCGGGCGGCGTGCACTTCGCCGGCGAACGCGACCAGGGCGCCGCGCCCGGCCGCCTCCGCGGCTGTCGCGACGAGGATCGCGTCGCGGAGGTTGCGCGGGCCGTCGGCATCGCGCTCCTCGGCACCGCGCTGCGCGCCGGTGAACACCACCGGCGCGGCGCCGGCCGGCAGGAGCAGGTCGGCGAGGTACACCGACTCCTCCATCGTGTCGGTCCCGTGCGTGACCACCGTCGGCGAGCCGCCGCCGGCGTGCTCGGCCACCCGCCGGGCGAGCGAGAGCGCGAGCTCGCCGTGCACGTCGAAGCTCGGCACGCGGACGAAGTCGTCCAGCTCGAGCGGCGGCGCCTCCGGCCAGGCCAGCATCTCGACGAGCTCGTCCCCGGACACGGCCGGCACGAGCTTGCCGGTCGCCGGGTCGGGCCGCATGGAGATCGTCCCCCCGGTGGAGACGACGACCACGCTCAACGTGCTATCCCGCGCGCCGTCCGAGCGCGTCGGCGCCGGAGATGCTCTCGGCCTCGCCGAGCTCCTCTGCCGGGCGGCTCACCGCCCCGCCCCCGAAGCGCAGCCGGACCGTGATCACGACGAGCACGAAGAAGATCAGGGCCAGCGTCACCGCCGTCGTGCCGGCGCCCAGCGCGTACAGGTTGGGCAGGATCGGCCTGCTCGACGGCCAGGTCCCGATCAGGATCGGCAGCGGCTGCGCCTCGTAGCCGTTCTGCAGCAGGATCGTCCGGTCGAAGTCGTTCCAGGTCAGCGTGAACCCGAACAGGAAGCTGCCGAAGACACCGGTCCAGACGAGCGGCAGCGTCACCTCCCGGAAGGTGGTGACCGAGTTCGCGCCGAGGTCGCGCGCCGCCTCCTCGATGTGGCGGTCGTAGCGGTTCCACACCGCGAGCATGACGAGGAACGCGAACGGGATCCCCCAGATCACGTTCGCGCCGAGCGCCGTCTTCCAGAGGCTCGGCGTCTCGCCGATGAACCGCCAGAGCAGCTGGTTGCCGAGCCCGACGAGGAACGCGGGCGTCATCAGGGCGAGCATCAGGATGTAGAAGGCGGCGACATCGGTCCGCAGCCGCCACCGACGGCGGAAGGCCATCGAGAGCATGAACCCGAACACGGCCACCAGAGCGCCGGCCGCGAGGCTGAGCCAGAGGGACTGACGCCCGGAGGCGCTGACGTCCGCGGCGATCGTGTTGAAGAGGTTGTCGTCCCACAGCGTCTTCCACCAGTCCAGGCTGACCGGGCCGCGGAAGGGGAACGTCAGCTGGCCCCTGTCCCCCTGGAACGAGAGGATCGCCATCAGGATCATCGGGATGTAGAGGAAGAAGAGGAAGACCGCGAAGTAGATCCCGAGCGCCACCTTCGCCCAGTCGCGCCGCTGCTTCACCTCACGGCGGACGACCGCGTCCTGCGGCCGGGCGACCGCCTCGGCAGCCTGCGCCATGGTCTGGATCACAGCTCCTCCCGCAGGTTGGAGAAGCGCGTGATCACCCACACGCCGACCATCAGCACGATCACGAGCAGAACGGCCGACGCGGCGCCCTGCGGGTACTGCACGGCTCCGATCTTCGAGTAGATGAGCGTGCCGACCGAGGTGATGTTGCCCCCGCCCACCGTCGCCACGGTGCCGTAGTCGCCCATCGTCAGCACGAAGATGAAGATCGAGCCGATCACGATGCCGGGCATCGTCTGCGGCAGGATCACCTCGCGGAACGTCCCCCACCAGTTGGCGCCGAGGTCGCGGGCCGCCTCGATCGCGTGGCGGTCGACCTGCGCGAGCGAGAAGAAGAGCGGCGTGATCATGAAGAGGATGTAGAGCTGGATCATCGCGAGCCGCACCGAGAGCGTCGAGAAGCCGAACTCCTGGACCGGCTCGGAGATGATGTGCAGCTTGATCAGCACCTGGTTCAGCGCGCCTTCCCGGCCCATCAGCGGGAACGTCCACGCGATCGCGCGCGTGAGGAAGCTCGTCCAGAACGGCGCCAGCGCGATGATGAAGAGCGCGATCTGCATGCGCAGGCTCTCGACCTTGAGCGCGAGGAAATAGGCGACCGGGAACCCGAGGACGAGGCACGCCACGACGGCGATCAGCGACGTCACGAACGTCGAGCGCATGTTGTCCCAGTACGTCGAGTCGTGGAAGAGCTCGCTGTAGTTGTCGAGCGTCCACGTCCGCTCGAAGCCCGAGTCGGTGAACGTCCAGAAGCTGACGAGGACGATGATCACGAGCGGCGCGATCAGGTAGAAGCCGATCCAGAGCATCCCCGGCGCCGCCAGCGCCGTCGTCACCCAGCCTCCGCCGCGACCGCCCCCGCCGCTCTCCCCGAGCGCGGTCTCCGCCTTCGGTGCCTGCTGCTGGAGAACCGCCTCGGCTTCCTCGACCTCGTCGAGAGCGAGCCTGGCGGCGTCCTCGTCCAGGCGGTCAGGCCCCGAGGAGCTGGACATCCTCCTCCTTCCAGGAGATCCTGATCCGCTCGCCCTCGCGGCCGCGCAGGGCCGGGTACTGCTCGGCTCCCACCTTCGCGAGCATGCGCTCGCCGCCGGTGAGCAGATGGAGCTTGACGAGGTCGCCGAGGAACTCGACGAAGACGATCTCGCACTCGGCGGAGTTGAGGTCGGCGGCTGCCGTGCCGTTCTGGTCGACGACCACCGCCGCCGCGCGAACCGAGATCATCGCCTCGTCCCCGACCGCGTAACCGGCTTCCGGGGCGCGGACGCTCGCCCGCACGTGCTGCTCGTCCTCGACCACGAGCCGGTCGCCGTCGCGCTCGGTCACCTTGCCGCGGATGATGTTGTTGTCGCCCATGAAGCGCGCGACGAGCTCTGTCGCGGGCTTCGTCGCGATCGTGAGGGGATCGGCGACCTGCTGGATGCGCGCCTCGTTCATGACCACGATGCGGTCGGCCATCGAGAGCGCCTCTTCCTGGTTGTGGGTGACGTGGATGAACATCAGGCCGAGTTGCCGCTGGAGGTTGCGCAGCTCGACGCGCATCCGCAGCTGCAGCAGGCGGTCGAGGTCGCCGAGTGGTTCGTCGAGGAGCAGCGCCTTGGGCTTCGTCACGAGCACGCGCGCCAGCGCGACGCGTTGCTGCTGCCCGCCCGAGAGCGCCCGCGGCTTGCGGTCGGCCAGCGGCGTGAGGCCGACCATGTCGAGCGCCTCGAACGCCCGCTGCCGGCGCTCGTCCTTGCCGACGCCGTGCATCTTGAGGCCGAACTCGACGTTCGTGAGCACCGACCGGTGGGGGAACAACGCGAAGTGCTGGAACACGGTCGTCGTCGGCCGCTTGTGCGGCGGCAGGTCGACGAGCGACTGGCCGTCGAGGACGATCTCGCCTTCGGTCGGGAACTCGTGGCCGCCGATCATCCGGAGCGTCGTCGTCTTGCCGCAGCCGGACGGCCCCAGCAGGACGACGTACTCGCCGTGGTCGACGTGGAGGTTGACGTCGTCGACCGCGACCGTCCCGCCGGCGAAGACCTTCGTCAGCCCGACGAGGTCGAGGCCCGACCCACTCGATGCCGAGGGGGCGGCGGGTGCCGCCCCCTCGATGTCCGCTTCTGGATCCGTCACGCTACGAGGACAGGAAGTCGTTCACCCGCTTGGTGAGGTAAACGCTCTCCTTGCCGAACGAGTTCCAGGAGTAGTACTTGCAGATGCGCTGCTGGAACGAGCCGCCTTCGCGCTTCTCGCCCTGCTTGATGTCGCCGACCTTGCCGGTGATGCCCGGCAGGTCCCGCGGAGCCGCCTTGCCGCCCCACCAGTAGTCGTACTCGGCGGGCGTGAAGCCGGCCGCCTTGCCCGCGGCCGACTTGATCCACGGCAGCAGCCGCTGGCCGTTGGCGATGTAGTAGCCCTGACGCATGATCACCGCGCCGAGATACCCGTTGTAGTTCCAGTTGATGTAGTCGTAGCAGGCCTGCAGCTTCGCCGGGTCGGTGACCCTGGAGGAGATGCCCTCGGCGCTGCACCAGCCGCGGAAGCCCTCCTTCGGGGCGGCGTAGAGGATGTTCACGCCGGCCGCCTTGACCAGCGCGACCGCCGGCGACCACATCGACTCGATCACGACCTCGCCGGAGACCATGAAGTTCACGGAGTCCGTGAAGGCCGACCAGAACGCGCGGAACTGCCCCTGCTGCTTGTACTTGGTGAGGATCTTGAAGAGCTTGTCGATCTCGAGCTTCGTCGGGTTGCCGTAGTCCTTGATCTTGAGCAGGCCGAGCGCGCCGACCGCGGCCGCCGCGTCCTGGCTCATGATGCCGGGGTCGCGGAGGAGCGAGACGCGGCCCTTCCACTGGGCGTTCAGCAGCTCGGCCCAGGAGACCTGGTTCGGCTGCTTCTTGATCACGTCGGCGTTGTAGCCCATCGAGTCGGCGTTGAAGTGGGCCGCCGGCCCGACGATCCAGCGAGGCTGCGGCTTGCCGCCGATCGGCTTCCCGTCCTCGCCGATCCAGCGGATGATCTGCCTGTTGCTCTTCGGCCCGTTGGCGTAGGCCGGTAGGCCCGTGGAGCCGTCCGGGTCGACGAACGTCGTCCGGAAGGGCGCGTTGCCCTGGCCGAACGTGCAGCCCTGAGAGGCCGGGTTGAGCTTCCCGTGCGTGAAGAGCTTGTACTGGGACGACCAGCTCTTGAGCCGGCGCGTGTCGAGCGGCTGGAGCCCGCCCGAGGGCCACACCTGCAGCGACTGGTAGTTGTAGCCGCCGAAGACGTCGAACGTGTCCGGCGACGTGATCGCGATCTGCGGCTGCTTCTCGGACGGCGCGAGGATGGGCTTCACCGTGAAGCCGAGATCCTTCGAAGCCTGCTTGGCGATGTCCGGGATCGGAAACTCGACCCCGAGGCTGAGAACCCGCAGCGTGCCGGTGAACTTGCCCTGCGCGTTTACCTCGCTCGCCCCCGGCGCTGCCGCAGCGGGGCCGGCCAGAGCGCCCAAGCCGCCGAGCATGGCCGCGCCGGCGCCGCCCCGGGCGATCAGCTCGCGACGCGTCAGGCCGCCGCGCTCGTCTTCCGTCCTCTCGGGCGTCGAGAGATCGCTTCGGCCGAGATCCGCCCCGGCCTCGAGCTCCTTGGCGTACTCGTAGGGGTCGTACTCCCACTCCCCACTCATACCTGTGCTCCTTTCCCCTCGCGACTCTCGAGGGTCTCGACTGTTCGGGATGACAGACACGCGAGTCGCGGACCGCAATGGCGGAAACTGCAGCCGCGGAAACGACCGGGTGCAACCGACCCTGGAATGGTGTTTGTATACAACCGCGGTCGGCGCGAGTCAACGCCGAACCACCCGGGCCTCTCGATCGGTCGCATGCCTAGCACGGTGGGTGTGGCATTCCGATCGCGCTCCCGAGCCGTGCCACCTCGGGTCCCGCGAGGATGAAGTCGACGTACACGACGCTCAGCGTCCGGAAGTCGCCGTCTCGGCCCGCCCGCAAAGCCTGCTCGAGCATGGCCAGCCGCCGCTCCTGCAGTCTGAACCACCGCGCCAGCCTGGAGCGCAGCTCCGGAGGCGGCTCCAACCGCCTGACTTCGCGCTCCTGCGCGCGCGCGAGCGGGAGCGCCCGGGCGACGGCGTCGATGACGTTCGCAGGCTCGGCCACGTCGGGCGGCCGGATCCGGTCGAGCCGGGGCCCGTAGATCCGGCAGATCGCCGCGACGCGCTGCAGGTACTGCGCCCGGGTCGGCTCGGCCCTCGAGCTCGCGCTGAAGACGAGGACGGCCGTGACCGCGACTGCCACCGCAACCGCGGCGCAGGCAGCGCCCACGAGGGGACGCCGACCTTTGAGCGTCCGCATACACCATATCTTCGTCAAAACGCCGCTTTCGGATCGCGCACCTCGACGGTGACACGACAAGCGGCGGCAGTCAACGCGGCTTCGTCCCCTCCGACGCAGGCGCCGCCACCGGGCCCCGCCGGACGAGGCGCAGCTCGACCTCCCACGCGCCGAGATAGACGACCGCCGCCACGGCGACCCCCCACAGCACCTTCAGGGCTCCGTCCGGGACGGCGTAGTAGACCGCCACCCCGGCGGCGACGCCGAGCACGGCGGAGAGGTTGACGCCGCGCGCATAGCGATAGCGGCCGGCCGGGTCGAACAGTGCCGGCACGTCGATGCGGCCGCGCTGGCGGACCAGGTAGTCGGCCAGCACGACGCCCGTGAGCGGAGCAGCGAGGTTGCCGAGGTGCGTCACCCACGTCTGCGCCTCCTCGATGAACGAGGGAAAGCCGGAGAGGACGACCGCCGCCGCGCCGGCGGCCACCGTCGCCCAGAGCCGGCCGAGCCGGGGCAGCGAGTTCACGAGCGACAGGCCGGCCGTGTAGACGTTGGTCAGGTTGGCGGCGATCGTCTGCACGACGATCGCGACCAGCAGCGCGGCGAGCACGAGGTCGCTCGAGGTCAGCCCCGCCGCGGCCACGAACGGGTTGGTATCGCCGCTCGCGGCGGCGACGTAGCCGCCGACGAACGTCGTCGCGAGGGCCGCGAGGAGCGCCGAGGAGACGAGCCCGACCCGCATGTCGCGGCGCGTAGGCGTGTACCGGCAGACGTCGGCGACGTTGGTCACGAAGGTCAGCGACGAGCCGCACATGACGGTGACGAACGTGGCGAAGCCGACCCACGTCAGCTGCTGGTCGGGCGAGTCGAGCACCCTGCCGAAGGCATAGCGGGGGTCGTCGGCGGTGACGAACAGCGAGACGAGCACGACGGCGGCGAGCACCGAGAGCGGCAGCACCACGCGGAGCAGCCACCGCATCACGTCGAAGCCGAGCACCGCCAGCACGGCGTACAGAACGGCCATCGCGAGCGCGGTCGGCACGAGCGGCGGCCGGTGCCCGGTCATCGTCTCCGCGATCGCCTGGAAGCCGAGGGCCCCGGTGAGCGCCTGGGCGGCGAACCAGTAGGTCGCCGCGATCACCCGGTACGGCGACGTCAGCAGGCGCGCCCCGAGCACGCCGAACGTCGCCCGCATCGCCACCTGCCCGGGGAGGCCCTCGTCGACGCCCGGTTGCGCGACCACGACGAGGAAGGCGAACGCGAGCGCCTGGCCGGCCACCATCGCGACGAGCGCCCACGGCAGGGGCAGCCCGCCCTCGAGCACGGCGAGGGCGCCGAGCACGTACATGACCGGGTTGAGGAAGAACGTGAAGTTGACGGCGAAGAGCTCGCGCCAGCCGGCCGTGCGCAGCTCGGCGGGGATCGGCTCGACGCCGTACTGCTCGACCGCCGGCACGGGGCGAGGCGCTAGGCGGCCGCGCCGGGGCCGTGCCGCGCGAAGAAGTCCGCCACGACCCGCGCGTGCTCGGCCGTCGCGTCGAAGATCGTCGAGTGGTTCGAGCCGCGGATGACGTACGTCTCGGCGCCGGCGATGCCGTCGGCGATCGCCTGCTGGCCGGCGCCGCCCGGGCCCTGGTCCCACGGCGTCATCAGGTCCTCGTCGCCGCCGAGCACGAGCGCCGGCGACGTGATCCGCCCGAGCCACGGACGCAGGTCCATGTCGCACATCGCCTGGCAGGCGGCGGTGAAGACCTCGACGTCGTTCGAGTCGCGCAGGATCGTCTGGATCGTCGTCGCCAGCTCGGCCTCGTCCTGCTCGTCGAGGAAGCGCTTGGAGAGCGCCTGCCAGGTGATCAGCTCGGCGAGCAGGCGGCTGCCCGGCCCGTCCGGGTCGAGGCGCGCGATGTCGATCCAGTTCTTGAAGATCAGCCGGCCGGCGGCCCCGAGCTTGGCGGCTGCGCAGTTGATCACGACGGAGGTCGTGCGCTCGGGGTACTTGCCGGCGACGACGATCGCGACCATCCCACCCATCGAGGTGCCGTGGACGTGCGCCCGCTCGAGCGCGAGGGCGTCGAGGAGCCCGGCGACGTCGTCGGCCCACACCTCCATGTCGTAGGCCTGATGCGGCCGCTCGGACTGGCCGTAGCCGCGCATGTCGAAGTCGACGATCCGGAAGCGCTCGGCGAGGAGCGGCGTGACCGGGTCGAAGTTGAAGTGGCCGAAGCCGGCGCCGTGGATCTGCACGACCGGCTCCCCCTCGCCGGTGACGCGATGCCAGAGCTCGACCCCGTTGACCGCGATCCGTCCCTCCACCGCTCCTCCCTTCAGGGCTCGATCCGCACGTCGAGGCGCTCGACCGGAAGCGACCAGAACTCCCGCCGGAAGCTCTCCTGCGTCCAGGGCCGCTTCGGCACCAGGCGCCGCACGAGCCGGAGGCGCGCCGGGGCGGTGAGCGGGAACGGGTCGAGGCCGACGTGCCACGGCCCGCGCGGCTCGACCTCGAAGCTGCCGACCGCGAACGGGCCCGACGTCGCCAGGTCGCGCATGCAGAAGAGGAGCGAGAGCCGGTCGTAGGCCTGCAGGCGGCGGTAGTCGGCCCAGCGCTGCTCGTCGTCGACGCCGGCCGCCTCCAGCCGCGCGGGCACGCTCGCCTCCTGCTCGGCGACGAACTCGTCCACCAGCTCGAGGACGCCGGCCGCCTGGGTGAGCACGAGCCCCGGATCCTCGCCGTAGCGCTGCCGGTAGATGCCGGCGCCGTGCATCGAGACGAGCAGCCCCGCGTAGGGGTCCTCGTCGGCGATCGCCGCGATCCCTGCGCGGTAGAAGGCGAGGTGCGCCGGCACGCGGACGTCGAGGAAGTTCACCGGCGAGCCCTCGTCGCCGACGAGCGGCGACTGCTCCCAGACGCTCCAGCCGTCGTCGTGCCGCTCGGCGGCGAGCACGACGGAGTCGTGGCGCGGCCCTGTGTCCGCCCAGGCCCGCGCGACGTCCCCCGAGAGGTCGGCGTGGTCGGTCTGGAGGACGACCTGCCACGCGTCGCCTGCGTCGCGGACGATCACGCACCGATCATGACCCCTAAGATCGCACCGTGCCGGAGAACCACCTCACCTGGCTGCGCGTCCCCGCGCGGGACGAGCTCCCGGAGGAGGTGCTCGCGCTCTGGGAGCCGTCGCTCGAGA
>DASTPC010000252.1:0-13503 GCA_035720085.1 Gaiellaceae bacterium
GGTTGAGCGCCCTTGCGGGCGCCGGAGGCGCCCGCCTTCAGGGATCTTCGCGCGGGCGGGGAACCGCCCCTGCGGATTCGCGTTGCGCGCGTTCTTGGGTTGAGCGCCCTTGCGGGCGCCGGAGGCGCCCGCCTTCAGGGATCTTCGCGCGGGCGGGAAACCGCTCCTGCGGTTTCCCGCCCTTGCGCCCAAGTGCTAGAGGAGCGCGTCCAGCCCGACCGTCAGGCCGGGCGGCAGGCCCCGGACCCGCTCGAGCGCGAGCAGGACGCCGGGGACGAACGCCTCGCGCGAGGTGGTGTCGTGCCGGATCGTCAGGATCTCCCCCGGCCCGCCGAGGATCACCTCCTGGTGGGCGACCAGGCCCGGGAGCCGGACGGAGTGGATCGGCGGCGCCGTGCCCATCGCCGCTGCTGTCGCGGCCGCCGTTCCGGAGGGGGCGTCGCGCTTCGTGTCCGCGTGCAGCTCGATGATCTCGCCGTTCGGGAACGAGCGGGCCGCCTCGGCCGCGAAGCGGATCATCAGCACCGCTCCGAGCGCGAAGTTCGGCGCGAAGAAGCAGGGCACGCCGGCATCCCGCGCGAGCCGGTCGACCTCGTCCGTGTCGAAGCCGCTCGTCCCGATCACCACGGGCACGCCGGCCTCCACGGAGCGGCGGACGTCGTCGACGACCGCGTCGGGCTTCGTGAAGTCGACGGCGGCGTCGCAGCCCGCCGGCCCGGCAGCGCGCGCGTCGACGACCTCGTGCCCGGACGCCGGCAGCTGCGCCGCCAGCACCGTCCCGACCTTGCCGCCGGCGCCGAAGAGCGCGACCCTCACCGGTCGCCCGCTCCGGCCCCCTTGTAACTGATCGTCACAAGGACGCCTTACGCCGCCCGCGCGAGCAGCGCCGGGTTGACGCGCTCGACGGCGGCCCGGAACCGCTGCTCGCTCGGCCCGATTCCCGCTGCCGAGAGCCCGGCCGGCGCGAGCAGCTCCGCCGCGAGCGCGACGACGTCCTCGACGGTCACGGCTGCGATCCGGGCGAGCGTCTCGTCGATCTCGACGAGCTCCGTGCCGGTGACGAGTGCCTTGCCGAGACGGGTCATCCGGCTCGACGTCGACTCGAGCGAGAGCAGCAGGCGTCCCTCGAGGTTCTGCTTCGCCCGCTCCAGCTCGCCGGGCCGGAGGTTGCCCGCGCCGACGTCGGCCAGCTCGCGCGCGGCGATCTCGAGGCACTCCGCCAGGTGCTCCTCCCGCGTGCCGACGTACAGGCCGACCTGGCCTGCGTCGACGTACTGCGACCCGTACGTGTACACGGCGTAGGCGAGGCCGCGCTTCTCCCGGATCTCCTGGAAGAGCCGCGAGGAGGCGGTGCCCCCGACGATCGCGTCGAGCAGCGAGGCGGCGTAGCGGCGCTCGTCGTTGCGTGACAGCCCCGGGCCGGCGAGACAGACGTGGTACTGCTCCGTGTCCTTGCGCTGGAAGCGAAGGCCGGGCGCGGGTCGCCGGCCGAGAGGCCGGCGGACGACCCCGAGCGGCTGGGCGGCCTCCTGCCGCCGGGCGCGCAGGAGCTCGACGAGGCGCTCGTGCTCGACGTTCCCGGCGGCCGCGAGGACGACGTTGGCGCCGACGTACGCGGCGCGGTGATGCGCGCGCAGCGTCCGGGGTGCGACGCTGGCGATCACGTCCGCACGGCCGATCACCGGCCGTCCGAGCGGATGGCCGCCGAAGACGGCAGCGGCGGCCAGGTCGTGGACGAGGTCCTGCGGGTTGTCCTCGACCATCGCGATCTCCTCCAGGACGACCTCCCGCTCTGCGTCGACGTCCGCGAGTGCCGGCTCGAAGACCATGTCGGCCATCACGTCGAGCGCCTGCTCGAGCGCCCGGTCCGGCACGCGCGTGTAGACGACCGTGGTCTCCCGCGACGTGGCCGCGTTCAGCTCGCCGCCCATCGCGTCGAAGAGCTCGGCGATCTCCTGCGCGCCGTACCGAGCCGTGCCCTTGAAGAGCAGGTGCTCGAGGAAGTGCGAGACGCCGGCGCGCGCGTTCGTCTCGTCGCGCGACCCAGCCCCGATCCAGAGGCCGAGCGACACCGACCGCACGCCGTCGAGACGCTCGCTGATCACGCGCTCGCCCCCGGCGAGCGTGGAGAGCCGGTGCTCGGGCACGGACCGATGCTAGTTGGTGTCACACACGGCTGTGGGCTGCTCGTTCCTGTGAGCTCGATCGAGCAGCGGCAGGCCCGCACGAGTGGAGCGGCCGCGGCAGCGGCCGCCTTCAGGGATGTTGGCGCGGGCGGGAGCCGCCCCTGCGGCTTCCCGCCCCTGCGCAGAGTGCAGCGGGTCTTGCGGCCGCGGCAGCGGCCGCCTTCAGGGATGTTGGCGCGGGCGGGAAACCGCTCCTGCGGTTTCCCGCCCTTGCGCAGAGTTCAGCGCGGCCCGCGGTCGCGGCCCCCGCGGCCGCCGCGGCGGTCGCGGTCGCCACGCGGGCGATCCTCGGAGGGCTCGCGTGGGGGCGCGTCCTTCGCGCGCTGGATCAGCTCCTCCGGCTGGACGAGGCCGCCGTTCTCGTGCTTCGCGACCAGCTTGAGCCCGATCCGGCCGCGCTCCTTGTCGACCTCCTGGACGATCACGTCGAGCACGTCGCCGCGGACGATCACGTCCTCGATGTGGCCGACGCGGCCGGGGCCGACGTTGGAGACGTGGAGCAGGCCGTCGGTGCCCTTCTTCAGCTCCACGAAGGCGCCGAACTGGGTCGTCTTGACGACCTTGCCGGTGTACGTGTCGCCGACCTCGGGCTCCTTGGTCAGGGCGTTGATCGCCGAGATCGCCGCGTCCGCGTTCGTGCCCTCGGTCGCGTAGACGAGGATAGTGCCGTCCTCCTCGATGTCGATCTGGACGTCGTTGTCGGCCTCGAGCGCGCGGATCGTCTCGCCGCCCTTGCCGATCACCATGCCGATGTACTCCGGGTTGATCTGGATCGTCGAGATCCGCGGCGCGTGGTCGGCGAGCTCGGTGCGCGGCTCCGGCAGCGCCTCGAGCATCTTGCCGAGGATCGACTCGCGGGCCCGCTTCGCCTGGGCGAGCGCGCTCCGCATGATCTCCTGCGTGACGCCGGTGATCTTGATGTCCATCTGCAGCGCCGTGATCCCCTGGCGCGAGCCGGCGACCTTGAAGTCCATGTCGCCGAGATGGTCCTCGGCCCCCTGGATGTCGGTCAGGATCACGTAGTCGTCGCCTTCCTTGACGAGGCCCATCGCGATCCCGGAGACGGGGTCGGCGATCGGCACGCCGGCGTCCATCAGCGCCAGCGTCGAGCCGCAGACGGAGCCCATCGAGGAGGAGCCGTTCGACTCGAGCGTCTCCGAGACGAGCCGGATCGTGTACGGGAAGTCCTCGGTTCCCGGGATCACCGGCTCGAGCGCACGCTGGGCGAGCGCGCCGTGGCCGATGTCGCGGCGCTTGGGGCCGCGCATGAAGCCGGTCTCCCCGACCGAGTAGGGCGGGAAGTTGTAGTGGTGCATGAACCGCCGCTCCGACTCGAGCGACAGGTCGTCGATCCGCTGCCCCTCCTTCGCGGTGCCGAGCGTGCAGAGCGTCATGATCTGCGTCTGGCCGCGGGTGAACAGGGCCGAGCCGTGCGTCCGCGGCGAGACAGTCACCTCGCACTCGACCGGCCGGATCTCCTCGGTGCCGCGCCCGTCGGGGCGGCGCTTCTCGACGGCGATCTTCCGGCGGACGAGATCCTTGTAGATCGTCTCCGCCGCGCGCTTCACGAACTGCCGGGTGAGCGCGTCCTTGACCGTCGGTGCCTCGCCCTCGACGGTGGCCGGACCGACGGGGAACGGCAGCTCGACGGTCTCGACGATGCGGTCGAACAGCAGGTGCCGCTTGGCCGACTTCAGCTCCTTCGAGTCCTGCTCGGCGTCGGTGAGCGCCTTCAGGTCGTCCTCGAACTGCTCGCGGACCGGGCCCTCGACCGCGATGCTGCGCTGCTTGTCGAGCACCATCGCGAGGCTCGCCCGCACCTGCGTCTGGCGGACGATGTCTTCCTCCGTCGAGTCCATCGAGAGGGGCGCCGCGAGCTCGTCCGCGAGCTCCTCCACGACCGCGCCGGCCTCTCGGAGGCCGTCCGCCTGCACGCGCTCCCAGACCCGGTGGCCGTGGTCGCGCTCGATCTCGGCGGTCAGGTCGGGGTCGACCCACTTCGGCTTGCCCACCTGGCGGGCGAGGTCGTCGATCGCGTCGCAGATCCGCCGGATCTCGCCGTGCGCCAGCTCGAAGGCCTCCAGGATCGTCTCCTCGGGGATCTGCTCGGCGCCGGCCTCCACCATCGTCAGCGCCTCGCGCGTCCCGACCACGATGAGGTCGAGCGACGTGTCCTCGAGCTGCGGCAGCGTCGGGCTGAGGACGAGCTCGCCGTCGATCCGGCCCACGCGGACGGCACCGATCGGGCCGAGGAACGGCAGCGGCGAGATCGCGAGCGCCGCCGACGAGCCGTTGATGCAGAGGACGTCGTGGGGGTGCACGAGGTCGGCCGAGAGGACCGTGCAGATCACCTGCACCTCGTTGCGGAACCCCTTCGGCCAGAGCGGCCGGATCGGCCGGTCGATCATCCGTGCGGTCAGCGTCGCGCGCTCGGTGGCGCGACCCTCCCGCTTGAAGAAACCGCCGGGGATCTTCCCGGCGGCGTACATGCGCTCCTCGACGTCGACCGTCAGCGGGAAGAAGTCCGCGTCGGGACGCGTCTCCGACCGCCCGACGGCCGTGGCGAGGATCATGGTCTCGCCGCTGCGGACGACGACCGCGCCGTCTGCCTGCTTCGCGAGCTTGCCCGTCTCGAAGGAGATCTCCTGTCCCCCGATCTCGACGGACACCGTGGCGTGACGCCCGGTTGCGATGCTCATATGTCTGTTCCCTTCACTCTTCCGTTCCCGGAAGGTGGAGGTTTGACGGAGCTCCGCCGTCGTTCGGCGCGGGCCGGAGCTCGGTCAAACGTCCACCTTCCGACGTCTGCGGGAGCTGGTGCCGCCTAGCGGCGCAGGCCCAGCTCCTTGATGAGGGCGCGGTAGCCCTCGAGGTCCTTCTTCTGCAGGTAGGCCAGGAACCGTCGGCGGCGCCCCACCAGCTTGAGCAGGCCGCGCCGTGAGTAGTGGTCCTTGGGGTGCGTGCGCAGATGCTCGGTGAGGTCGTTGATGCGCCGGGTCAGCATCGCGATCTGCACCTCGGGCGAGCCCGTGTCCTGGCCGGAGCGGCCGTGCTTGTCGACCAGCTCCTGCTTGACTTCCTTGGTGAGGGCCATGTGTCTCCTCTCGTCGATTCGCCTCCGCAGTCCCCGCACGGCGTGAAGGAAGGGCACGGCCGGCCGCGACCACGGTCGCGACGTAGGCTACCAGCGATGGACGCGCAGGCGCTCTCGCGCGAGCCCGGGAACGCCGCCGTCATCGCACACCTGGAGGCCGCTGCGGCGCCCGTCAGGGCGACGCCGGACGACCCGTGGCAGCTGGACGGCTACGAGCTTCGCACCCACCCTGACCTCGCCGAGCGCTTCGAGGAGGTCGCCCGCGGGTCCGGCGGCGGCCGGGCCGCGGCGGCGGGGGTGCCGCTGCTGGTCGACCCGGGCGGGTGCATCGTGGCGTATGCGCTCGGCACGAGCCGGATCGCGCTGCGCCTGCCGCAGGTGGGCGGCGAGCCGGCGCTCGACCCGCGGCCGGTGGAGGGGCTGCCCGGCTGGACGAGCGTCGACGCCTGGCTGTCGTCCCTGTCTTCGCCCCGCGGCACCGACGTGCTCCGGGAGCTCGTCGGCCGCGCGGTCGCGGGCAACGCGCCGTGATCCGGCCGGCCGTCGCGGCCGGCCACCCCGCGACGGCGGAGGCGGGAGCCGAGATCCTCGCGGACGGCGGCACCGCTGCCGACGCGGCGGTTGCGATGGGCCTCGCCTCCTGTGTTGCCGAGACGGTGATGACAGGCCTGCTCGGCGGGGGGCACGCGATCTGGTGGGACGGCCGCCGGGTGGCCCGGCTCGACTGCTTCGTCGATGTGCCAGGTCGGTCCGGAGCGCTGGACGACCTGCCGATCGTCTTCGGCGAGGACGTCGTCCACTACGCCGTCGGCCCGGCTTCGTGCGGCGTCCCCGGCGTGCCCGCCGGCCTGGAGGCGCTCTGGCGCGCGGGCGGGCGGCTGCCCTGGCCCCGGCTCGTCGAGCCCGCGCTGCGGCTCGCCCGGGAGGGGGTGACCCTGCCGCCGGCGCACGCGCTCTGCCTCGCGATGCTCGAGCCCGCGTTCGCAGTCGGGCGCGGCGTCGAGCTCTACCAACCCGGTGGCACGCTGCTCGGCGCGGGTGACCGCCTGCACCAGCCGGGCCTCGTGGAGGCGCTGGCCGTGCTCGCCGAGGAGGGCGCCGCGTCCGTCTATCGGGGCACGCTCGCCGAGGCGCTGGTCGACGTCGAGGGCGTCGTCCTGACCGCCGCGGACCTCCGTGCCTACGAGGCGCGTTGGGCCGACCCCGCGGTCGAGGAGTACCACGGCTTCCACGTCTTCACCCGCGGCGGGCTGAGCGGCCTCCCCGAGCTGCTCGGCCGGCTGCCGCTGCTGCGCGGGCGCGGGGAGACGGAGCGTGTGCTCGCGCTCGTGGCGGCGCTCGACGGCGAGGGGCCCGAGGGGCACACGACGAACCTCGTCGCAGTCGACGCGGACGGGCGCGCCTGCGTGCTGACGACCAGCCTCGGACTCGGCTCGGGCGACTGGGTGCCCGGCTTCGACCTGCACCTGAACAGCATGCTCGGCGAGACGGACCTCGTCGTCGGCGAGCTCATGGCCGGCGAGCGGATGGAGAGCATGATGGCGCCGACGCTGGCGTTCGACGGCGACGGGCTCGTGCTGTCGATCGGCTCCGCCGGCGGTACGCGCCTGCGCACGGCGCTCGCGAGCGTGCTGGCGGGGATCCTCGACGAGGGCCTGGCGCCTGCAGCGGCCGTCGACCGGCCGCGCGTGCACCCGGCGCGCGATGTGGTTCACGCGGAGCCGGGCGTGGACGACGCCGCGCTCGAGCAACTGGAGTCACAGGGGCGGACGGTCAGACGCTGGGGCTCCCGCCACCACTACTTCGGCGGCGTCAGCTGCGTCGGCCGCGACGGCGCGGCCGCGGACGTCCGCCGCAGCGGCGCGGCGATCGAGGTCGGCGGGCCGTGACCCGCGGCGAGGTCGTCGCCCTCGAGCACGCCTTCATGGAAGCTGTCCGCGACCGCGATCTCGCCTACCTCGAGCGCACGCTCGGCCCGCGGTTCACGCTGACCACCGGCCGTCCCGGCGCGGAGACGCGCACGCGTGACGAGTGGCTCGCGATCACCCGCGACAGCTACGAGATCCGCTCGTTCTCGTTCGAGTCGGTCGACGTCGTCGAGCTGGGCTCGGTTGCTGTCGCCCGCTGCCGCTACACGCAGGACGGGGCGATGGACGGCGCGGATCGCTCCCAGACGTTCCTGATGACCGACGTCTGGGCCGAGCGAGGCGGTCACCCGGTCCTGGTCACGAGGCATATCTCGCCGCTCCCTGCGGCCGTCGACGAGGGCGCCGCGCGCGGCTAGGCTGCGCGCCGGATGCGCCTCTACGCGGAGCTCGCGCCCTGGTTCCACCTGCTGACGAGCCCGGTCGATTACCGGATCGAGGCCGACCGCTACCGCCGCTTGATCCTCGGGGCGTGCCCGGACGCGTCGACGCTGCTCGAGCTGGGGTCCGGCGGCGGGAACAACGCCTCGCACCTGAAGCGCGACTTCACGTGCACGCTCTCCGACCTCTCGCCGCAGATGCTGTCCCTCAGCACGGCGCTCAACCCGGAGTGCGAGCACGTGCTCGGCGACATGCGCTCGATGCGGCTCGGACGGACGTTCGACGCCGTCTTCGTCCACGACGCGGTCGTCTACATGACGTCGGCACAGGACCTGCGCGACGCGATCGCGACGGCCTTCGCCCACACGCGGCCCGGAGGCGTGGCCCTGTTCGCGCCCGACTGCACGCGGGAGACCTACCCTGGTGACGGCGTGCACACCGGCGGGCACGACGGTGACGACGGCCGTGCGTTGCGCTACCTCGAGTGGACCTACGACACCGATCCCGACGACGGCGTCTACGAGGCCGACTTCGCCGTCGTGCTCCGTGAGCCGGGCAGACCTGCGCAGGCCCTCCACGACCATCACGTGCTCGGGCTCTTCCCCGAGCACGTCTGGCTGACGCTCCTCGAGGGCGCGGGCTTCCGGTCGACGGTGGACCCGGGCGGCGACCCGGATGGCGAGACGCCGCAGCCGGTCTTCGTGGCTCGCCGGCCCCCGGCGGTCTAGGCGCCGCGGTCAGACGGGCCGGGTCGCGTTCCTCGTGGCCTCCACGTCGCGGCCGATCTGCTCGACCAGCTCGCGCTCCGTGGCGAACACCGCCTCGTCGCGAAGACGCGTCCAGAGCTCGACGACGAGGCGCTCGCCGTAGAGGTCGCCGTCGAAGTCGAGCAGGAACGGCTCGATCCGGCGCTCGGTACCGCCGTAGTGCGGGTTCGTCCCGACCGAGACCGCAGCGCGATGCCCGCGCGCGGCGCCGGCGTAGATCCCGAACCGCGGTGAGGCGAGCTGCGCGTCGACGGCGAGATTGGCGGTCGGGTAGCCGAGCGTGCCGCCGCGCTGGTCGCCCGCGACGACGACGCCGTCGAGCTCGTACGGCCGCCCGAGCATCCGTGCCGCCGCCTCGACGTCGCCCTCGTGCAATGCCGTGCGGATCGCCGTCGACGAGACGCCGTCGACGTCCGGCACCGGCACGATCTCGAAGCCGAGCGACGAGAGGAGCTCGAGATCGCCCCGCCGCCTGCGACCGAAGCGGAAGTCGCCACCGGCGACGACCGCCTCCGCGCCGATCGCGCGCAGGTAGCTCTCGGCGAACTGCTCCGGCTCGAGCCTCTGCAGCTCCGGTGTGAAGCCTGCGACCAGCACGCCGTCGGCGCCGGCGTCGGCGAGCAGCTCCAGGCGGCGCTCGAGCGTGGTGATCAGCTCGACCTGGTTGCCGAGGGCGACCCGCGGATGGGGGTCGAAGGTGATCACCGTCGCCGCCAGCCCGGTCCCAACGGCGGCCTCGACGACCGCTCGGTGGCCGCGATGGACGCCGTCGAAGGTGCCGATCGCGACCGCGCGCGGCTGCCGCTCGAGCTGCCCGGGCGCGTGGGCGATTCTCACGGCTGCGCCTCCACGCCGATCCGGGCGAGCGCCTCGCCGACCGGCAGCACCTCCTCTGCGTCGGCCTCGTCGACGGAGAACGGCCCGACCTCCGTCCGGCGCAGCGTCGCGCAATGGCCGCCGAGCACGTCGGCGATCGAGCGGACGTACGTGCCCGAGCCGACCCGCAGGTCGAGGGTGGCGACACCCTCGCTATACGCGATGACGTCGAGCGCGTCGACGCGCGACCGCCGCACCGGCATCTCGACGGCGACGCCGCGGCGATGGAGGCGGTAGGCGCGCTCGCCGCCGATCTTGACCGCCGACGCGGCCGGGACCGGCAGCTCGACCTCGCCGCGGAGGCGCGCGAGCGCGCGCTCCAGCTCGTCCGGCTCGGGCGGCTCCTGCTCCGCGACGGGCACCCCCTCCAGGTCCCCGGTCGACGTGCGCAGGCGCAGGTCGACGTCCGTCAGGTAGCGCTTGTCGAGCTTCACGAACCACGACGCCAGCTTAGTTGCCCTGCCGGACAACAGGATCAGGAGCCCGGTCGCGAAGGGGTCGAGTGTGCCGGCGTGGCCCGTGCGGGCGCCGGTTCGCCGCCGCACGTCGTCGACGATGCGGAACGACGACGGGCCCGCCGGCTTGTCGACGAGGATGATCCCGGTCGGCTCGAGCCCGCGAGGCGGCATCGGGCGACGACGCTCAGATCGCGACGGTCGAGCCGGCCGCGTGCGTCACGGCCCGGAACTCGCGGACGACGAACTCGGCGATCTCGGCCACGGAGAGGTCGCTGGAGAAGCCGGCGGCCTGCCGGTGCCCGCCCCCGCCCGACTTGCGCGCGATCGCCGAGACGTCGACCTCGTCGGTGGACGAGCGCAGCGAGACCTTGCGCGCCGCCGACGCGCCGGCGGGCGGCTCGCGGATGAGCGCCGCCAGCTCGGCCCCGTCCACCGCGCGCAGGTAGTCGATGATGCCCTCGGCGTACGGCTCCTCGGCGCCGACCTCGGCGAAGTCGGTGCGGAGCAGGTACGAGACGACCACGCGGCCGCCTTCGTGGATCTCCGCCCGCTCGAGCGCCCGTGCGAGCAGTTTGAGCTTCGCGAACTCGACCGACTCGTAGACGACCTGGAAGACCTTGTGCGCGTCGGCGCCCGCCTCGACGAGGTCGGCGGCCAGGCGGAGCGCCTTCGGGGTCGTGTTCGTGTACTGGAAGCGGCCGGTGTCGGTCACGAGTGCGGTGTAGAGCGGCTCGGCGAGCTCCGGCGTGATGCGGACGCCCAGCTCGCCGAACAGGTCCGCGAGCAGCTCACCGGTCGAAGAGGCGCCCGGAACGACGAGGTTGGCGTCGCCGAAGCGCGTGTTGTCGTGGTGGTGGTCGATGTCGATCGTCACCGGCGCGGCGGCCAGCACCTGCTCCCAGCCCGGCCCGAGCCGGGACTCCTGGGCGCAGTCGACCGCCACGAGCACCCGCTCCGCGTGGTCTGCCGGCAACCGGCGGACGAGCGGGTCGAGTGCGAGGAAGCGGTACTCGGCCGGCAGCGGCGTGTCGCCGGCCAGGTACATGACGCTGTCCTTCCCGAGCTGCTCGAGGGCGAGGTGCGCCGCCAGCAGCGAGCCGAGCGCGTCGCCGTCCGGGTTCTCGTGCGACATGACGAGGAACCGGTCGTGCCCGCGGAGGGCGTCCACGACCTCGCGCATGTCAGTCGTCGTCGGCATCGGGATCCTGGGCGGCGTCCGCGGGGGCGAGCTCGTCGATGAGCCTCGTCATCCGCACGCCGCGCTCGACCGAGGGATCGTACGCGAACGCGAGCTGCGGGGTCCGCCGCAGATGCAGCTGGCGATTGACCTCTCCCTGCAGGACGCCCGCGGCGCCCGTCAGCGCGGCCAGGGTGGCGTCGCGCGCCCGCTCGTCGCCGAGCACCGAGAGCCAGACGGTCGCCTGCTTGAGGTCGGTCGTCGTCCGCACGGCCGTCACCGTGACGAAGCCGATGCGGGGGTCCTTCAGCGTCGGGATCGCCTCCGACAGCACCTCGCGGATCGCCTCGTTCACTCGGCGCATGCGGCCCGAGCCCTCAGTCATCGAGGCTCACCGTCTCGCGCTCGCGGGCGGCGAGCTCGAAGTGCTGCCCGGAAAGCCACCGTTCTGCCTCGTCGAGCAGCCGCTCGACCTCCCCGGCCTCGCGTGCGACGCAGGCGAGCGTGAGCCCGGCGCGCTGCCAGACGTCGTGGTGGTCGACCTCGGCGATCGAGCAGCCGACGCGGTTGGCGAGCTGCGCCTTCACCGAGCGCACGACCATGCGCTTGTCCTTGAGCGAGCCGCTCTCGGGCAGGAACAGCTCGAACGTGTAGATGCCGACGAAGCCCGTGGCCATCGCCGTATTGAAGCGTGCCGGCGGCGCTAGCTCTGCTCGGGGACCGCCGGGGCAGCCGCGGCGACTGGCTCGTCGAGGTCGGTTCGCTCGACCTCACGCGTCTCGTATGCCTCGAGGACGTCGCCTTCCTTGACGTCGTTGTAGCCCTCGAGGAGGATGCCGCACTCGAAGCCCTCCGCCACCTCGCGCACGTCGTCCTTGAAGCGCTTGAGCTGCGCAATCGTGGTTTCGTAGACGACGGTGCCGTCGCGGACGACACGCACCTGCGCGTTCCGGCGGATCACACCGCTCGTGACCATGCAGCCGGCGATCGTCCCCAAGCGCGAGACCTTGAAGAGCGCCCGCACCTCGGCCTCGCCGAGCGACTCCTCGGTCTGCACCGGCGAGAGCATGCCGACGAGCGCCTGCTGGATGTCCTCGGTGAGCTGGTAGATGACGCGGTACGTGCGGATGTCGACGCCCTCGCGCTCGGCCAGCGCGCGCGCGTCGGCGCTCGGGCGGACGTTGAAGCCGATCACGAGCGCCTCGGAGGCCGAGGCGAGGTTGACGTCGTTCTCCGTGATCCCCCCGACACCGGTGTGGATCACGTTCACGCGCACCTCGGGGTGCTGGATCTTGTCCAGCTCGCCGAGCAGCGCCTCGACGGAGCCCTGGACATCCCCCTTGAGGACGATGTTCAGGTCCTGGACGGCACCTTCCTGCATCTGGCTGAAGAGGCTCTCCAGCGAGACGCTTCGCTTGGAGCGCTGAGCGAGCTGCTCGCGCCGGAGCCGCTCCGCGCGCAGGTTGGCGAGGTGCTTCGCCTGCCGCTCGTGCTCGACCACCCGTCCGAGCTCGCCCGCGGAGGGCGGCCGGTCGAAGCCGAGGATCTCGACCGGTGAGCCGGGTCCGGCCTCCTTCACCTTCTCGCCGCGGTAGTCGTAGAGCGCGCGCACCTTGCCGGAGGCGTCGCCGGCGACGATGGCGTCGCCGATCCGCAACGTGCCGCGCTGGATCAGCATCGTGGCGACGGGGCCGCGCCCAACGTCCAGCCGCGACTCGACGATCGGCCCCGAGGCGTCCGCGCGCGGGTTCGCGCGCAGGTCGAGCTCGGCGTCGGCGACGAGGAGGATCCGCTCGAGCAGGTCGCCGAGGTTCTCCTGCTGCTTCGCGGAGACGGCGGCGAACTGGGTGGTGCCGCCCCACTCCTCGGGCTGCAGCCCCTCGTTGGCGAGCTCGCTCTTGACGCGGTCCGGGTTCGCGTCCGGGACGTCGATCTTGTTGATCGCGACGACGATCGGCACCTCGGCAGCGCGGGCGTGGTTGATCGACTCGCGCGTCTGCGGCATGACGCCGTCGTCCGCGGCGACGACCAGGACGGCGATGTCCGTCACCTTGGCGCCGCGCGCGCGCATCGCCGTGAACGCCTCGTGGCCCGGGGTGTCGAGGAAGGTGATCCGTCGGCCGTCCACCTCGGCCTGGTAGGCGCCGATGTGCTGCGTGATCCCACCGGCCTCGGTGTCGACCACCGAGGTCTGCCGGATCGCGTCGAGCAGCGTCGTCTTGCCGTGGTCGACGTGGCCCATGATCGTCACCACCGGCGGCCGCGGGCGCAGGTCGTCCTCGCTGTCCTCGACGATCTCCGGCTCGAGCTCCTCGTCGGCCGCGTGCCGGATCGTCACCTCACGCCCGACCTCGGTGGCGATCAGCTCCACCTCGTCGTCGGAGAGCGACTGCGTGGCGGTGCGCATCTGCCCGAGCCCCATCAGCACTTTGATGATCTGCGGCATCGAGACGCCGAGCGCCTGGGAGAGGTCCTTGACGGTGACGCCGGACTCGACGGTCACGGGCCCACTCGGCGCGGCGGGCGCCTGCGGCCGCTGCTGCTGGGCCCCCCGCTCGCGCATCGGGCGTGCCTCGCGGCCGCGGGCGGCGCCGCCCTCGATCACCACCCGGCGCTTGCGCCCGGACGAGCCGCCGCGG
>DASTPC010000253.1:0-17043 GCA_035720085.1 Gaiellaceae bacterium
ACGGCCTCGGTCGCCGCGGCGACGTCGGCGTAGCCGCGCCGAGCGCTCCCCGTGCCGCGGTAGCGTCCCGCGCGTGGCCCGCCCCCGGTACCCGTCCGGCAAGGAGCCGCTGCCGCCGCCCCTGCCGCCGGGCGAGCGCACCGTCGGGCAGCTCGTCGCCGAGGCGATCCGGCTCTACGGCCAACGCTTCTGGCCCGCCGTGCTGCTCGGGCTCCCGGTCGCCGTCGCCGACCAGCTGGAGCTCGACCGCTCGGTGGCCGCGCGGGTCGCGATCCTTTGCGTCTTCGCTCCGCTCTTCACGCTCGCCTACGCGGCCGCCTGCACGCTCGTCTCCGACACGGAGGAGCGGCCCGAGACGCGGACCTGGCTCACCGCGGTCGCGGCCGGCACGCTGGTCTTCCTGCCCGCGGCGGCGCTCTTCCCCTGGTTCGCGCTGGCCGCGGTGCTGTGGCTCGGGCTCGGATCGCAGGTCGTCCCGGCGGCGATGCTGGAGCGGCGGTCGCCGGGCGGGTCCTTTCGCCGCGGGCTCGAGCTCGCGCGGGCCGACTACGTCCACGCGGCGGGCTCGCTGGCGACGCTGGCGATCCTCTTCGGGCTGACGCGGCTCGTCCTAGGCTTCGTCCTGCGCGCGCAGGCGGACAACACGATCCGCAGCGCGATCTTCCTCGCCGACGTCGCGCTGGCGCCGATGCTCTTCCTCGGCGCGGCGCTCCTCTACTTCGACCAGGCGGCCCGTGTAGGGTCCCGCACGCGACGACGGAGGAGGACGAATGCCGCTCTACCTGATGCTGACGACGCTGACCGAGAAGGGGGTCCAGACGCTCAAGTCGAACCCCGGCCGCCTGCGTGAGGTGAACAGGGACGTCGAGGAGCTCGGCGCGCGCGTGCTCCACCAGTGGGCCTCGCTCGGGGGCTACGACTTCGTCAACATCGTCGAGGCGCCCGACGACCTGACGATCGCCAAGGTCTCCGTCGCGCTGGGCGCGCGCGGGAGCGCGAAGCTCGAGTCGCTGCCGCTCGTCCCGGTCGACGAGCTGCTGACCTCGCTCGAGGCCTAGCCCGCCTGCCCGAAGCCGGCGGCGCCGGGCTCGACGCGGAGCGGGCTTCCGGGCAGCCCCGGCCTCGGCCCGCCCGTGTTGAACACCGCCGGGGCGACGTCGTTCGGTGTGTCCGGGTGGAAGATCGACGCCAGCAGCTGGATCTGGGCGCGCCCGACGCCGAGCTCGAACTGGCCGCCGCCGTAGAGCCCGATCCCACGGGCGGCGCAGAAGTCGTAGAACTCGAGCAGCCGCTGCACGGAGCCGAAGCGGGACGGCTTCGAGTTGAGCACGCGCGGCGGGAACGGGAGCGCCTCCACGTCCGCAACCGAGTGGATCGGCGCGTCCCAGGTGATCCGGTCGCGGTACGGCCGCAGCGCCTCGCCGGTCGCGGCGGTGAGCCACGGGTCCTCGACGTACGCGTCGGGAAAGCCCTCCGCGATCCGCCGGTAGAGCGCCGGGTCGGGCTCGAGGTCGACGACCGTGCCCCGGTAGTGCCCCTTCAGGTCGACGGTCACGATCGCGCCGGTGGCCGCCAGCTCCGCGACGACCTCGTCCGTCCAGTCCTCCTCCGCGTCGACCTTGAAGCGCAGCCCCGGGTAGAGGGCGCGCCACTCGTCGAGGCCCTGCCGCGTGGAGACGACGAACGTGAGCGGGCGCGGCTCGCGTCCCACCGCCTCGTGGAAGGGGATCCCCGCCTGCCGCAGGGCGAGGTCGAGCGCCGCGCTCTCGTACGCCCAGCGGCGGAAGTCAAGCGCCGCCTCCTGGGTCGGCGGGCGGTCGAAGAGCTCGAGCGACCCGAGCAGGCCGGAGAACGTGGCGAGCGTCCACTCGCCCGCCAGCGGGTGCACTGGGCCGGCGGCCGCGGCGGCGTCGTGCGCGGCGCCGTCGTAGGTGACGTCCTCGCCGCTGCCCGTCTCGCCCCGGCCGCGCAGGTGCACGATCGTCGTCTTCCGCGTGAACTGCGTCGAGACCTCGACCGCCGGTGTCTCCAGCTCGTAGCCCTCGACCGTGAGCGGGAGGTTCTCGAAAGCGTTCCAGAGGCTCACGACGCAGCCTCCGCGACGGCCACCTCGGCGGCGAGCCCGGCGTTGTCGGCGATCAGGTCGCGGTTGACCGTCTGCGTGCGGCCGCCGCTCCGCTCGTGCAGGAACGAGAGGACGAATGGCGTCACGTCCTGCCCCGCGACCCCGCGGCGGCGCGCCTCGGCGACGCCCTCCTCGATCAGCGGCGCGACGTCGAGGCTCTCGGTGGGCGGCCGGCCGAGCAGCAGCCCGGCACCTCCGAGCGCCCAGTGCGCGCGGGCGACGCCGGCCGCCTCCGCCGCGGTCTCGACGCGGGCGGACACGGGCGGCCCGCCCGCGGCGGCGTAGAAGAGCGGCAGCGTGTCGACGCGGTAGCCGAGGACGGGCACGCCGAGCGTCTCGAGCAGCTCTGCGGTCGCCGGCACGTCGAGCAGCGACTTGACGCCCGACGAGGCGACCAGTACCTGGGTGCGGGCGAGCTGGCCGAGGTCAGCGGAGACGTCCGGCGGATTGGGGAAGCCGCGATGCACGCCGCCGAGGCCGCCCGTCCCCATGAACCGGATCCCGGTCGACCGCGCGACGGCGAGGGTGCCCCCGACCGTCGTCGCGCCGACGGCGCCCTGCACGGCGCAGGCGGCGAGGTCGCGGGGCCCGAGCTTGCGCGCGTCGGGCGTGAAGCGCTCGAGCTCGTCGGCGGCGAGGCCGACCCTGATCACACCGTCGAGCACCCCCACGGTCGCCGGCACCGCGCCCGCCTCGCGTACGCGCCGCTCGCTCTCCAGCCCGACCTGGACGCCGTCCGGCGCCGGGAACCCGTGCGCGACGAGCGTCGTCTCGAGCGCGACGACCGCGCCGTCGCCGGCGAGCGCCTCGGCGACCTCGTCCGCGACCTGGACCAGCTCGTGCACGCGGCCGAGCCTACCCGCCGCCCGACGCGTCCCCGTCCGGCATCGAACCTGCGCGGGCGACGCAGCGCGCCGCCGCCTCGAGCGCGAGATCGGGGCCGCCGACGATCCAGCCCGCGGCGAGCGCGTCGCCGGCCCCGGTCGTGTCGACGACCTCGACCGGCAGTGCAGGCCGCTCCTCTCCGTCGAACGAGCAACCGCTCGCGCCGCGCTTGAGGATCCAGACGGCGCCGGGCAGGCGGCCGCCCACGATCCGGTCCTCGTCCTCGTTGCAGAAGACGACGTCGGGCTCGAGGGATCCCAGCTCGGCGCGGAACCGCTCGGCGCCGCGGTCGCGGATCGCGCTCCAGGAGGAGAGGTCGACGCTGACGCGGATGTCCTGCTCCCGCGCGAGCCGGATCGCGCGCGTCGCTGCCTCGCGGACGGGCTCCCGCAGCAGCGCGTAGCCGGACACGTGGAGGTGGTCGGCCCCGGCGAAGGCGTCGCCGCCGATCTCCGCTGCCTGCAGCTCGACCGCGACGCCGCGGTCAGGGCACATCGACCGCGACCCGTCAAGCCCGACGAGCGAGACGATCACACCGTTGCCGGCCGGCTCGACCGGGCCGGCCAGCTCCACGCCGAGCGCGGCGAGCTGCGACGCAGCCGCCCTCCCCGCCAGGTCGTCCCCGCGCTTGCCGAGCCAGCGGGCCTGCCCGCCGACCGCGGCCACCCAGCCGGCGACGTTGGCGGCCTGCCCGCCCGCGCCGAGGGTGATCCGGGAGGTGGCGTCGGCGTCGGGCGCGAGCGGCTGCTGCAGGCGGACGATCACGTCGAGGACGAGGTCGCCGAGGCTGACGACGAGCATCGCCTACGATCCTGGCATGGACGGCGAGCACCGGCGGCGGGATCGGATGCGCTCGTTCGTGCTCGGCGGCGTGCTCGGCGCCTCGGCCGCGATCGCGACCGTCCGGCGCCGCCGACGGCGGCGGGCGAGGCCCGCCGGGCTGGCGGCCTTCGAGAGCGCACCCTGCTACCGCGAGCTGCTGGAGAGGGAGCGCTCGGACGACGCGTAGCCGCGGCGCTCCTGCTCCGCCCGCTCGATCGTGCGCAGGTTGACGTCGGTGTCGCCCAGCCGTAGCGAGCGCCCGAGCAGCTGCACGCGGGCGGCGCGGGCGAGGTAGGTGCGCGGCGTCCTCGTCGGCGCGGCGGTGCGGACGACGAGGAACGGCCCGAAGGCGCGCACGACGAAGGCCGCCGCGGGAGTGGGCGTGCGCAGCGGAATCCGCTCACTGCGGTCGACGTTCGTCGTCTTGCTCGCGTCGAATACCCAGACGCCGTGGCCGAGCGGCCGGTCGCGGGCGCGCAGCTCGCGGAGCGCCAGCTCGGCGTCGGCGCGGGGCACCGCGGCCCTCGGAAAGCCGGGGCTGCGCTCCCACGCGACGAGCCAGAGCGGGTCGTAGCCGAACAGGACGTCGTCCGGCCGGGCGACCGAAGCCAGGTAGGCGCCCGCCTCCGCCCGTGCGGCGACCCGGTCGTCCGGCTCCGCCGTGAAGAGCTCGGGCGTCCGCTCCCACGCCCATGCCCCCTGCGCGAGCAGCAGCGCCGCGGCCGCCGCGGGGGCAAGCGCCGGCGCCGACCGCGTCAGCCTGACGATGCCGGCAGCCACCAGGATCGCCGTCACCGGCAGGGCGAAGATCAGGTGTCGCGACTCGGGGGAGGCCGACGACCCGAGCCGGGCGAGGACGAACGCCAGGGCCGGCACACCGGCGCAGGCCAGCGCCAGGAGCCTCGCCTCACGGCGCACGCTGACGAGCCCGACCACGGCGAGTGCGACGGCCGACGCGGTAAGGGGCCACCAGCCGGCCGTGAAGTCGCCGAGGGTCCGCCAGAGGTACTCGGCGACCGCCCCCGGCCCTCCGAGCCGCCGGCCGCCGCCGCCCACGCCGACGTCGAACCTCCCCGCGAGCACGAGGTCGGCGAGCCAGAACGGGGTCCCGGCCACGAGCACGGCGCCGAACGCGAGAGCGGCTGGGTGGAGCCGGTCGCGGCGCGCCAGCACGACGAAGGCCGCCTGGCCGGCGACGACGAGCGCGCCGTAGGGGTGCGTCGCGACGCAGGCGAGGACTGCGACCGCCCACAGCCCCCACGGCCCCGCGCCCGGCCGCTCGAGGGCGCGGAGCAGCGCGAGCCAGGCGAGCAGCGAGGTGCAGAGGAAGAGGCTGTACATGCGGCCGTTGACGCCGTGGAACAGGAACATCCAGCTGCCCGCGGTCAGCGCCGTCGCCAGCAGCGCCGTCCGTCGGTCGGTGAGCCGGAGCCCGAGCAGGGCGACGAGCGGCAGGCTCGCCACCGCGAACACGGCCGAAGCGGCGCGGAGCCCCTCGAGCCCGAGCCCGGCGTGGGCGACGACCCACGCGACGAGGAAGTGCAGCGGTGCGCCGCCCCGCTCCTGCGTGACGTGCGCGACCACGCCGCCGAGGGAGTCGCGGCCGACGAAGAGCGCCAGGGTCTCGTCCTCGTGCGGCGGCCAGGCCGTCAGCTGGCGGGCGAGGAAGAGGCCCGCCGCGCCCGTCAGCAGTGCGACGACGCTCCAGAAACGGCGGTCGGCGACGCTCGCGCCGGCCGACGCCGGCGATGCCGTCGGGACGGCGTGCGTTGCCCTCGCGGGCGCGCTCGGAAGGCTCTCGGTCACGGGGGTTCCCGGAATTCTCGCTGGTACGCTCACCCGGCATGCCGATCTACGAGTACCGCTGTCCGAACGGGCACACCTTCGAGGTCTTCCAACGCATGACCGACCCGCCCGCGGAGCGCTGCGAGGTGTGCGACGCGAGCCCGGTCGAGAAGGTGCTCTACCCGGTCGCGGTGCACTTCAAGGGCTCCGGCTTCTACACGACGGACTACGGGCGCGGCGCCCGCAAGGCGGCCGGGGCGAAGGACTCCGACGGCGGTACGACCTCCTCCGGGGATTCGGGCTCGGGCGGTTCGGAAGGCTCGGGCGGCAAGAAGGAGAGCGGGCCGGAGAAGAAGGCTCCTGCCGCCGACTAGCTTTCTAGAGCGCAAGGCTCGAGATCCGCACGCATGTGCGGATCTCGAGCCGCGCGAAGATCCCTGAAGGCGGGCGCCGCCGGCGCCCGCAGGCTTGGCAGCCGCTCGCCCAGCTCAGCGGGAGGGCAGGTCGCCGACGACGCACCCGGGCGCGTAGGGCAGCCCCTTCGGCGGGGGGAGCGGCGCCGAGCGGCCGGTGAACATCGCCACCGTGGCGACGTTGTCCTCCGAGCCGAGGATCACCGACTCGCCGCCGATCGAGGCGGGGTCGCCCCCCAGCCGGCAGTGCAGCGCCTTGCCCGGGTCGGCGCGGAAGTAGACCCAGCCGAGCTGGAGCACCTGGCCGGCGCTGAGGTCGGTCGCGAGCGGCTTCACGACGTCGTCGCCGATGAACGGCAGCTTGACGGCCGAGCCGATGCTCGTCAGCTCGTCCGCCGTCGCCTGGATCACCTGCTGCTGGCGCCGCGCACGCGTGAAGTCGGTCTCCCGGGGGTCGAGCCGGTTCGAGCGGATCCGCGAGTAGATCAACGCCCGCCGCCCGTCCATGTGCTGCGTCCCCTTCGCGAACCGCCAGCCGTCCCAGCGCTCGCAGAGCGCCGCCGTCGCGTACGGGCAGTCGAACTTCCCCGACAGGATCGGCCGCGGCACGTCGACGTCGATGCCGCCGACCGCGTCGATCAGCTCCTCGAAGCGGTCGAAGTCGACGAACGCGACGTGGTTGACCTCGAGCCCGGTCAGCCCGCGCACGGTGCGCAGGGCGAGCGTCGGCCCGCCGAGCTGGAAGGCGGCGTTGACCTTGCCCGAGCCGTAGCCCGGGATCTCCACTCGCAAGTCGCGCGGGATCGAGAGGAACGCGAGCCGGTGCGTGCGCGGGTCGGTCCGGATCAGCATCAGCGAGTCGGAGCGGCGCGCACTGCCCCGGCCCGACGCCTTCGAGCCGTCGGTGCCGGCGACGAGGATCGTCGTCGCGGTCGACGTGAGGAGCCCGTCCTGCTCGGTCAGCTGGCCGGCGACGCTCTTCGGCACGCGCGCGTTGGCGTCCTCGATCCCGCGCTTGAAGGCGAGGTAGCTCGTCACGCCCCAGGTGACCAGCAGCGCGACGAGGACGAGGACCCCGAGCACGATCCAGCGCCCGACGCGCCGCTTGCGGCGCTTCGCGGGCTCGGGCCGTCCGTCTGCCTGGGGACGCGCCGACGTGCGCTGGAGGGGGACCCTGCCCTTGACCCGTCCGCCCTTGTAGACGCGATAGGGCTTGGTCTGCTCTGGCATTCCGGGCGGTTATCGTAGCCGCGCGGTGCGGAGCGACCCGGTCATCGGGGTGGACCTGGGCGGGACGAAGATCCTCGCCGGGCTCGTCGACCGTGACGGAGAGATTCGGCGGACGGTGGAGCTGCAGACGCCCGGCACCTCCGAGGATGCCGTGCTCCGGGCGCTCGGCGACGTGGTCGAGCAGGTGGCCGGCGGCGACTCCCCGCTTGCCGTGGGTCTCGGTGTGCCGTGCAACTTCGACCGCTCCACGAGCAGGTGCTTCCGGGCCACGAACCTGCCCCTGACCGACGTCGAGTTCGCGGAGCCGCTCCGGCAGCGCTTCGGGGTGCCGGTCGGCGTCGAGAACGACGGCAACGCGGCCGCGCTGGCCGAGTGGCGCCTGGGGGCGGCACGCGGCGCCGACGACTTCGTGATGCTGACGCTCGGCACCGGTGTCGGCGGCGGGCTCGTGCTCGGCGGTCGCCTCTACCGCGGCTGGGCGGAGCTCGGCCATGTGGTCGTCGAGGCCGGCGGTCCCCCGTGCCAGGGCAATTGCCACGGCAGGGGGCACCTGGAGGCGGTCGCCTCGGGCCACGCGGCCGACCGGCGGGCGCGCGAGCTCTACGGCGACGGCGCGACCGCCCACGATCTGGTCGAGCGCGCACGGGGCGGCGAGACGGACGCCGTGGCAGCGCTCGAACGGATCGGCGAGCTGCTCGGGGCGGCGATCGGCTCCTTCGTGAACATGTTCGACCCGGAGGTCGTCGTCGTCGGCGGCGGTTTCGGCGCCGCGGCGGGCGACCTCGTGCTCGGGCCCGCCCGGGAGGCGGCGCGCCGCGAGGCAATCCAGCCGGCCGACGACCGCCTGCGGATCGTCGAGGCGCAGCTCGGCGAGGAGGCGGGCCTGATCGGCGCCGCCCTCGTCGGGCTCGAGGCCCTCGACGGGCTGCGCTGAAGGCGTCAGGTGCCGCTCGTCGTCTGCCCGACGCCGATCGGCAACCTGGACGACGTCACCCTGCGCGCGCTCGCGGAGCTGCGCGCCGCCGACGTCGTGCTCTGCGAGGACACGCGCAGGACGCGCATCCTGCTCGACCGGCACGGGATCGCCCCGCCGCGTGTGCTCAGCTACCACCGCCACAACGAGGCGCGCCGCGTCCAGGAGCTGCTGCCCGCGCTCGCTGAGGGAGCGCGCGTCGCGCTCGTCTCCGACGCGGGGATGCCCGGGATCAGCGACCCGGGGGCGCGAATCGTCGCCGCCGCGCTCGAGGCGGACGTGGCGCTCGTCGTCCTCCCGGGGCCGTCCGCCGTCGAGACCGCCCTGGTCGCGAGCGGGTTCTCGGGTGGCCCCTTCCGCTTCCTCGGCTACCTGCCCCGCCGCGAGGCGGAGCTGACGGCCCTCTGGCAGGCCCTCTGCGACCGGCCCGAGGCTGCGGTCGCGTTCGAGTCGCCGAACCGCCTGCCCGCGTCGCTGCGCTCGCTCGCGGCCGCCGATCCCGAGCGGCCGGTGGCTGTGTGCCGCGAGCTCACGAAGCGGTTCGAGGAGATCGTCCGCGGGCCCGCGCGCCAGGTCGCGGCGCTCCTCCCGGACCCGGTCAAGGGCGAGGTCACGCTGGTCCTAGGGCCGGCCGGGGCGCCGCCGGAACGACCCGGCGAGGAGTCAGCGGCGCTCGACGCCGTCCGCGAGCTGGTCTCGGCGGGAGTCCCGCGGCGCCGCGCGGTCGACGTCGTCGCGCGGCTGACCGGCGTGCCCCGGAACGCCCTCTACAGGCGCTCGCTGTAGCCGAACTGGACAACAGCCGACCACTCCGCTACGCTGCTCCCACGACGTTGTCCATTGAGCCAACGATCCCGCAAGGGGAGAGGAAGGAGGGCACATGCATCTCATGGGTGCGAGACGGCGGCGAGGCCTGCCGGCGTTGCTGCTCGCCGTCACGGCTGCTGCCCTCGCTGCAGCGCCCGGCGCGAACGCGTGGAGCTGGCCGTTGGGAGGCGCCGTGCTGCGTCCCTATTCGAACAGTCCCGACCCCTATGCCGCTGGCCAGCACCGCGGAGTCGACGTCGCGGGCGCCGAGGGCGAGGTCCTGCGTGCCCCCGCGGCAGGAGTCGTCTCGTTCGCAGGGCCCGTCGCCGCCAACGGCCTCACCCTGACGATCCACACCCCGGACGGCCTCGCGGTCACGCTGACGCATCTCGGCGCGCTCCACGTCGCAAAGGGTGCCGCCGTCGCCGAGAGCGACCCCGTCGGCATCGCGGGGCGGAGCGGCGAGCCGGAGTGGCTGCAGCCGTACGTCCATCTCGGCGTTCGTGTCGCGTCAGACCCGGACGGCTACCGCGACCCGCTCGACCTCCTGCCCCCCCGCGTTGTGGCACCGCCTCCGCCGGCGGAAGACGCGCCCTCAGCAGTCCCCGTGCCCGCGTCTGCCTCCGAGCCGGCGCTTCCCGGCCCGCCGGGCTCTCCCGAGCCTGCCGAGGCCAAGGTGGCCGAGCCGCCGGCCGACGTGCCGACCACTGCCGTGGGCAGCGGTCCAGGCGGTGCCGCGACGGCATCGTCTCCCGAGGTCGTGCAGGCGGAACACGCGCGACGGGCGCGGACGACGCCTCCATCCGGCACGGCGGCGCCGACCGTTCAGGCGACCGGCGCCCGCGCAGCAACGTCCCCGCGGAGCGTCGCTCCCGAGCCCGCCGGCGGGCTGGTGCCGGCGACGACCTCGGGCACCGCGGCGGCACCGCGGCCATCCACGCCGAGCCGCCGGCCGGCGCCCGTCCCCACTGCGGCCCGCACTCGCGCGACCCTCTCTGGCGGCGCCATGCCGGCTGCCGCGGCCGGCCTGCCCGAAGCCGTGAACGCGGCTCCTACCGCGAGCGCCTCCACGCCCGCGGAAGCCATCGCCGGACGAACGCCCTCCCGTGCGTCGTCGGGCGGGGTCGACACCGCCCCTTCCGGCGTCGCCCCGCGCGGCAGCCGCGCCCATGCCGATGGGGCAGTGCCGGCGCCCCGTGCGGCCGGCGTCGCGCCGCTCGCAGGCGACGCCCCCGGCGAGCGGCCTCACGCCGGCGAGGTCGTGGCCCCCGCGGCCGGGACAGGCCGTGGGCAGACGCACTCCTTGCTCGTGTCGGCGCTCCTCGGTGCGCTCCTCCTGGCGCTGGTCGCCCTCGGCCGGCCTCTCCCCCCGCGCCGGCCGGCCGGGGACGGGCCCGAACCCGGCGGCCCTACAATCGGTCGTCATGCCGTACTACCTGACCACGCCGATCTACTACGTGAACTCGACCCCGCACATCGGGCACGCATACACGACGATCGCCGCGGACGTGCTCGTGCGGCACCAGCGCCAGCGTGGCCAGGACACGTTCTTCCTGACGGGCGTGGACGAGCATGCCTCGAAGGTCGCCCGGGTCGCTGCCGACCAGGGGCTCGCGCCGAAGGAATACGCAGACCGGATCGTCGAGGCCTGGCGCGAGCTGCCGCGCCGGCTCGGAGCGACCAACGACTTCTTCATCCGGACGACCGATGACGGGCACAAGCGCTTCGTCCAGGAGTTCTTGCAGCGGATCTACGACAACGGCGACGTCTACCAGGACGTTTACGCCGGGCTCTACTGCGTCGGCTGCGAGGCGTTCAAGACGGAGGCCGAGCTGGTCGACGGCAAGTGCCCCGAGCACGGCATCGAGCCGGAGTGGATCGAGGAGCGCAACTGGTTCTTCCGGCTCTCCGCCTACCAGGAGCCGTTGCTCCGCCTCTACGACGAGCGGCCCGACTTCGTGCTGCCGTCGTTTCGCTACAACGAGGCGCGGAGCTTCATCGCCGGCGGCCTGCAGGACTTCTCGATCAGCCGTGCGGGCCAGCCCTGGGGTGTGCCGATCCCGTGGGACCCGGATCAGGTCGCCTACGTCTGGGCGGACGCGCTGGTCAACTATCTGAGCGCCCTCACCTACGCTCGACCGGGCAAGGACCTGCGCGAGCGCTTCTGGCCGTCGGTTCGCCACCTGCTCGGCAAGGACATCCTGCGCTTCCACTGTGTCTACTGGCCGGCGATGCTGCTCGCCGCGGGGTACGACGTGCCGCGGCAACTGTTCGTGCACGGCTACCTGCTGCTCGACGACCGGAAGATCTCGAAGACGCTCGGCAACGTGGTCGACCCGCTCGACCTGATCGACGTGTACGGCTCGGACGCCGTCCGCTTCTGGAGCCTCCGCGCGGTCTCGTTCGGCCAGGACGGCAGCGCCTCCGTGGACGGGCTCCACGAGCGGTACGAGCGCGAGCTCGCCAACGACCTCGGCAATCTGCTCTCGCGGACGACGGCAATGATCGCGCGCTACCGGGGCGGGAGCGTCCCGCCGAGCTCGCGGAGCGACTCGCCGGTGGCCGCGCTGCTCGACGGCCTCGCCGACGACCTCGCCGGGAGGCTCGACCGCTACGACCTCACGGGCGCCCTCGAGCGGATCTGGGAGGTCGTGCGCGGCCTCAACCGCTACGTCGAGTCGCAGGCGCCGTGGCAGCTCGCCAAGCACGAGGGAGGCGCACGGGCGCTCGACGAGACGCTCTACGACCTGGGCGAGGGCCTACGCGTCGTGGCCGTCGCGCTCGCCGCGTACGTCCCGGACACGTCCGCCGGGATCCTCACCGCGCTCGGCGCCGATCCGGCCGACCTCGCCTGGGACGGGGTCGCGTACGGCCGCGGCGGCGCGCTCGTTGGGATCGAGCCCGCTGCGCCGCTCTTCCCGCGCATCGACGCGCCGACCGCCGCGGCGTGATCGACTCGCACGCGCATCTCGACGCCTGCGCGGAGCCGGTCGAGGGCGTCCTCGAGCGAGCGGTCGAGGCCGGCGTCAGGTGCGTCGTCACGATCGGCACCGGGCTCGAGTCATGCCGGCGGGCGCTGGAGCTCGCCGAGCGGCACGAGGAGGTGGTCGCCGCGCTCGGCATCGACCCGCACCGCGCCGCGGAGCCCGACGCCGAGCGCGTCGCCGAGCTGCGTCCGCTCCTCGGTCACCGACGGGTGGTCGCGGTCGGGGAGACGGGCCTCGACAATCACCATCGCTTCGCGAGCGCGGCCCAGCAGCTGCGGCTGTTCGAGGAGCAGCTGGCGCTCGCCGACGACCTCGCGCTGCCCGTCGTCGTCCACAGCCGGGACGCGGCCGACGAGACCGCAGCCGCCCTGGCTCGCTTCGCCGGTCGGGTCGTGCTGCACTGCTTCTCGTCGCCCGACCTGCTCGAGCCTGCGGTCGACCGCGGCTACTACGTGTCCTTCGCCGGCAACGTCACCTATCCGCGCGCGGCCGACCTGCGGGCCGCCGCGCAGGCGGTCCCCGCCGACCGGCTGCTCGCCGAGACCGACAGCCCGTACCTCGCGCCTCAGCCCGTCCGGGGCCGTCCGAACGAGCCCGCCAACGTGATGCACATCGTCCGCGTGCTGGCCGACGCCCGCGGCGTCGACGCCGACGAGCTCGCCGACTCGCTTGCGGCGAACGCCGCGGCCGCCTTCGGGCTCCACGCGCTCGGCGACCTCGGCGCCGAGTCGCGCGCGCGGGCGTGACACGGCGGCCGCCCGCCACCAGGGAAGGCGCCGTCGTCCCGAAGAAGGCGCTCGGCCAGCACTTCCTCGCCGACCCGAACATCCTGGGCGTGATCGGCCGGCTCGCCGAGCTCGACCCGGAAGACGTCGTGCTCGAGGTCGGCCCGGGGCTCGGCGTGCTCACCCGCTACCTCGCCGACCGGGTCGCTCACGTGCACGCGATCGAGCTCGACCGTTCGCTCGAGCCGCACCTACGGGAGGAGCTGCGGAGCGCGGTGAACGTCGCGCTCGTCTTCGCCGACGCGCTCGATGTCGACCCGAACGCGCTCGACCCGGTCCCGGGCAAGCTCGTCTCGAACCTGCCCTACGCCGTCGCGACGCCGATCGTGGTGGAGACGCTCCTCCGCGCGCCTGCGCTGCAGCACTGGTGTGTGATGGTGCAGCGCGAGGTCGCCGACCGGTTCTTCGCCGCTCCCGGCTCGAAGGCGTATGGCGCCGTCTCGGTGGTCGTCCAGCTCACCTCCCGCCGCACCGGCTTCCACCCGGTCTCCCGCACCGTGTTCCGTCCGCCGCCGAACGTGGACTCGGCCCTGGTTGCGTTCGGGCGCATCGCTCCGCCCGGAGACCTCCAGGACGTCCGGCGTGTCGTCGACGCGGCCTTCGGCCACCGTCGCAAGACGCTCGCGAACGCCCTCGCCCTCGCCGCCGTCGCGTCGCGCGAGCGCGCCGTCGAGGCCCTGGGGACGGTCGGCGCCCGCCCTGACGCCCGCGCGGAGTCGCTCGAGCCGACGGCGTTCGTCGAGCTGGCCCGCGCGCTCCGCGACTCGGAGCCGGGCTGATGGCCGACACCGGGGTGCGGGCGCCGGCGCCGGCCAAGATCAACCTCGCGCTCCTGGTCGGGCCGCTGCGGCCGGACGGGAAGCACGAGGTCGCCACCGTGCTGCAGCGCGTCGACCTCGGCGACCGCGTGACGCTCTGCCGAGGCGACGGGCTCAGCGTCGACGGCTTCCCTGAGGACACGATCGTGCGGCGCGCGCTCGAGCGGCTCGCGGCACGCGCGGGCACCGTTCCACGGTGGCACGTGCGCATCGAGAAGCACGTCCCGGTGGCGGCGGGACTGGGCGGCGGCAGCTCCGACGCGGCGACGGCGCTGCGTCTCGCCAACCAAACGCTCGCCGCACCCCTGCCGGGGCCCGATCTCGGTGCCGTCGCCGCCGAGATCGGCTCCGACGTCCCGTTCTTCCTCGGCTCGGGCCCTGCGCTCGGCACCGGCGACGGATCCGAGCTCGAGACGTTGCAGCTCCCGCAGGACTACTGGGTCGTCCTGGTGCTGCCGCGAGGAGCGGTGAAGGCCTCGACCGCCGACGTCTACCGGCGCTTCGACGAGCGCCGGGGCGAGGCCGGCTTCGCGGAGCGCCGCGCCGCGCTGCTCGAGGCCGTTGGCTCCTGCGCCCGCGCGCGCGACCTCGCGCGGCTGCCCCCGAACGACCTCGCGCGCTCGCCGCTCGCGCGCCTGCTCGTGGAGCTCGGCGCGTTCAGGGCGGACGTCAGCGGGGCCGGCCCGGCGGTGTACGGGCTGTTCCTCCATCGGGACGCGGCGCGCGGGGCCGCGCGCTCGCTGCGGGGCGCCGGGAGGACCTGGGTGACCGCACCCGCCTGGTACGGTTGAGCCATGGCGGGCGACGCGTCGGGTCGTGTCGAAGCGCGTGTGCCGGCCGTGATCGAGCACCGGCGTGGCCGCTCCGGACGCCTGCGGCGGAGGCGGCTGACGATCGCCCTCGTGCTCGCCGTCGTCCAGGGCTTCCTCGTCCTCCTCGGCGTCCTGCCGTGGTGGGGCGTGCTCCTGCTCGCCGCCCTCGGGCTCGCGCTCTACGTGGGCGTCGGCCGCGAGAGCTCGAGCGGCGACCTGCGCGACACCACCTGGATCCTCGCCGTCTCGCAGCTGGTCGTCGTGCTCGTCCCCGTCCTGGCCGTGCTCGTCTCGGCGCTCGCCGTCGCCGCGCTCCTGCTGCTGGCAGCGGTCGCGCTCGTCGCCGTGCTTCGTGACCGGCGCTGAACGCACCCGTCCTGCGCCCGCGCGCCGCGGCAGCTGGCACACTGCCTCTCCGATCGCACTGGGGCGTGGCCAAGCGGTAAGGCAACGGGTTTTGGTCCCGTGATCCCAGGTTCGAATCCTGGCGCCCCAGCCATCCTTCCGTCGTGACCGAGACCTCCCTCGCAGCAGTCGTGATGGCCGGAGGCCTCGGCACGCGCATGCGCTCCGCCGTGCCGAAGCACCTGCACCCGATCCTGGGCCGGCGCATGGTCGACTGGGTGCTCGAGGCCGCCAGGCCGCTCGCGCCCGAGCCGCTGGTGCTCGTGGCGTCGGCGGACACCGCCGACGCGCTCGCACAGGACGGCGTCGTCGTCGCCGTGCAGGAGCGCCCGCTCGGAACCGGCGACGCCGTGGGCAGCGCACGGACGGCGCTCGCAGGCGCCGGCGACGTGCTCGTCCTGAGCGGCGACACGCCGCTGCTCACGACGCAGCTCCTGGCCGAGCTGCTGGCGACGCACCGCGCTGAGGAGGCGGACGCGACCGTGCTCTCCTTCCTGCCTGCCGACCTCCGCAGCTACGGCCGGGTACTGCGCGCCGACGACGGCACGGTGCGCGCGATCGTCGAAGCAGCCGACGCGACAGCGGTGGAGCTCGCGGTCGAGGAGGCGAACTCCTCGATCTACGTCTTCCGCGGCGACCGGCTCTGGCCGGCGCTCGAGCGGCTACAGCCGGTCAACGTGCAGGGAGAGCTGTACCTGACCGACGCGGTCCGCGACGTCGTCGAGGAGGGCGGGCGCGTCGCGGCCCACGTCGCCCGGGACGCGCGCGAAGCCGAGGGCGTCAACACGCGCGTCGAGCTGGCCGCGGCCGCGGCCGCCCTGCGCGACCGGGTCAACGAGCAGCACCTGCTCGCGGGCGTGGCGATCGTCGACCCGACGTCCGCCTGGATCGAGCCGTCCGTGGAGCTCGCGCCGGACGCGGTGGTGCACCCGTTCACCGTGCTGCGCGGCGCGACGCGCGTCGGCGCTGGTGCCGAGGTCGGGCCGCACGCGGTCGCCGTCGACGCCGCGATCGGGCCCGGAGCACTCGTCGGGCCCTTCTGTTACCTTCGTCCAGGGACGGTGCTCGAAGCGTCGGCGAAGGCGGGGACGTTCGTCGAGATCAAGAACTCGCACGTCGGGGCGCGCACGAAGGTCCCTCACCTGTCGTACATCGGCGACGCGGACATCGGCGAGGACACCAACATCGGCGCGGCCACGATCACGGTCAACTTCCCGCACCAACCGGGTCGCCCCAAAGGGCGGACGACGATCGGCAGCAACGTCAGGACCGGGGTCGACAATGCGCTCGTCGCCCCGGTGTCGATCGGCGACGACGCATGGATTGCAGCCGGCTCGGTAATCACGGAGGATGTTCCTGCGGGCGCGCTCGCGATCGCCCGCGCGCGGCAGGTGAACAAGGAAGGCCGGGGTGGAAAGCGGGACGATTGAGCAGACGCTGCCGGGCCTCGGCGCGCCGTCCGCCCTGCAGGGCGAGATGAGCGTCGGCCGGGCGATCGCCGTGCCTCCGCAGAAGCGGCTCACCCTGGTGGCCGGCCGCTCGAACCCGGAGCTCGCCCAGCGCATCTCCGACCGGCTCGGCTGCGAGCTCGGGAAGGTGACGCTGAAGACCTTCGCGAACGGCGAGACCTACTGCCGCTACGACGAGTCGATCCGCGGCGCCGACATGTTCATCGTCCAGACCGCGAACGCTCCCATCGACCAGCACCTGATGGAACTCCTGATCATGATCAACGCGGCCAAGCTCGCCTCCGCGAAGCGGATCACCGCCGTCGTCCCCTGGTTCTTCTACTCGCGGCAGGACAAGAAGTCGCGGCCGCGCGAGCCGATCACCGCGCGCATGGTCGCCGACCTGCTCGAGACGGCCGGCGCCGACCGGGTGCTGACCATGGACCTCCACGCCGGCCAGGTGCAGGGCTTCTTCCGGATCCCCGTCGACCACATGACCGCCGTGCCCATGTTCGCCCAGTACGTGCGAGACCTGCAGATCGACAGCGAGCGCCTCGCGGCCGTCTCGCCCGACACGGGCCGGACGAAGCTGGCGGGCAAGTTCGCGGAGATGATCGGCGGCGACCTCGTCGTCCTGAACAAGGAGCGCCCCGCGCACAACGTCGCCAAGGTCTCGACCGTGATCGGCGACGTCGAGGGCAAGGTCGTCGTGATGACCGACGACATCATCGACACGGCCGGGACGCTC
>DASTPC010000254.1:0-2202 GCA_035720085.1 Gaiellaceae bacterium
GAGGCCCCGCGCGCCGGCGAGCCGCAGCCGCAGCCGGCCGAGGGCCGTCCTGCCCGCCATCGCCGCGATGGTGGCCATCGCGGCGCCGGCGGGCGCGAGCTGCAGGACGCCGTCCTCGACCGGGAGCCCGAGGACGTGCGCGACCATCACTGGAAGATCTCCGTCGTGCAGTCGCCGTTCTGGAGGCGCACCTCGTGCGCCCGGGCGGGGCCGTCCGGGCGGTCGTGGAAGTCGACGAAGAAGTCGCGGTCGACCTCCATGCCGCCGTTCGGGTCGCAGTCGATCCGCAGGAGCCAGGAGCGAAGCTCGGGGTAGAACTGGTTGTCCCAGGTGGAGTAGAGGGAGTTCGTCACGTAGAGGCGACGGCCGTCGTACGACAGCTGGAGCATGTTCGGGCCGCCGTGCAGCTCGCGTCCCGCGTCGCTGGGCTTGCCGAGCACGCCGCCGAGCCAGAGCCGGCCGATCAGCCTCGGCTCGGCGGGATCGGAGACGTCGTACTGGCGGACGTCGCCGTGCAGCCAGTTGGCGAAGTAGAGGACACGGTCGTCCATCGAGAGCACGAGGTCAGTGATCAGGCCGGGAACCGGGAAGGGCCAGCCTTCGAGCTCGACCGGCTCGACGGCGATCACCGGGTCCGCCGCCCAGGCGCCGTTCTTGTGGAACCGCCACATCACGCTCGACAGGGCGGCGCCGACGAAGCCCTGCTCGGCCTCGGGGTCGTGGAGCCAGCGCACCTCGAGCGGCACGAGCCCCTGCTCGCCCAGGTCGAGCGTCTGCTGCAGCGTCCGCTGCTCGAGGTCCCAGAAGTGGATCCGCTGCCCGTAGCGGCCGGCGCCGACGTCCGCGAGGTCGAAGCCGGGCTCGTAGGCGTTGGGCTCGCCGAACTCGCTCGAGACGAGCACGTTCCGGCGCGGCTGGTACCAGAAGTCGTAGTTGAGCGGCGGCCGGTCGCCGCCGTTCTCCCAGCGTCCCTTGACCTCGAAGGTCTGCGCGTCGATGACCGCGAATCCCCCCGCGCCGTTGCCGTCGGCGTCGCCGAGCATGGCGAGCACGATGTTGTCGCCGGGCATGCAGTGAACCGTGTGCGGGCGCGTGAGGCCGGTCTCGCGAATCATCTCCTCGGGCTCGATCACCTTGTCGATCGCCGGCCGGCGCGGGTCGTCGGCCACGTTGACGACGTGCACGCGCGAGGAGCGGAACCCGGGCACGATCAGGTGCGAGCGGTCCGGGCCGTGGCACGCCGAGGAGCAGCGGTTCCAGCCGAAGTGGTGGAGCTCGTCCCCGACGTTCGGCATCGGCGTCTCGTGGACGATCCGGCCCCGTTCGGCGTCGACCACGGCGAGGAAGTCGGGCGCCTCGACGGCGGTGCCTTCGTGCAGGCATGCGAGATAGAGGAACTCCTCCGCCGGCGCCTGCATGGCCTCCTGCGGCGAGCGGTGGAAGGACGCGGGCTTGGCATGGTCGTGGTGCTCGTGCGGCATGGCCGGCGCTCCTCTCGACTTAGTCAACTGTCTAATACAATTGACCAAATCGAAGCCGATGTCAAGCGCGCCTCCCGGGACGCGTTGCGAGGACCTCGCCGGTCAGCGCGCCGCGGCGCCGGCTCGACGTCCCTTGGTCTCCTCCAGGAGCGGTGCGATCAACGCCGCCGCCCGCGCCGCTCCGTCCGTCTCGACCGGGCGGTAGTCCACCGGCTGCCCGATCGTCTCCGCGATCGCCGCCGCGATGGTCTCCGGCGTCTCGCGGTCGAAGTCCATGCAGCGGCCGCCGCCGTAGCGCGCGAGCCGGTGCCGGACGTGGTGGTTCTGCTCGAAGTGGTGCCGGAGCGGGAAGTAGAGGAACGGACGGCGGTTCGCCGTCAGCTCCATCGAGGTTGTGAGGCCGCCCTGCACGACCGCGAGGTCGCAGGCGGCGAGGTGCCGGTAGAGCTCGTGGACGTACGGCCGCACCTCGAGCCCGTCGTAGGCCGGAAGCGTCTCCGGCGGGATCCGCGGCCCCGCCACCACGATCATGCGGAGCGCCGGCACGCGCTCCTTCGCCTCGGGGAACGAGGCGATGACACGCCGCAGGAGGTCGCCGCCGACGCCCGACCCGCCGACGGTGACGATGCAGACCTGCTCGTCCTCGCGGTAGCCGAGCTCGGCCCGCAGCGCCGCGCGGTCGGAGAACTCGGCCGGGTCGAACCCCGTCACGTAGCCCGAG
>DASTPC010000255.1:0-11628 GCA_035720085.1 Gaiellaceae bacterium
CTACCAGCGTTTCTGCTCCAACTACCTCGCCACCACCAAGGAGGGGTTCGACCGGCCGATCCTGTTCACGAACGAGGAGGGGATCGACTGGGTCAAGCGCGAGGGCGAGGCCTTCCCGGCCACGGTCGGCGACCCGGCGTCGCGTCAGATCGGCACCGTCGTGGCGGTCGACGTGCGCACGGGCAAGACCGCGCCGATCTGGGGGATGGGCCGCCACAACCACGAGAACAGCGTGGCGATCCCGGGCTTCGAGGACCTCGTGCTGCTCTCGGGCGACGACTCGTTCGTCAGCAACCCGCCGCAGTCGCAGGTCTACTCGTACATCGCGCCGGACGCGGACGCCGTGCTCGGCGACGAGGGCGACCTGTGGGCGTTCCGCTCGACGACGGCCGGCAAGGACGACTACTATGACGTCGCTCCCGGCGACGTCCTGACCGGCGAGTTCGTCAAGGTGCCGAAGGATGTCGCGACCGGCCGCAAGGCGGACGGCAGCGACCTGCTCGCGGCGGACAAGGGGTACCCGCCTCCGCCGAACGACGGCACCTGGCAGCGGAACTCGTTCATGCCGGCGCCGCAGACGGGGCTCGACGGCCCGCAGTGGGTGCTTGAGCACTGGGGCGACCTGAACGGCGTCTTCCAGTTCGTGCGGATCGAGGACATCGCCTACGACAAGCGGCCGGGGATGGGGAACGTGGTCTACCTGGTCGACTCCGGCCGAGGACTCGCCGGCACGCCTGGGCCGGGCGTCTCGAGCAACGGGCGGGTCTGGAAGATGGTGCTCGACAAGAGCGACCCGACCACGGTGACGTCGCTCTCGATCCTGATCAACGGCGACGACCGGCCGGTGAAGGATCCCGACCGGATCCACCAGCCGGACAACATCGAGTCGACGCCGCGCTCGCTCCTGATCACGGAGGACCCGGGCTCGAGCCAGCAGTTCGCCCCCGGCGAGGCGAACGCGACGACGGCGCGGCTCTGGCGCTACGACCTGGCGAGCGGGACCCTGAGCGTCGCGGCCAGGGTCGACCAGTCGGCCGACGAGGGCCTGACCGACGTCGACGGGGAGCCGGGCGTGGTCGCGCCCGGCCGGCTTGGCGCGTGGGAGTCGACCGGCGTCGTCGACGTCTCCGACACGTTCGGCCCGGGCTCGTTCCTGGTCACCGTCCAGGCCCACACGCTGTGGGTGCAGAAGGCGCTCGGCGACGACGTCTTCCCGCCCACCGGCGCCGACTGGACGGACAAGCGCGAGGGCGGCCAGCTCGTCCTGCTGCGCGTGCCCGGCGCCTGACACTCACACGGCTGGGGGTGGCGCTCCCGCGCCGCCCCCGGCCGCTAGACGGTCTCGGCCTGCTCGCGCGAGGCGGCCTCGACCGGCACGGCAGCCCGCCGCGGCGCGCGCACGATCCGGTTGAGCGCGCCGACGGCCTCCAGCGTCTCGCCCGCCTCGACGAGTCGCGCGAGCTCCGCCAGCTCGGCGTCCAGCCAGGCCGGGTCGGTGGGCTCGCGCGTGACGAGCATGATCGCCGCGTGCGAGCTGGGCGAGACGAGCTCGCCCTCGCCGACCAGCTCCTCGTGCAGCTTCTCTCCCGGCCGGGCGCCGACGAACACGACGGTGACGTCGGTGCCGGGCTCCTTGCCGGAGAGGCGGATCATCTTCTCGGCCAGGTCGACGATCCGGATCGGCTCGCCCATGTCGAGCACGTAGACGTGCCCGCTCTCGCCGATCGCGCCTGCCTGCACGACCAGCTGGACGGCCTCGGGGATCGTCATGAAGTAACGGGTCATCTCCGGATGCGTCACCGTCACCGGCCCGCCCGCGGCGATCTGGCGCCGGAAGATCGGGATCACGCTGCCCGACGAGCCGAGCACGTTGCCGAAGCGGACGGCGACGAACCGCGTCGCCACCTCCTCGCGGCCGCCGTACGCCTCGACGAGCCACTCGCAGAGCGCCTTCGACTGCCCCATCACCGTCTTCGGGTTGACCGCCTTGTCGGTGGAGACGAGCACGAAGCGCTTGGCCCCGAACTCGACGGTGACGTCGGCGAGCGTCCGCGTGCCGAGCGTGTTGTTGCGCACCGCCTCGAGCGGGTTGGCCTCCATCAGCGGCACGTGCTTGTAGGCGGCCGCGTGGAAGACGACGCCGGGCCGGTACTTCTCGAAGACCTGCCGCATCTTGGCCGCGTCCTTGACGTCGCCGAGGATCGCCGCGGCGGCGTGGAAGCCGCGCTCGTCCACGAGCTCCCGCTCGATCTCGAACAGCGCCGGCTCGGCGTGGTCGAGCAGGACGAGCCGCGTCGGGCCGAGCCTGGCGATCTGGCGGCAGAGCTCCGCGCCGATCGACCCACCGGCGCCGGTGACGAGCACCACCTCGCCGGCCACGTAGCCGGCGATCGAGTCGAGGTCGACGTCGACCGGCTCGCGGCCGAGCACGTCCTCGACCTCGACCGGGCGCAGCTGCCCGGCGAGGTTGAAGTCGCCGGAGATCAGCTCGTTCAGGCTCGGCAGCGTCTTCACGGGCACACCCTCGGCGCGGGCGACGTCGACGATCCGGCCGCGGAAGCCGCCCGGCGCGGTCGGCACGGCGATCAGCACCTCGTCTGGGCGGCGGTCGCGGATGACCTCGGCGAGGTCGTCGGTCGTGCCGAGCACGCGGACGCCGTGCAGGCGCAGGTTCTTCTTGCGCGGGTCGTCGTCGACCAGCCCGATCGGCGTGTAGCCGAGCGACGGGTTGCGCAGCATCTCCTTGACCACGAGTTGCGCCGCGTCGCCGGCGCCGACCACGATCGCCTCCTTGCCGCGCGCGACGAACCGCCCCGGCCGGGGCCGCTCGATCAGCGTCCGCGCCAGCAGCCGGGCGCCGGTCACGAGCGCGAGGCAGAGGAGCAGGTCGATGAACCAGACGCCGCTCGGGACGCGCACCCGGTGGAGCTCGAAGAGGGTGAAGACGAGGAAGACGGCGACCGAGGCGAACGCGCAGCCACGCAGGGCACCCCACATGTCGCGCGTGGAGATGTAGCGCCACCAGCGGTTGTAGAAGCCGGCGGCGGCGAACACGGGCAGCTTGATCGCGACGACGAGCAGGACGATGTCCCACTCGAGGTAGCGGTCGTAGTAGCGCGGCAGGCCGCGGTCGAAGCGCAGCTTCCAGGCGAGCCACCAGGCGACCGCGACGATCGCCGCGTCCACCGCCACCTGCCACAGGCGATGACGGTTGAAGGGCGACCTCATCCCGCGGCCCCGACGCCGGCGGTGGCGAGCACCGTCTCGGCGACGCGCTCCTGGACGTCGGCCCCGATGCCGCCCCACATCGGCAGAGCGAGGTTCTCCGCGGCTGCGCGTTCGGTCTCGGGCAGCGAGCCCGGCTGCCAGCCGAGGTAGGCGAGGGCAGGCTGGAGGTGGAGCGGGACGACGTAGTAGGAGGCCGACGCGATCCCGGCCTCCCGCAGCCGCTCGGCGATGCGGGCGCGGTCGGGCGAGCGCACGACGAACATGTGGTAGACGTGCCCCGGCTCGTCGAGCGGCAAGCCGACGGCGTCGCCGAGGCCGAGCTCGGCGTACCGCGCCGCTGCCTCGCGCCGCGACGCGTTCCAGCCCGCCAGGTGCGGCAGGAAGACGCGCAGCGCCGCCGCGTGGATCGCGTCGAGGCGGGAGTTGACCCCGACGAGCTCGAACGTCTGCTTGTCGCGCGAGCCGTGGAAGCGAAGCTTGCGCACCGTCGCCGCCACGTCGTCGTCGCGGCAGCCTACGAGCCCGCCGTCGCCGAGCGCGAACAGGTTCTTGGTCGGGAAGAAGCTGAAGGTGGAGCAGACGCCGGTGCCCGCGACGCCCTCGGCACCGAAGGCCTGGGCGGCGTCCTCGACGAGGGGGAGGCCGAGCGCGGCGAGGTCGGCGAGCGGTGCCGGGCGGCCGAAGAGGTGGACGGGAACGATCGCCTTCGTCCTCGGCGTGACCCGCGCGGCGGCGTCCTCGGGGTCGAGGTTGAGCGTGACGGGGTCGATGTCGGCGAAGACCGGGGTGGCGCCGAGCCGGGCGATCGCCTCGGCGGTCGCGTAGAACGTGAACGCGGGACAGACCACCTCGTCCCCACGGCCGACGCCGATCGCCTCGAGCGCGAGCACGAGCGCGTCTGTGCCGTTGGCGACGCCGATCGCGTGCGGCACGTCGAGGTACGCGGCGGCCTCGCGCTCGAACGCCTCGACCTCGGGGCCGAAGATGAAGCGGCCGGAGTCGAGGACGTCGGCGAACCGCTCCTTGAGCTCGGGGATCAGCGGCGCGTACTGCGCCTTCACGTCGACGAGCGGGATCATTCCGACTGGCCAGTGTAACTTTGCGCGGGCCCACGCCCGGCGCGGCGCCGCTTGACGAGCTTCCAGGCGAGCCAGCCGATCCCTGCCGCGAGCGCGACGCCGATGAGGATGTCGACGTAGCGGAAGGCGTGGTGGAAGTCCTCCCACTGCGTCCCCAGCGCGTAGCCGGCGCCGGCGAAGGCGAAGCACCAGATCGCCGAGCCGAGGAGCGTCAGCCACGTGTAGCGCCAGAACGGCGTGCGGAAGACCCCGGCCGGGACGGAGACGAAGGAGCGCACGAGCGGCGTCAACCGGCCGAGGAACACCGCCCAGTCCTCCCAGCGCTCGAACCAGCGCTCGGCGCGCTCGAGCTTCTCCGGGCCGAGGTGGAGCCACCGCCCGTGGCGCTCGAGGTACGGGCGGCCCCCGTAGTCGCCGATCGCCCAGCCGAGCGCCGCGCCGACCGTGTAGCCGATCGTCCCCGCCAGCGCCATCGCCAGGTACGCCGAGCCGCCCTCCGGGATCTCCCAGCCGAAGAGGGTGACGCTCTGCCCGGCGAACGCGCCGGCGGCGAGCGCGCCCGCGTAGACCATCACGAGCTCGCTCGCGGCGGGGAGGACCGCGTCGACCAGCATCAGCAAGAAGACCGCGTAGAGGCCATGGTCGCCGATCGCCTCGGTGACGAAATCGGTGAGGGAGCCGAGGATCGACGCGACGGGCATCGCCGGATGCTACTGGCAGCCCTTAGCGGCGCGCCGGCGCCGGACCCTTGACGCGCTGCACGCCGAAGCGCCGCACGAGCTCGACGCTGCCGAGCCCGTTCCGCGCGACGACGCGCGCGACATAGGCGCCGCCTGGCACTGCCACGCGCCCCCGCGCGAGGCCGTTCCAGACGACTCCCGCCTCGCCCAGCGGATACCGCCGGGCGGGGAAGACCTTGACCACGGTGCCGTCGCGCGCCTCGATCGTGACGCGCACGCGCGCGGGCCGGGAGAGCCGCCAGCTGACCGCCAGCGCCCGCCCTTGCGGCGGCAGGAACAGGCGCCGGGGCGCGGTGCGCACGAAGCCGAGCGTCGTGTTGACGACGAACGCCCGCGTCATCGAGGACGTCTGCCCCGTCTCGTCGACGGCGTCCACCTGCAGCCGCCAGCGCCCGTCCTGGGCGGGGCCGGGATCGGGCACGAGCTGCGGCGTCCGGGAGGCCGCCGCGGGCGGCGGCGGCGGGGGAGGCGGCTCGGTGGGCGGCGGCGGCGGCGCAGGCGGCGGCTCGGTGGGCGGCGGCGGAGGAGGCGGCGGAGGAGGCGGCGGCACCGGCGGGGGCGGAGGCACGGGAGGCGGAGGCGGCGGAGGAGGCGGCGAGGCGGGCGGCGGGAAGGGCAGCCGGTGGCGGCCGACGGAGCGCTGGGTCGTCTCGGTGTAGGCGACCGAGCCGTCGGGCGCCAGCAGCGTCAGCGTGACCGTGGACGGCCGCACGAGCTTGTAGGCGAGCGTCTGCTTCTCGCCGACGCCGTCGCCGTTCGGCGAGACGACCGGCAGCGGCGGCGGCAGGTAGACGCCGGTGTACTGGAACATCAGCGCCGTCGAGATCGTCCGCTCCCCGGCCGAGGGCCGGTTGAGCAGCCGCCCGTCGAAGGCCATCGAGGTCGAGCCGCCGCCGTCGAAGGCCATCCCCGTGACGGCGCCGAGCCGCACGAGCGTCTGCGCGAGCTCGAAGTTGGTCAGGCCGACGCTGTAGCCGGGCTGGCGGCCGTCGGCCGTGACGAGGATGATCCGGCCGTCTTGGAGCTGCCCGACGCCGGTCCGCGGCGCGCGCGGACCGAGCTGCGAGCTGGTGAACGCCTCGCCCGCGCGGAACACCGGCACGCCGTCGCGGACGATCTGCGGCCCGCCGCCGATCGCGTCGACGATCCCGCCCCAGTCGGGCCGGAAGATGAGACGGATCGAGACGGGTGTGCCGAGCGGCGCCTCCTGCGCCAGGCGTGCCGCAGCGCTGCCGCGCGCGACGAGCACGGCGCCGCCGAGCGGGATCTGCACCGACGCCTCGGAGCGCACGTCCACGACGGGTGCCGCGAGGTCGGTGTTCGGGACGGCCGCCGGGAAGGGGAAGAGGACGACGGCGCGCGAGCCCGGCACGTTCGGGGTGCTCGGCCCCCACGCCGGCGTGAAGAGGGCGGCCTCGTTCGCTCCGGGAATGCGATTCAGCGTGTGGAGCGTGCGGTTGACGCCGGCGCCCCGCCAGGTGCCGAAGAACTGGATGCGGCGGACGTCGAGCGTGCCGTCGGTGGCGACGCCGGCGCTCGAGCGGTCGCCGAAGGGCGGGCTGACCACCTGCGTGTCGCGCATGAACACGCCGCTCGGCAGGCCGTCGCGGAAGTTGTAGTAGTCGCCGTTGACACCGGCGGTCGTCGCGGTGCGCGAGAGGCGCCGCTGCATCGAGGTCAGCGTCTCGAGGCCGGTGAGCGTCTCGTTCGAGAGCACCGGGGCCAGGGTCGTGGCGCCACCGGGCCGCGGGCCGGTCAGGATCGAGATCGCGACGGGGCCGTTCGGCGTGAACTGGACGCCGCGCTCGTAGGTCACGCCCGGCCAGAGCTGCTCGCGCACCTGGCCCGACGCGGGTGCGGCGAGACAGAGCGCAAGGAGCGCGACGATGAGCAGCCGGGGGAGCACGACCCGTGGCCGAGGGTAGCGGAGCCTCTACCCGGCCCGGCGGGTTCTTACGGAATCCAAACGCGGGAGCCGAGGCGCGGTTTGCAGGCGTTTTCGCGTGCCGGCGCCGGCGCGCCGTCAGGCCTTCACGACGTCCCGCGCGAAGCGGAGCTCCGGGACGCTGCCCAACTCGCCGACGTCGCGGGCCATCTCGAGGAAGGTGTACAGGCCGGCACGCTCGCGCGGGCCGAAGCTGTAGCGGAGCTTCTCGAAGTAGCGCGCGAGGAAGCCGGGCGGGTAGCCGTAGCGCCTGCTGGCCTCGTAGGCGAGCTGCTCGGGCTCGGCCCGCGCCATGCGCACGGAGGCGACCAGCGCGTGCTCGAGCTCGGGCAGGCCCGGGACGACGGGCTCGGGCGCCGCCCAGACGGCGAACACCATCGGCAGCCCCGTCCGCTCGAGCCAGAGCCGGCCGAGGTCGTAGTGCGGCGTGGGATCCTCGAACGCGCTCTTGAGTGCGGCGTCACCGATCAGCAGCTTCGCGTCCGCGGACTCCTCGAGCGGGACGATCGCGGCGCTCGGGAGCAGAACCCGCGTGAGCACGACCGAGGTCGCGCTCTCCGGCGTCACGGCGACCGAGCGCACGCGGCCGAGCGGCATCCGCGTCACCAGCTGGATCGAGTCGACGGCGCCTTCGGAGGACACGCAGAGGCGCGGCAGCAGCCGCAGCCGATCGGCGTTCCGCGCGTACTCGATCGAGGAGATCGGCGCCACGTCGATCTCGCCACCGAGCAGCAGGCGGTTCAGCTCGGTCGGGACGCCTGTCACCTCGTCGACGTCGTACTCGAGCCGGTGGAAGACCGGCGCCATGTTGACGTAGGAGATGCGCCCGAGCCGGATCATCGAAAGCGCAGTCTAGAGCGCCGCGGACGCCGAGGCACCGGCGTCGCCGCCTGGCCGCGCGCCGGGAGTCTCCGGCGGATACCGTGCAGGCGTGAGATGTCCGGCGTCGACCCCCGGTCGCGACAGCGGCCGGCTTCAGGGATTTTCGCGCGGCCGGGAATCCGCTCCTGCGGATTCCCGGCCTTGCGCATAGGAGCAGACATGCGAGCCTCCGCCTCGACCGACCGCACAGCGCTCGTCGAGTCGCTGCTCGAGCGGTTCCCGCAGGTGCCGCGCGAGGCCGTCTTCAAGGAGGACCTGCTGCGCACCGGGATCGCCTTCGACCCCTCGGCGCTCAGCGACAACCTGGACGGCGAGGTCAAGCCGAAGTCGTACTTCATCTTCTCGTTCGACCAGGAGCCCCTCGCCAGCCTCGGCGAGGCGCGGCTGCGGCGCCCGCCGGAGGAGGTCGCGCTGACGGGCGGGCCGTACGAGCTCCGTCGCACGATCGTCTCGGTGCGCGTCAACCCCGGCTCGCCCTACCGCGTCGCGTCAGGGCCGGACGGCGCTCCCCGCCTGTCGCTCGACGGGCACCCGGTCGCCGACGTCGCCCTCCCGCCGATGCCCGAGTACTACCGGCACGAGCTCGCGAACGGCAAGACGGTGATGGAAACCGCCCCGACGATCCAGTGGGGCTACCTGATCTACCTCACCGTGCTGCGCCTCTGCCAGTACTTCGGCGCGCACGAGGAGTGCGGATTCTGCGACATCAACCACAACTGGCGGCAGCACAAGCGTGAGGGGCGTCCGTACACCGGCGTGAAGCCTGTCGCGGACGTGCTCGAGGCCCTTGCCCTGATCGACCGCTACGACGAGGCCCGGGCGAGCAAGGCCTACACGCTTACCGGCGGCTCGGTCACGAGCACCGTCGACGGCCTCGCGGAGGCGGACTTCTACGCCCGCTACGCGGAGGCGATCGAGGAGCGGTTCCCCGGCCGCTGGCTGGGCAAGGTGGTCGCGCAGGCACTGCCCCGCGCCGACGTGCAGCGCTTCAAGGACTGCGGGATCGCGATCTACCACCCGAACTACGAGGTCTGGGACGCGCGGCTCTTCGAGCTGATCTCGCCCGGCAAGCAGCGGTACGTCGGCCGCGACGAGTGGCACCGGCGGATCCTCGACGCGGCCGAGGTGTTCCGCCCGAGCCACGTGATCCCGAACTTCGTCGCCGGCGTCGAGCTGGCCAGGCCGTTCGGCTTCGCGACCGTCGAGGAGGCGATCGCCAGCACGACGGAGGGGCTCGACTACTTCATGAGCCACGGCATCACCCCGCGCTTCACGACCTGGTGCCCGGAGCCGACGACGCCGCTCGGCCGCGACAACCCCGGCGGGGCGCCGCTCGAGTACCACATCCGCCTGCTCGAGGCGTACCGCGACGCCCTCGCACGGCACGGGCTCGGCCCGCCGCCGGGCTACGGCGCCGCCGGCCCGGGGAACGCGGTCTTCTCGGTCAGCTCGTTCATGGACGCGCTCGACCCGGACGAGGTGCCGTCCGAGGAGGCGGTGCCCGCTTGACCCGCATCTCCGTCGACGAGGCCGCCCGCCTCTGGCACGAAGCGAGCGACGAGGAGCTGCGGGAGCTCGCGCAGGCGGCGCGGGCACGCTGGCACGAGCCCGACCGGGCCACCTACATGGTGATGCGGATCGTCAACTACACCAACGTGTGCGTCGCCCAGTGCGACTACTGCGCGTTCTACGTGCTGCCGAGCCAGGCCGGCGGCTACGTGCTCGAGCGGGACGAGGTGTTCGCGAAGATCGACGAGCTCGTCGAGCTCGGCGGCGACCTCGTCGGCTTCAACGGCGGCTTCAACCCGAAGCTCCCGCTCGACTACTACTGCGACCTCTTCGCCGCCGTGCGCGAGCGCTACGGAGACGGCGTCGAGTTCTACGCGCTCACCGTGGCGGAGTTCGTCTTCCTCGCCGACCGGGCCGGGCTCTCCCACGCGGACGCGGCGGCGCGGCTGCGGGACGCCGGCGTGCACTGGGTCACCGGCGGCGGCAGCGAGATCCTCACCGAGGACTTCCGCAAGCGGCACGCCAAGTTCAAGTACACCGTCGCGGAGTACCTCGCCGCCCAGCGCGCGATCGTGGACAGCGGCATGCGCACCACGGCGACGATGGTGATCGGGTTCGACGAGACGCTCGAGGAGCGGCTCGAGCACCTCCAGCGGACGCGCGACTTCCAGGACAGCTGCCTCCGGGACGGCGTCGAGGGCCTGTTTTCGTTCCTCAGCTGGACCTACAAGCCGTACGGGACGGCGCTGGGCGGGCGGGAGATCGGGCCGCGCGAGTACCGGCGCCACATCGCGCTGTCGCGCATCTTCCTCGACAACGTCCGGCACATCCGCACGTCGGTGCTGACCCAGAACGAGGACGCGTTCCGGGCGCTCGACTTCGGCGCCGACGACTTCGATCTGCCGATCGAGGACGAGGTGACGCAGAAGGCAGGCGCGCGCATCGACCTCGATCTCGAGGGCCTGCTCGCGATCCCGCGGCGACTCGGCTACCGGGTCGAGTACCGCCGCGCCGAGCGCCCGGCGGCCCTGACCGGCTGAGAACGCTGCAGCGCGGTCAGGCGCCGGCCCACTCGAAGAACGTGACGAGGTTCCCGTCGGGGTCGAGCGTCGCGAACTCGCGCGTGCCGAAGTCGGTGTCGTCGACGCCGCCCTTCGAGACGGGGTGCAGCACGTCCTGGGCCTCCAGCTCCGCGTAGAGCTCGTCGACTCCCTCGACGACGATCCGGCAGCTCGCCGTGCCCGCGATGAACGACTCCGCGCCGGAGCGCACGGGACGCTCCATCGTGTCGCGCCCGCTCCAGCTCTCGTCGCCCGCCTCCCAGAGGTGGAGGACGGCCTCGTCCCGGCAGAGGACCGCGAAGCCGCCGTCGTGGTGGAGCACCTCGAAGCCGAGCCGGTCGCGGTAGAACGCGGTCGACGCGGCCACGTCGCGTGCGGGGAGCGCAGGGATCGTCTGGCCGAGCTTCGCCGTCGCCGCGTCAGCCCTTTCTCTCCACGACCGCGTCGGCGAGCGCCCGAAGCGCCTCGTGCCTGCCGCGGCCGTCGAGTTCGGCTCTCGCTCTGGCAGCGTAGTCGAGCGCGACCTCGCGGGAGAGCTCGAGCGCGCCCGAGGCGGCGACGCGGACGAGCGCGCCGTCGAGCGGGCCGCCGGCCAGCGCGGCGCGGACGAGCGGGTCGACACGCGCGGCGAGGAGCAGAGGCAGCGTCGGCGTCCCGTCGCGCAGGTCGGTGCCGGCGACCTTGCCGGTCTCGATCGTGTCGCCCGCGCAGTCGAGGATGTCGTCGGCGACCTGGAAGGCGACCCCGAGCGCCAGACCGTAGGCGCCGCTGCCGCCGCCGAGCAGGCACGCGGCCTCGAACAGACGGGCCGTCTTCAGCGTGCAGCGCTCCAGGTACGCGGCCACGGTCGTGTCGGGGTCGTGGCGCTGGCGGCGCTGCAGCGCCTCGCCGCGGGCCAGCGCCAGCGAGGCCCGGGCGAGGATCGCGACCGCCCGCCGGTCGTCCTCGCGGGCCAGCTCGGCGAACGCGCGGGCGAAGAGGTAGTCGCCAGCTGCGCGAGCGGCGTCGGCGCCGTGCTCCGCCCAGGCGGAGGAGCGGCCGCGACGCACGCGCGCCCCGTCGATCAGGTCGTCGTGGACGAGCGTCGCCATGTGCACGAGCTCCACCGCGACACCCGCGGCGACGGGCGGCTCGGCCTCCCCGGCGGAGAGGAAGGCAAGCACGGGCCGGAGCCGCTTCCCGCC
>DASTPC010000256.1:0-3078 GCA_035720085.1 Gaiellaceae bacterium
CGCGACAGCGGCCGGCTTCAGGGGTGTTCGCGCGGCCGGCAATCCGCTCCTGCGGATTCCCGGCCTTGCGCACACACGACCGGCCCGTACACGGACGGCGGCGACGCGTGAGACGCCGCGTGTCCACCCCCGGCCGCGCCAGCGGCCGGCTTCAGGGGTGTTCGCGCGGCCGGGAATCCGCTCCTGCGGATTCCCGGCCGCGCGCACAAGAGGTGCGCGCGTGAGCGACCCACCGGACATGCGGCCGGTCCTCGTCGCGATGACGGGGGCCACCGGAGCCGTGTACGGCGTCCGCGTGCTGGAGACCCTGCGCGACTTGGGCGTCGAGACACACCTCGTCGTCAGCCGCTGGGCGGACGCGACGATCCGCACCGAGACCGACCGCAGCCCCGAGCAGGTGCGCGCGCTGGCGTCGGTCGTCTACGAGGAGGAGGATCTCGCGGCGCCGCCCGCGAGCGGCGGCTTCGCGACCGCGGGGATGATCGTCGCTCCGTGCAGCATGCGCACGCTCGCGATGGTCGCGAACGGGCTCTCCGACAACCTGATCCAGCGCGCGGCCGACGTCCACCTGAAGGAGCAGCGGAAGCTCGTGCTGCTCGTCCGCGAGTCGCCGCTCTCCGTGATCCACCTGGAAAACATGCTTCGCCTGGCCAAGGCGGGCGCGGTCGTGGCGCCGCCCGTGCCGGCGTTCTACGCGAAGCTGCGGACGCTCGACGACATGGTCGACCACACGGTCGGCAGGGCGCTCGACCAGCTCGGCGTCGAGCACGAGCGGATCCGCCGCTGGGGCGAGCGCCGCGTCGCGTTGTGGCCGGTCGAAGGGGAGGGGTAGGCGGACCCGGGGGCGAGGCCGGCGCCCACCGCCGCCGCGCCCGCCTACGGCTGGCACGAGGCTGGCCGTGCCGGCCGGGATCGAAGGGCTGCAACCGCCTGGCGCGGCGGGCGGTGACGGTCTCGTCACGTTGTCGGCACGGAGCGGGTCCCGTGCGACGATCGGCTGGCGTCGGCCGGGCGTGCGCCCGCCGGCGCACAGGCCGGTTGCGGACGGGCCCGGCAAGCCCGCCCGACAACCTGACGTCTGGCCTGGGTCGTGGCCGCGGCCTGCCTCGCCCTCGCGCGTAGAGGCGTTCGGCGGACCAGGTAAGCCCGGCCCTCACGACCGCCCTCGCTGGGCGCTACGACGCCGCGCGGAGGCCGGCGAGCTGGCGTTCCCAGGCCTCGACCACGGCGGCCGGGTCGCCGCGCTCGACCGCGAAGGTGATCCCGCTCGTGACCGGCATGCCCGTGTGGTCGTCCGACTCGACCGAGTCGACCTGGAGCTCGAAGCAGTCGAGGTTCGTCTCCGGCGCCTCGAGCGTCCGCACCGGCCCGCGGACGTAGACGACGGTGCGGGGCGCGACGTGGCAGAAGAGCGCCCGCCCTCCCCGCACGAGGTTCGCGCACGTCCGGCTCCCCTTCCAGAGCGCGAAGCGGAGGCGGCGGCCGTCCAGGGCCAGCACCTCCCCGGCGCTCAGCATGCAGGGACGGGGCGTACCGTCCTCGTCCGCGGTGACCAGAAGGTACGCCGGCCCGACCTTGCCGCCCAGCTCCCGACCGTCGAGGGCGCCGAAGAGGTCGTCTGGAAGGGTGTCGCCGATCAGCTTCGACATATCTTCACGATAAGGTAAATCATGGCGCCGCGCAGAGTCGGGTTCGCGGCGGTCACCGGCGGCTACCTCGCGACGACGACCGCCGAGTGGATCCTGCCGCCGCTGTTCCCGCTGCTCGCCGACGAGCTCTCGCTCGGGACGGGTGACGCCGGCCTGATGTTCGCGGTCCTCTCCGGCTCGGTCGCGGTAGGCGGCCTCGCCGGCGGCTTCGTGCTCGTGCGGCTCGGGCCGCGGGTGGGCGTCACCGTCGGGCTGCTGCTCGTCGCCGCCGGCGCCGCGCTGAGCGCCGTCGCGGGCGGCCAGGCGCTCCTGCTCGTCGGCCAGGCCGTGCTCGGCTTCGGCTCGGGGGCGTTCTTCGCGCCGGGGATCCGCACCGCCGCCCTCCTCGCCGGCACGGAGCGGCGCGGGCTCGCGATCGGGATCTTCGGCGTGGCGTTCTCGGCGGGCGTCGCCGTCGCCGGGCTGCTCGCCGCGGGCGGCGACCTCTGGGGCTGGCGCAGCTCGTTCGCGGCGGCGGCGCTGCTCGCCGTCGCGACGGCGCTCTGGTGCCTGCTCGCGCGCCTGCCGGCCGTGCTGCCGCCGCCCACCGGCGGCACCTCGTTCCGGCTCTCGGCTGCGGTCAGCCCCGTCGCGGTCGGCGGGGTCGCCGCCGCCTGCCAGTACGGGACTGTCGCCTTCCTGCCGCTCTTCGCCGTCTACGCCTGGGATCTGTCGCCCGCCACGGCCGCACTCGTGATCACGGTCTCGCGCGTGCTCTCGGTGCCCGCCAAGCTGCTCTCCGGCAATGCCGCCGACCGCGAGAGCTCGGTGCGGATCGCGCGGCGTCTGGGCGTCGGCCTCGCCCTGCTCGGCGCGTGCTGGACGCTCGCGCCGTGGCCGGCCGTCGCCGTCGCGGCCGCGGTCGTCTTCGGAGCATTCGTCGCGGCGCTCGGCCCAGTCGCGAACATCCTCGCGCTCGACGCCTTCGAGGGGCGCGCGCAGCTCCTGGGCGCGTTCCGCTCCGTCCAGATCGGCCTCGGCGCCGCGACGAGCGCGATCCTGGGTGTCGGCGCCGCCCTGCTCGACCTGCGGACGGTGCTCGTGGTCGCCGCCGTCGCGGTGCCTGCCTCGCTGCTACTCCTCGGCCGCGCGGCTCACGCCCGCGACTCGTCTCTTGCGCAAGGCCGGTAATCCGCAGCAGCGGATTACCGCCCGCGCGAAAACCCCTGAAGCCGGCCGCTGCCGCGGCCGGGGGCCCACACGGGGCGACTCACCCCCGCGAGCGGACGCGCCCGGCGTCGAGCTGAGCGAGCAACGCAGCGACGGCCTCGTCCTCGGGGCCCAGCAGCGGCACGACGGCAAGCCCCGGCACGTCGGCCACACGGGCGAGGTGGTCCCGCTCGATCGCGGTCGAGCCGGAGGAGAAGAGCCCCAGGACGAGCGGTCGCTG
>DASTPC010000257.1:0-4367 GCA_035720085.1 Gaiellaceae bacterium
TCCTGGATCGAGGAGCCCGAGGCGGCCGCCTGCAAGTGGGTCTCGATCCGCGAGGACAACGCGCGCTACGACCTGCCGGCCGTCTTCTCGATCCTGGTCTACACGCACCCCGAGACCGGCTTCCCGCTCGCGATCTGCGACGGCTCGCACCACACGTTGATGCGCACCGGCGCCTCCGCGGCCGTCTCGGCACGCTGGCTCGCCCGGAAGGATTCGAAAGCGCTGGCGATCCTCGGCACCGGCAGCGTCGGCGTGGGCACGCTCGCGACCTGCGACACCGTCTTCGACTGGGACGAGGTGCGCATCTGGAGCCGCTCGCAGGAGTCGGTCGACCGCTTCCTGGCGAGCGAGGCGCCCAGGTACCCGCACCTGCGGCTCTCCGGCACGACCGACGTCCGCACGGCCGTCGAGGGAGCCGACGTGATCGTCACCGGCACGCACGCGCGCGGCTGGATCGTGGACGAGGCGTGGGTGAAGCCGGGCGCGCACCTGGCGGCGCTCGGCGCCGACCTCGCGGGCGAGCAGGAGCTGCACCCGGGGCTGCTGCAGCGCGGGCGCGTGTTCGTGGACGACATCCGCCAGTGCCGCGAGGACGGCGAGATCAACGTTCCGCTCCGCGAGGGGCTGATCGCCGAGGAGGACGTCGCCGGCGAGATCGGCAAGGTGATCTGCGGCGAGCTCGAGGGTCGCCAGTCGGACGGGCAGATCACGGTGTTCGACTCGACCGGGATCGCGCTCCAGGACGTCGCCACGGTGCCGCTCGAGTACGAGCGCGCGGTCGCGGCCGGCGTCGGCGTCGAGAAGAAGATGATCTCGACCTGAGCCGGCAGCCACGCCCGCTCGGGGACGAGGGCGGGCCGGTCACGTGGAGGCTACCCTCGCCGCGCTGGAGCGCTTCCGCGAGCGTCCCGGCCTTCCGCGTGGTGTCACGGCGATCGTGCGCTGCTCGTCTAACAACCGGCTCACACGCCGCTCAGGCAATTGCGCTTGCGCTGAACAGGCGCGAGGATGGCGCCGTGGACGTGGAGCAGATCAGGCTCGATCCCGACCCGTACGAGCCGTTCCGGCTCTCGCAGGGGTTCCGGGTCGGCGAGTTGCTGTTCGTGTCCGGCCAGGCCGCGATCGACGAGCTGGGGCAGGTCGTCGGCGCGGGCGACTTCGACGCGCAGGCCGAGCAGACCTTTTGCAACCTCGAACGCGTGTTGGCGGCCGGCGGCTCGAGCCTCGACCGGATCGTGAAGGTGACGATCTTCCTCACCGACATGGCGAACTTCCCCACGATCGTCGAGCTGCGCGGGAAGTGGTTCACGCCTCCGTACCCGGCCGACACGATCGTCGAGGTCAGCTCGCTCGCCCTGCCGGAGCTCCAGATCGAGATCGAGGCGATCGCGGTTCTCGGCTGAGCGGCGGCGAAGCCAACGCCCGCTCCGAACTGAGGCTGATACCCGGCCGCGCCTGTGCGGCGGCCGAAGGCCGACGCCTTCAGGGATTTGCGCGGCCGCGGATCCGCACAGGCGTGCGGATTCGCGGCCTTGCGCCTAAGAAAAGACATCCAGCGGGCAGAGGGCGGAGACGAGCGGGTACGGCACGTCCACGACCTGCGAGAGGTGCAGGTCGACGCAGGCCGAGCAGAGGCAGTACGCGGCGGGCCGGGAGAGGCCGTGCTCGGCCTCGAGCCAGTCGATCATCGCCAGCAGGGCGGCGCGCGCGGCCGCCGTCAGGTCCATCGCGTCGTGCTCGGAGATCCCCGTCGTGGCGAAGCAGGCACGCGCGGGCTGCGCGGGCGCCAGGTAGGCGGGGAAGCGCGGCGCCCACCGCGGTGCCTTGCGCAGCTCGAGGCGGACGGTGACGGCGGCCGTGATCTCGATCCCCGTGCCGCACACCTCGCCGTCCCCCTGCGCGAAGTGCACGTCGCCGACGGAGAAGAGGGCGCCGGGCACATGCACCGGCAGGAGCAGCGTCGAGCCGGCGGTCAGGCGGCGGATGTCGAGGTTGCCGCCCGTCTCGCGCGGCGGGATCGTGCGCAGGCCCGGGGCCGCGGCCGCCGGGTGCGCGCTCTCCGGCAACGGCTCCACCACGGGCCCGCCGGCGGCCCGGAGCCGCTCCTCGCGGTCGCGCTGCAGCTCCATCAGCTCGTGCGAGGGGGCGACGCCGACGACGCCGGCGTGCGGGACCGCCGGCACGGCGACGCCCGGCAGCTCCGGTGAGCGCGCCGTCTTCCCGTCGAGCTCCCACGGGACGAGGAAGGGCTCCGTGAAGACGTCGGCGAGGAAGCCGAAGCCGGGGATGACGCAGTTGACGCCGAAGTCGGGCGTCTCGTAGTCGAGGAACCGCACCTCGAGCACGTCGCCCGGCTCGGCGCCCTGGACGTACACCGGCCCGGTGAGCGGATGCGCGACGCCGAGGTCGAGCGCCGCGCAGTCGGCGTGCGTGCTCGCCCGGGTCAGCTGGCCGTCGACGCCGTCGCGGGTCTCGAGCGTGAGCACGTCGCCCGGGCGCACGGACGCCGCCGGTGGGATCTCCGGATGCCAGCGGTTGTGCCAGCCGTCGGCCGGCCCGATCCTCACAGGAGCTCCCGCACGCGCGCCGCGGCCGCCGAGGCCGCGGCCGCCTCTGCCGGCGTCCAGGCGCGCGCGGCGCCCAGCTGGTGCACCGAGACGATCGCGGCCAGCCGTCCGTTCGCGAAGACGGGCGTGACGATCTGCGCGGCGAGCCCGCCGTAGGCGTCGAGCATCCGCCGGAACGCGGGGTCGTCGAACGAGGCGCGGCAGTCGTCCTGAACCACCTGGCGGCCGCGTTGCAGCTCGAGGACGACCGGCTGCGTGGGCAGGTGCACGGACCGCTCCTCGCGGAGGGAGTCGACCCCGGGGGCGAGCGCCTCCTCGACGACCGGGAAGGCGTACTCGCCCGGTACGTCTCGTCGCAGCGTCACCCGGCTCGCGCCGGTGGCGGCGAGCAGGTCGGCGAGCACCGCGGCGAGCTCGGACACGGTCGCGATTATCCGCCGCAACGGCTCTCGGCGGGAGGAGTAGGCTCGCAGGACCACTCCCCGAAGGAGGTCGCACGGTGGCAACGACGGAGGAGAGCCTCGTCTACGAGGCCGTCATCGAGAAGGAGGGGGTCAAGGTCTCGAAGAGCCCGTGGGGCCCCGACGACGAGATCGGGCGCCTGAACTGGATCACCCCGGAGACGAACGCCGCGATCCTCGGCCACCTGGACGGGCGACACGTCTTCGACCTCAACGTCGAGTACTTCATCGGCATGCCGTCGTGGGTCGCCGCGGGCGACCCGAAGTACGAGATCTGGATGACCCATACGCCGCAGGGCTCGATCAACGACAACCTCTCCGGTGTCGGGTCGCACGTACACGAGAAGTACTCGTACTGCGGCGACTCGATCCACATGTACACCCACTGCGGAACGCACATCGACACGCTCAACCACCTCGGCTTCTACGGCCAGTTCTGGAACGGCTGGACGGCCGACAAGGACCTCGGCAGCCGCCTCTGGAACAAGGGCGGCCTCGAGCACTACCCGCCGGTGATCGCGCGCGGCGTCCTGCTCGACGTCGCTGGCCTGCACGGCGTCGACTGCCTGCCCGACGGCTACGCGATCACGCCGGACGACCTGCGCAAGGCAGCGTCCGAGCAGGGCGTCGAGATCCAGCCCAAGAGCGTCGTGCTCGTCCGCACGGGCCGCATGACGAAGTGGCCGGACTTCGACGGCTACCTCGCGAACCCGCCGGGGATCGGCCTTCCCGCCGCGAAGTACCTCTGCGAGGAGGCCGGCGCGATGTGCATCGCAGGCGACTCGATCGCGCTCGAGGTGCTGCCCTCCGAGGACAAGGACGTCTTCCTGCCCGTCCACGCCTACATGTTCGCGACCGCAGGTGCGCAGATCATGGAGGTCGTGAACATGGAGGAGATCGCGGCCGAGAAGCAGTACGAGTTCGCGTTTCTCGGCTTCCCGCTCAAGCTGCGCGGCGCGACTGGCGCGCCGATGCCGGCCTACGCGGTGCCGCTGCGGGACTGATTGGTTTGGCGCAAGGCCGGGATCTGCACACCTGTGCAGATCCCGGCCGCGCAGAAGATCCCTGAAGGCGGCCGCTGTCGCGGCCGCAGTGCTGAGTACTCGCACTGGTGGTCGGCACACCGGTGCAGGTCGCCGCCCGCGCGAAAAACCGTCAAGGCGCATGCGTTTCTCCGCCGCCGGCCGCGGGTAGGCGGCCGACAGGAGCAATGCGCGAGGCGAATGGGAGGTTGCGCAGTGGCGAAGGTGCGCAGCGCCGGGCAGGGGATCCTGGCGGACGAGAACACGGAGAAGCGCGAGGAGATCCTCGGCCTGCTCGAGCAGGCGTACTGGATGGA
>DASTPC010000258.1:0-2520 GCA_035720085.1 Gaiellaceae bacterium
GTAGTCCTTGTCGATCGCCACGTAGACGTAAGCGTCGCGGCCGAAGTTGCCGAAGGAGGTCGCGTAGTTGACCGTGGTGGTCTGGGCGGGGGCGGCGGTGCCGCTCTGGGCGCCGCCGAGCGCGGCCAGCGCGAGCAGGACGAGCGCGGCGAGCACGGCGGTGCGCGGGCGTCTGAGCATGGGTGTCCCTCCGTGGGCGGTCGTGAGGTCCCGGCCGGGTGAGGTCGGGTCGTCGAGCGGGCGCTGCGGCATGTCCGAGCTCAGACGTCCCACGCGACGGGAAGCCTGGAGAGGCCGCGGGCGAAGAAGATCGGCTCCCACTCGAGCTCGTCCGGCGCGGCCAGCCGCAGGCCGGGCAGGCGCTCGAACAGGAGCGGCAGCGCGACGCGCAGCTCGATCCGTGCGAGCGGCGCGCCGATGCAGAAGTGGATGCCCTTCCCGAACGCGAGCTGCCGGTGCAGCCCCGGCCGGCCGGGGTCGTAGGCGTCGGCCCGCGCGAAGACCGTCTCGTCGCGGTTGGCGGAGCCGTAGTGGACCATCACGCGGGCCCCCTCCGGCAGGCGCGCGCCGCCGAGCTCGACCTTGCGGGTGGTCGTCCGGAAGAGCCCCTGCGCGGGCGACTCGAGCCGGAGGATCTCCTCCACGGCCGTGTCGACCTGCCCCGGGTCGGCGAGCAGCCGCTCCGCCCGGCCCGGCTCGGAGAGCAGCAACACGAGGCCGCTTCCGAGCGCCCGGGTCACGGTGACGTGGCCGGCGACGACGAGGTCGAGCGGCACGCCGAGCACGGCCTCGCGCGGGAGCGGCGGGTCGAGCTCCGTCGAGGCGCGGAGCAGAGCGGCCGTCAGGTCGTCGCCCTCTCCCCCCTCGCGCTCGTCCAGCCGGGCCATGAAGTAGCGCTGCAGCTCGACCGTGCTCCGCGCCCACCGGAGCTGCTGCTCGAGCGTGGCGCCGGGCTGCTTCAGCCGCAGCCAGTGGGTGCTCCACTCGTGCAGCTGCTCCAGGTCCTCGCGTGGGAGGCCGAGCAGCTCGCCGACGACGCGGAGCGGCAGCGGCCAGGCGAAGCGCTCGACCAGGTCGGCCTCGCCGTCTCCCGCGAACGACTCGACGAGCTCGTCCGCGATCGCGCGCACGCGCGGCTCCATCTCGGCCACCCGCTTCGGCGTGAACGCCCTCGTGATCAGCCCGCGGATGCGGGTGTGCAGCGGCGGGTCGGTGTCGATGATCACCGGCATCTCCGGCCAGCCCTCCCCCAGCACCGCCTGCACCTCGGCCGGCAGCTCGACGTGCGAGGACGTGAGCGCGTCCCGCGAGGAGAAGGTGTCGTCGTCCTTCAGCACCGCGAGCACGTCCTCGTGCCGAGTCACCACCCAGAAGCCGTAGCGCTCGGCGTAGAAGACGGGCGCCCGCTCGCGCGCGTCCGCGTACACGGGGTAGGGGTCGCGCCGCTGCTCCGGCGAGAGCGGGTCGAAGTCGATCGGGCAGGAGAGCTCCCGGGCCATCCCTCGAGCGATCATGCCGCCGGTCCGGCGTGACATGCCACGCGTGTGCGGCGAGCGGCGGGCCCGCGGTCGCGAGCGGCCGTCCCGGCCGGGTGAGCGGTCAGATCCCGAACGCCTCGCGCAGCGCCGGCACGCGGCGGCGCGAGACCGCAACCGGCGTGTCGAGGCCGTCCACCACCACCCAGACCGCGCCCCGGAACGCCGGCACCAGCTCGCGGACGCGCTCCAGGTTGACGAGCGCCGTGCGGCTGACGCGGAGGAAACCGTCCGGGGCCAGGCGGCGCTCGAGCTCGTCGAGGCCGCGCGCGACGGCGCGAAGCCGTCCGTCGTCCGTGTCGAGCCAGACGAGCCCGTCCTCGACCGCCGCGACGCGGACGGAGGCGACGGGGACGATCACGGTGCGCCCGGCCCGCGTCCCCACGAGGCGCGACGCGGGGAGCCCCGCCGGCGGTGTCGGCGCGGGCGCTGCGCACGGCAGAGCTTGTGTTGATTCAACACAAGCTCCCCTCGGCCTCGCCGCCAGCCGCCGCTCCACCTCGGCCGTCTCGCGCAGCAGCCAGCGGCCGGCCCGCTCCGGCAGCGGCCGCTCCCAGACGGAGATCCCGAGCACGCCCGCCGGGCGTCCGGCCGGGTCGCGCACGGCGGCCGCGGCGCAGCTCCAGTCCTGGAAGGCGGTGCACCAGTGCTCGTGCCGGCGGACCGCAACCGGCCCCGTCGCGAGCGCGGTGCCGACCGCCGTGGTGCCCGTGGAGGGCTCGGCCCACGAGTACAGCGGGCCGAGATTCTGCTCGCGCCCGCGCCCCGCCGTCCGCTCGTCGCCCCAGCTCGCGAGCATGCGCCCGCGGCCGTCCGCGACGACGACGACCCCGCCCAGCTCGGCGAGCTCGGGCGCGACGCGCATCGCCGCCGCCCCCAGCTCCGCGGCCACGACGGACTCCTCAGGCGGCAGCGCGGAGTCGCCGCCGGCGGGCAGCGCCGACTCGCGGGCCGGGTCGACGCCGAAGCGGTCGCGGCAGCGCAG
>DASTPC010000259.1:0-8279 GCA_035720085.1 Gaiellaceae bacterium
GCTCCGTGTTCGGCGGCATCCGCCGCCTGCAGTCGCTGCGAACGGAGGAGCTGTTCGCGGAGGCGAAGGAGTTGCGCGCCCCGGTGGAGCTCGTCCGCTGGGTGGCCGAGAACGGCCGCCTGCCCGTGGTCACGTTCACCGCGGGCGGGATCGCGACGCCCGCCGACGCGGCGCTCTGCATGCAGCTCGGCGCGGACGGCGTGTTCGTCGGCTCCGGCATCTTCAAGTCCGGCGACCCCGACCGGCGAGCGAAGGCGATCGTCGAGGCGACGACCCACTTCCGCGACCCGAAGATCCTCGCGGACGTCTCCGCCGGGCTCGGCGAGCCGATGGTCGGCATCTCCTCGGCGTCGCTCGCGGACGCCGAGCGCCTCGAAGTCCGCGGCTGGTAGCTCGGCCGCACGGCATCCGTCGTTCGAGGGATGCCTCCCCGTGGGCCACGGCGCCGGCGACCGCGACGCCCGCGGCCGCGACGGCGGCGCTGAGGAGGCCGGAGCGGGCGGGGCGGGCTGCGGACACGGGACGCTCCTTGGAGGTATGCGGACCAGGCAACCATCGGCCCGAAGGGCCAGGAGGCGCTCACCCGAACGGGTCAGCCGCTCCCGGCGGCCGCGCGCCGCGGCCGCCGGGACCGGCGCGTGTCTCAGACGATGCCGCGGGCCGCGAACGCGGCGCGCACCGCGGTCGCGGCAGGCGTCCCGTAGAGCCGCTGCGCGGCTGCCACGGTCCGCTCCGCGAGTGCCGGCATCGTCCCGCCGGCGAAGCCGAACTGGCCCTCGAGGATGATCGTGTCGGCGCGGACGTGGCCGAGCGCTGCTCGGATGTCCCAGAGCGCCCGCGACCAGATCCGGCCGTCGGCGTGCACGGCGCCCGTGAGGTCGTCCGGATAGGTCAGGTCGCGGTCGACCCGTCGCAGGCAGTGCGGCACGGTCGAGGTGTACGAGACCGAGTCCCAGTCGGCGACGCAGGCCGGGTCCGGCGTGGGCGCGACGACGTCGGCGACGGTCGCCGCCCAGTAGTCGCCGAAGCCCTCGCTGATCGCGCCCGCCTCGGTGGTCGAGAACGAGAAGTTCTGCGCGAAGTGGATCGCGTGGCCGTACTCGTGCAGGATCACCTCCGCGTCCTCGGCGTCGTCGACGCCGCCCTTACCGAGGCGGATCTCGTCCTTCTTCTCGGTGGCGAAGGAGTTGTCGACGCCCCACTGGTTGATCCGCAGGCGCTGCGGCTCCCTGTTCACGGGCCGCCGGCTCGTGCCGAAGCCGAGGCTCTGGATGTAGCGCTGCGCCGCGGTGACCCAGTAGTAGGCCATCACCTGCTCGAACTCGTCCTGGTTGCGGTGGTAGCGGAACGTGTTCGTCGGCGAGTAGGCGGGATTCCCGGTCTCGCTGACGATCACGGCCCAGGCGCCGCGCAGGAAACCGCTGCCGTCGAGGTCGGTCAGCGCCACGTCGTGGTAGGCGCTCGCGAGCGCCGGGTAGTCGGCGTCCTTGCGGTCGGTCAGCGTCTGGTCGCCGAGCTCGGCCACCGGGTTCGGCAGGAAGACGGTGCCGACCCCCGTGGGCGTGCCGGGCCCGGGCTTGGCCGCGAGCGCGGCGGCGGCGGCGACGAGCGCTAGCGCACTGACGGCCGCGACGAGCGTTCGTTTCACGTACGTTCCCCCTCTTCGTTCGCGTTTGCCGGACGGCGGTGTGACCCTACCCGCCGCCCGCGGGCCCGCTGCCGCCCGACCGTAGAATTCGTGGCGTGAGCGAGGCTCCGCGCATCGGCGTGCTGGCGGTCCAGGGGGCCTTCCGCGAGCACGCGCGCGCGCTGCGCCGGCTCGGCGCGGCCGCCGTCGAGGTGCGCCTCCCCGAGCAGCTGGAGGGGCTGGACGGGCTTGTCGTGCCGGGCGGCGAATCGTCGGCGATCATGCGGCTCGCCCGCCTCTACGGGCTCGACGAGGCGATCCGGTCGTTCCGGGGGCCGATCCTCGGCACCTGCGCGGGGATGATCGTCCTCGACCGGAGGCATCTCGGGCTGGCCGACATCGAGGTCGACCGGAACGCGTACGGCCGGCAGGTGGCGAGCTTCGAGGCCGACCTCGACCTCGAAGGCGACGAGCGGCCGCTCAGGGGCGTGTTCATCCGCGCCCCGCGGCTGCGCGAGGCCGGCCCGGGCGTGGAGGTGCTCGCCGCGCTGGACGGCGAGCCGGTCCTGCTCAGGGACGGCCGGATCCTCGTCGCCTCGTTCCACCCGGAGCTGACGGACGACTCGCGCGTCCACGAACGATTTCTCGAACTGGTGCAGGAGGAGCGCGGTGTCAGGGCATAGCAAGTGGTCGAGCATCAAGCACAAGAAGGGCGCCGCCGACGCGAAGCGCGGCAAGCTCTTCTCCAAGCTGTCGCGGGCGATCATCGTCGCCGCCAAGGACGGCGGGCCCGACCCGGTCGGCAACCTGGCGCTGCAGAACGCGATCGAGAAGGCGCGTTCCTACTCGATGCCGAAGGACAACATCGAGCGCGCGATCGCGAAGGGGGCGGGGGAGGGGAGCGACGGCTCCAGCTTCGAGACGGTGGTCTACGAGGGCTACGGGCCCGAGGGCGTGGCCGTGCTCGTCGAGGCGCTGACGGACAACCGCAACCGCACCGCCTCCGACGTCCGGCACCTGTTCACGAAGCACGGGGGCAACCTCGGCACGACCGGCGCCGTCGCGTGGCAGTTCGAGCGGCGCGGCGTCGTGCTCGTGACCGCGGACGGGGTGGACGAGGAGGAGCTGCTGCTCGCCGCCGCCGACGCGGGCGCCGACGACGTCGAGCTGGACGGCAGCACTTTCCAGGTCTCGACAGCGCCCGAGGCGCTCACGGCCGTGCGCGAGGCGATCGAGGCGGCCGGCTTCGCGATCGAGACGGCGGAGCTGTCGATGATCCCGAAGACCACGGTCGCGATCGGCGACGAGGGCGTCGCGAAGCAGGTGGTGCGCCTCGTCGAGGGGCTCGAGGACCAGGACGACGTCCAGGACGTCTACGCGAACTTCGACATCCCCGAGCAGGTGCTCGAGGCGGTCGCCTCGTAGGCTCAGCCGCTCGCGCGCCGCGCCGGTGCGGGGGCGATCTGGAGGCCGCCGCGGCGGCGGTGCACGGTCAGGTAGCGGATCCCGTCGGGGCCCGCGGTCAGCCCTCGTCGCGCGCCCTTGCGCACGACGATCGCAGCGCCGGCGTGGACGTCGTGCGCGTCGCCGTCGAGCACGACGGTCCCCGACCCCTCGAGCACCACCAGCACCACGTCGCGCTCCGCGTTGACGTGCTCGCCGGGGCCCTCGCCGGGCGGCCAGGCGAGCAGGGTCAGGTTGAGGTCGTCCGTGGCGTCGCCCCAGAGCGGGCCGCGGCCGTCCCCGGCGGTCAGGTCGACGATCACGGCGGAACGGTAGCCGCCGCTCAGCCGACGACGCAGTCGCGGCCGAGCCACTTGGCCCGGTCGACGCGCTGGTCGGCGGCGGCGAGCAGCCGGTCCGCGCTGACGCCGTCGGCGCGGTCGCCGACGCCGATCGAGATCGTCACGCGCACGTGCGGGTGGATCCGCTCCCACGGCTCCGCGGCGACCGCGGCGCGGAGGCGCTCGCAGGCGGCCAGCGCGGCTTCCTTCGCGGTGTAGGGGAACACCGCCGCGAGCTCGTCTCCCGCCCAGCGGCCGAAGACGTCGCCGTCGCGGGCCGTGCCGCGGAGGATCTCCGCCGTCCGCCGCAGCACCTCGTCGCCGATGCGGAGGGCGCCCCCGATGTCGTTGATCAGCTTGAGCCGATCGACGTCGATCCTGGCCACGCTCAGCGGCGTGCCGTACCGCGCCGCCCCGCCGAGGTGCGCGATCACGCTGCGGCGGAAGCTGCGCCGGTTGAGCAGGCCCGTCAGCTCGTCGTAGCGGTTCAGCCGGTCGAGCTCGGACTCGCACTCGCGCAGGCGCCGGGCGAGCGCTGCGCGCTCGCCGTCGGCGGCCGCGGGGGCCGGGCGGGCCGGATCCAGCGTCATGCGAGGGAAGATCGGCACGCGAGGCGGCGGGCAGGAGTCGTCCGGGCGGCTCCGTACCCTCTCCACGTGAAGGTCCTCGGCATCGACCCGGGCACGGCTGCATGCGGATACGGCATCGTCCACTCGAACGGCGGGCGCATCCGGGCGCTCGACCACGGTTGCTGGCGGACATCCGCCGACGAGCGCCCGGAGCTCCGGCTGCGGACGATCTTCGACGGGGTACGGGAGCTGCTCGAGGCGCACGCGCCGGACGCGGTCGCGCTGGAGGAGTCGTTCGTCGGCGCCGACGCCCGCACCGCGCTCTTCGTCGGGCAGGCGCGCGGCGCCGCGCTCGTTGCGGCCGCATCCGCCGGAGTCGAGTGCACCGAGTACGCCCCCGCCCACGTGAAGCGCGCCGTGTGCGGCTACGGACGCGCCGACAAGGCGCAGGTGCAGCGGATGGTGCGGATCGTGCTCTCGCTGGAGGCCGAGCCGCGTCCGTCCCACGCCGCCGACGCGCTCGCCGTCGCGATCTGCCACGCGCTCGCGCCCCCGCTGGCGAGGCTCGCCGGGTGATCTCGCGCCTGCGCGGGAAGCCGGTCGGCCGCGGCGCCGAAGGGCTGCTGCTCGACGTCGGCGGCGTCGGCTACCTCGTCGCGGCCACGCCGGCTGCGCTGCGCAAGGCGGACGGCGCGGCCGAGGTGACGGTGGAGACCTACCTGCACGTCCGCGAGGACGCGCTGCAGCTGTACGGCTTCGCGGACGCGGGCGAGCGCGAGCTGTTCACGCGCCTGCTGACCGTCAGCGGGATCGGGCCGAAGGTCGCGCTCGCCGTTCTCTCCGGCTCGTCCGCCCGGGAGCTGCGGCGTGCGATCGCGCTCGGTGACGCCGCCCGCTTCCAGGCCATCCCCGGGATCGGCAAGAAGACCGCGGAGCGGATCGTGCTCGAGCTGAAGGGGTCGGTGGACCCGCTCGTCGAGCCCGGCGACCTGCCCGAGAGCGGGCCCGCCCGGGCCCCGCTGGCGCGCGAGGCGCTCGTGGAGCTCGGCTACTCGCTCGCCGACGCGGAGGCCGCCCTGCGCGGCGTCGACCCCGAGCTGCCGGTCGAGGAGCAGGTCCGGAACGCCCTCCGGAGCGCGGCGTGAGTCTTCCTATGTCGAGCTCCGGCCGCGACAGCGGCCGGCTTCAGGGGTCTTCGCGCGGCCGGGGATCCGCTGCTGCGGATCCACGGCCTTGCGCGGAGAAAGGGAGCGCGGCGTGAGCTCGTTCCTGGCGCCGGTGCTCGAGGTGGGGGAGGAGGAGCTCGACCGCTCGCTGCGGCCGCGGCGCCTGGACGACTTCGTCGGCCAGGAGCGCACGAAGGAGCAGCTCGCGATCGTCCTCGAGGCGGCGAGGGCGCGGGGCGAGGCGCTCGACCACGTGCTGCTCGTCGGCCCGCCGGGCCTCGGCAAGACAACGCTCGCGCAGATCGTCCGCGAGGAGCTCGGCGTGGGCATCCGGCAGGTCGCCGGGCCCGCGCTGGAGCGGAAGGGCGACATGGCGGCGATCCTGACCGGCCTGGAGGAGCGCGACGTGCTCTTCGTAGACGAGATCCACCGGGTCAATCGCGCGATCGAGGAGATCCTGTACCCGGCGCTCGAGGACTTCCGGCTCGACATCGTCGTCGGCCAGGGTCCGGCGGCGCGCACGCTCACCCTCGACCTGCCGCCGTTCACGCTCGTCGGCGCGACCACGCGGACCGGCCTCTTGACGACGCCGCTCCGCGACCGCTTCGGGATGACGTTCCGGCTCGGCTACTACGAGCCGGCGCAGCTCGCGACGATCGTCCTGCGCTCGGCCCGAATCCTGGGCGTCGAGATCGACGACGAGGCCGCCGCCGAGATCGCCTCCCGCTCGCGCGGCACGCCGCGGGTCGCCAACCGGATCCTGCGGCGCGTGCGCGACGTCGCAGAGGTGCGCCACGCGGGCGCCATCACGACCGCGGTCGCCCGCGAGGCGCTCGAGCTGCTCGAGGTCGACGGGGTCGGCCTGGAGCGAACCGACCGCGAGCTCCTCGCCGCCGTCGCCCACAAGTTCGGCGGCGGGCCGGTGGGCCTGTCGACCCTCGCGGTCGCGCTCGGCGAGGAGCCCGACACGATCGAGGACGTCTACGAGCCGTTCCTGCTCCAGCTCGGCTTCCTCCAGCGGACGCCGCGCGGGCGCGTGCTCACGGAGCTCGGGCGGGCGCACGTGGGTGCGCCTGCCGACGACCCTGGAGCCCTGTTCTGAGCCTGGATCCACCGATCTGCGCGGGCGGTGCGCCCGTCTGGGCTCGCCAGGCCGCTTCGCGGCGTCTCCGGTCGGGCCTCGGCCCGCCCGCCGCCGCGCCACGTCCTGACGGCCCAGCCGAACCCCCCGCGATCACGCATCTCGGCGGATCCAGGCTGAGCGCCCCGCCGCCGTGTCGCACCTGATCTGGAGGCCCGGCGCCGCCGGCCCGCTCGACGAGCTCGTGTCGCGGCTCACGCGCATGGTGCAGCAGTTCGCGGAGGAGCACGGGCTCGAGCAGGCGCGCGTCTGCCTCGAGCTCGCCGACGGCTCGAGGCACACGCTGGCGTCGCTCTCGTCAGACCCCGGGTTCGGCTTCTTCTCGTTCGTGCCGCACGGGGACGACGAGCCGCGCCGCGTCGTCGTCCCGATCGGCGCCGTCAAGATCGCCGAGATCTGCGTGCCCGACGAGGAGCAGCCGTTCGGCTTCGCAGCAGGCCCTCCGTAGGGCATCACGCACGTTAGTGGAGCGCACGAGAGCGGGATCCGTGCGTTCCCCGATGGCGCGGCGCGCGTCTCGAGGGATGGTCCGGGCGGAGGGTTCGCCCAATGTCGACGGGTTCGCACCCGGTGCCGCATCGATTCCACCGGCCGCGGCGGTGGGTGCTCTGGGTCGTCATCGGGTTGGTCGCCACGCCGCTGGTAGCCGTGGGGATCGCCGTCGCCGTCGACCGGGCGTTCTTCTCGCACCAGCCGGGGTACTCGTGGCCGCCGGAGCCGTGCGTGCTGCACGGGATCGACGCCCGCTGCGGCACCTTCGTGGTGCCGGAAGACCGCACGAAGCCCGACGGACGCACGATCGGGCTCAATGTGGTCGTCCTGCCTGCGTGGTCGAAGCCGGTCGCAGAGGACGCGTTCACGTATCTCGCAGGCGGACCGGGAGACGCCGCCACCGAGCAGGCGCTCGACCAGGGCTGGCAGGCGAGCGCACTGAACGTGAATCGCGACATCCTGCTCGTCGACCAGCGCGGCACCGGGGGGTCGAGCCCTCGCGGCGGCGACGTGACCCAGTACGGAACGCGGATGGCGATGGACGACCTGGACGCGGTGCGGGTGGCGCTCGGCTACCGGCAGCTCGACGTGATCGGGAGCTCCTACGGCGCGACGGCCGCGCAGGTGTACCTGAAGCTCCATCCCTCCTCGGTGCGCACGCTCATCCTCACGGGCGCAACCGCGATCGACGTCCCCTACTTCGACCGGTTCGCGGTCAACGCCCAGCGCGCCCTCGACCAGCTCGGTCGGCTCTGCGCCTCCCAGCCCGAGTGCCGCAAGGCGTTCCCGGGCTGGGAGCGCCAGTTCGGTGAGCTCGTGCAGGCGTGGAACGCCGACCCGGCGCCGATGACGGGCGACCAGCTCGCCTCCGTCGTCCAGTTCATGCTGCTCGACCTGACGAAGGCCGTCTCGATCCCCCTGGTCGTCAGTCGCGCCGCGGAGGGCGACTACGCGCCCCTCGCGCGAGCGGGCTCCAGGGCGCTCGACGTCGACCTCAACCTGATGGGCTCGTCGATCTGGTGCAACGAGCCCTGGACGGGGCTCGATGCGAGCGGCCCGTGGGGCACCGAGTTCGACAGCTACACGACGGCCCAGATCGCGGCGTTCCGGCGGGCGTGCAGCACCGTCCCGAAGCGCGCCGAGGAGCGCTCGCTCTGGACGCTCCCCGTCTCCAGCCCGGTGCCGGTGCTCGCGCTCGTTGGCGGCGCCGACCCGCAGGACCCTGTCGCGAATCTCTCCGACCTGAAACGGCATTTCCCGGACAGCCGCACCGTCGTCTTCCCACACACGGGGCACCAGTTCCACGTCGGCGGCTGTGTCGACCCGATGTTGACGGACTTCGTCGACCGCGGCACCACCAGGGGCCTGGACACGACGGCCTGCGACGGCGCGGTCCGGGTGCCGCCGTTCGAGCTCGCCGGCTGAGCGAGCGGGTTCCGGCTAGCGGCGGAACTGCAGCGCGTGCCAGCTGGGAACGGGCGCCAGCTCGAGCAGGGCGCG
>DASTPC010000260.1:0-6413 GCA_035720085.1 Gaiellaceae bacterium
GTCTGCGTGGCGACGTCCTTCGCGCCGGCAGCCTTGAGCGCGTCGATCAGCCGCCGCAGCTCGGTCGCATTGGCGGCGAGTGCGGCCTTCGCGCTCGCGGCCTGGCTCTCCACGCCGAACGAGAGCTCGGCGCGGTCCGGCACCGACGTGACGGAGCCCGTGCCGGTGACGGTGAGCGTGCCGGGCGCCGGGTCGACGGCGGCCGCGCGCTCTGGCAGGCCGACGCCGGCGACGGCTGCAGCTCCGAGCAGGACGAGGGAGACGAGGGCGATGCGCTTCATGCGAGGAGACCTCCGGGGCAGGATGGGTGTCGCCCGAGATACGCCGCCGTTCCCGCTCGTGTCACGGAGCCGGGTGTGGTTTAGTCGCCGGGACGGGTCAGTCGCGGACGGAAGGAGCGCGGCGGCTGCACTACGGCGGCGTGCAGATCGGGGTTCTGGTCTCCTTCGCGGTACTGAGCGCGCTGCTCGTCGTGCTGTTCGTCGTCGCGGCGGCGGCCTCGGGCGCCGAGCTTCCCGCCGACGAGGTGCGGGCCCGCGGCTACTGGCTGCGCAAGCGCTGGCTGGCGCTGCTCGCAGCCGCTGCTCCCGTCCTGATCGGCCTCGGCATCCTGCTCGCGCCGTTCCCTTCCGGCAGCGGCGCAGACCGCACCGAGATCTCGGTCGTCAGCGGGCAGTTCTTCTTCCAGCTCGACCCCGCGACGGTCCCGGCCGGGACGCGGGCCCGCTTCGTGCTGACGAGCCGCGACGTCAACCACGGCATGGGGCTCTACGGGCCGGACGGGGTGCTCAAGGGCAGCGTGCAGGCGATGCCGGGCTACGAGAACCGACTCGACGTCACGCTCGAGCAGCCGGGGACCTACCGGCTGCTCTGCTTCGAGTACTGCGGGCTCGGCCATCACGTGATGGAGGGGCGGCTGGAGGTGACGGGCTGATGGCCACCGAGGCCGCCACCGTCTTCCATCCGACTGCGCCCGCGCTCGCCGACGCCCGCTCGGAGCAGGCGCTGGTCGGCTGGCTGTACGGCGTGACCGCCGTCGCGGTGGTGGGGCTGATGGGGCTCGCAGGGCTGGCGCTGCGGCTCAGCCAGGCCGACATCCTGCAGCTCTCCCCGGGCTGGTTCTACCGGCTGATGACCCTGCACGGAGCGGGCATGCTGACCGGCACGCTCGTCGCGATGATGGGCGCGCTCTGGTACGTGCTGCGGCCGACCGTTCCGCTCCGGGTCGAGCGCATGCTGACCGCGTGGGGAGCGATCGCCGCCGGCGCCGCGCTCGTGATCCTCTCGACCCTCGCCGGCGGCTTCGCGACGGGCTGGACCTTCCTGTACCCGCTGCCGTTCCTCTCCGTCGGCGCGTGGGACGAGTGGGCGACGGTGCTCTTCCTGGCGGGGCTCCTGCTCGTCGGCGTCGGCTTCCTCCTCTTCTGCGTCGACGTGCTCGCCGCCGTGGTCGCGAAGTACGTGCGCCTGTCCCGGGCGCTCGGGATCGCCTACCTGCGCGGGAGGGACGACGACCCGCCGCCGCCGGCGGTGATCGCCGGGACCGTGGTGGCGATCGACGGCCTGCTGGCGCTCACGGTCGGGACGACGATCGTCGTCGCCGAGCTCGGCCGGACGTTCGACTCCGGGGTGACGCTCGACGCGCTCTGGGCGAAGAACCTGACCTACTTCTTCGGGCACTCGCTCGCGAACCTGATCATCTACCTGGCGGCCGGAGCGATCTACGTACTCCTGCCGCGCTACGCCGGCCGGCCGTGGCCGACGACCAAGCCGATCGTCGTCGGCTGGCTGGCGACGCTCCTGTTCGTCGCCACCGCCTACTCGCATCACCTCTACATGGACTTCGTCCAGCCGAACTGGGCCGGGTACGTCTCCCTCGGCGCCTCGGTCGCAGCTTCGATCCCCGTCGCCGTCGTCACGGCCTACACCGGGTTGATGCTCGTCTGGGGATCGAGCTACCGCTGGACGCTCGCCTCCACCCTTCTCTATCTCGGCTTCCTGGGCTGGCTGATCGGCGGCGTCGGCGCGGTGATCGACTCGCTGATCCCGCTCAACTTCCGCTTCCACAACACGCTCTGGGTGGTCGCGCACTTCCACACGTACATGCTCATGGGCGTGGTCGTCTGGGCGGTCGCCTTCGTCGCCTTCCTCGTCGAGCGCTCCGGCGGACGCACCGCGTCCCAGGCGCGGACCTGGCTCGGGGTCGGCGCGATGGTGGTCGGCGGCTTCGGACTGGTCGCGATGTGGTACGTCTCCGGGGCGCTCGGGCTGCCCCGGCGCTACGCGGTGCAGCCCGTCGGCACCGAGGGCTACAGCGTGGCGGGCGCGGTCTTCGCGCTCGTCTTCGCCGCCGGCTTCCTGCTCGTCGTCCTGGAGCTCGGCCTGCTCGCCCGCCGGGCGTACAGGGCGCGCCTGACCGGAGCCGGAGCAGCCGACGAGGAAGCAGAGCTGCCGGAACCGGCCGACCCAGGCCCCGGCGACGTGCCGCTGGCCACGCTCCCCCAGGTGGTGGTGGCGCTCGGCCTCGGCGCGGTCGCGCTGGTGGCGCTGATACCGCCGATCAACGACGCGGTGGCGGACGAAGTCCGCTGGCATCACGTGCAGCACGCGCTCGTCTTCGTCGTCGGCGTGCTCCTCGGCCTCGTGCTGGGATCCGCACCGGACGCGGCGCGCCGCGTGGGCGCGCACCTGCCGGGCGTGTCGCTCGGGCTCGTCGTCCTCGCGCCGGCCGTGCTGATGCTGCTGATGGTCCCGGGCGTCTACGGGGACCTCGAAGACGACGGCGCGCTGCATCTCGCCTACCACCTGGCCGTGATCGCGCTCGGCGTCCTGACCGGCCTCGGAGCGGCTCGCCTCGGCCGGGTGACCGGCAGGATCGTGGCGCTGCTCGCGGTGGCGATGCCCCTCCTCTACGCGGCCGGCGTGACGGGCGGGTAGATGGCGGGAGCGTCGGGAGACGGGCTGGTCGCCTGGCTCGTCGGCGGAGTGCTCGCCGGGCTCGTCCTGCTCGCGCTCCTCGTCGGCGCGTACGCGATCGGCTACGACCGCGGGCAGGACGCCGCCGGGCCGGCTCAGGCCGCGCCCGTGCCGACGGAGACCGAGCCGGTGGTGACGTCGGCGCCGACCGACCCGCTCGACGCGGGGCGCGAGGTGTTCGCGTCCGCAGGCTGCGGCTCCTGCCACGCGCTCGCCGACGCCGGCGCAACCGGCTCGGTTGGACCGGATCTGGACGCGCTGCAGCCGTCGGCGGCACAGGTGGCGGCGATCGTCGAGACCGGCCGCGGCGCGATGCCTCCGTTCGGCGACACGCTCGACGCCCGCGAGATCGAGGACGTGGCCGCGTACGTGTCCGCCGTCGCGGGCGACTAGCCGCCGAAGCGGGCGCGCGCCTCGGCGATCGCCTCGTGGATGCCGCCGGGCCCCGGCGCCAGCCGGGGTGAAGGCGCACCCGGCGGTGCGAACGACCCGTCCCGCACGGAAGCGGCCACCCGCTCGTGCGCCTCGCGGAAGGGCACGCCCTCGCGGACGAGGGCTTCGGCCGCGTCCGTCGCGAGCAGCAGCGGGTCCGAGGCCGCCTCGGCCAGGCGTGCGCGGTCGACCTCGAGGCCGCTCACCAGCGCTGTCAGCGCCCGCAGCGCGAGCCGGGCGTCGCGCCGCGCCGCGAACACGGGCGGCTTGTCCTCCTGCAGGTCGCGGTCGTAGGCGAGGGGGAGGCCCTTCACGGTGGCGAGCAGCCCCGCCAGGCGCCCGATCGCCGTGCCCGCCTTGCCGCGGGCGAGCTCGGCGACGTCGGGGTTGAGCTTCTGCGGCATCATCGACGACCCCGTCGCGGCGGCCTCGGGCAGCCGCGCGAAGCCGAACTCGGAGGAGGCCCAGAGGACTAGCTCCTCGCCGATCCGCGAGAGGTGGACGAAGAGGACGGCCGCCGCGTAGAGGTAGTCGAGCGCGAAGTCGCGGTCGGAGACCGCGTCGACCGAGTTCCGCATCTGCCCGGGGGGAGGCGGCAGCGGCAGCGTCGAGCCGGCGAGGGCGCCGGCCCCGAGCGGGCTCTCGGCGGCCGCCTCGGCGGCGGCTGCGAAGCGCGTCCGGTCGCGGTCGAGCATCTCGACCCAGGCGAGCAGGTGGTGGCCCAGGGTGACCGGCTGGGCCCGCTGCAGGTGCGTGTAGCCGGGCATCATCGTCTCGGCCTCCGCCTCGGCGAACGAGAGGGTTACGAGCGCGAGCGCGTCGATCTCCTCCCGGGCCTCGGCGCAGGCGTCCAGCACGTAGAGCCGAAACGCTGCCGCGACCTGGTCGTTGCGCGAGCGGCCCGCGTGGATCTTGCGGCCCACCTCCCCGAGCAGCCGCTCGATCGCCGAGTGGACGTCCTCGTCGGTACTCAGGATCCCGGCGGGGTCCTGAGCGATCGACGCGAGCTTCCCCTCGGCCTCCGCCAGCTCGGACGCGCTGAGAATCCCCACAGCCTGCAGGCGGCGAGCGTGGATCGCGGTCGCCTCGCAGTCGTAGGGGAGCAGCTCCGCGTCGTCGGCGCGGAGGAACTCCCAGACCGCCGGGTCGAGGCCGCCGCCTCCGACCCGGCCGGCCCACGTGGTCACGCCTCGGCCTTCGCCCGCGCGCGCGCCGCCAGCAGCTCGGTCTCCAGGGCGGCGATCCGGATGAACCCCTCGGCCGCCTCGTGCGGGAACGTCTCGCCCGTGCCGTACGAGGCGAGCTGCTCGGCGTACAGCAGGTTCGGCGAGCGGCGGCCGGTGACGACGGCGGCGTTGGGGCGCAGCTCGAGCCGCACCTCGCCCGTGACGAGCTCCTGCGTCTTCACGACGAAGGCGTCGATCGCCTCCCGCGCCGGGTGGAACCAGAGGCCCTCGTAGACGAGCTCCGTCCAGCGCTGCTCGAGGTGCCGCTTCAGGCGGGCCTCGTCCTTCGTCAGGATCACGTCCTCGAGCGCCGAGTGCGCAGCGATCAGCGCGATCGCCGCGGGGGCCTCGTAGACCTCGCGGCTCTTGATGCCGACGGCGCGGTTCTCGATCATGTCGATCCGGCCGATCCCGTAGGCGCCGGCGGTGACGTTGAGGCGCCGGATCAGCTCCGCGAGCGCCAGCTCCTCGCCGTCGAGGGAGACCGGCAGGCCGCGCTCGAAGCCGACGACTATCTCCACGGGCGCGGGCGCCGCCGCGGGGTCCTGCGTGTACTCGTACGGCTCGGGCGGCGGCGCGTTCCAGGGGTCCTCGAGCACGCCCGCCTCGATCGCGCGGCCGAACAGGTTCTCGTCGATCGAGAAGGGCGACTCGGCCGTCTGCTTGACCGGGATGGCCTTCGCGAGCGCGTACTCGATCTCCTCGTCGCGCGTCCAGATGCGGTCGCGGAGCGGCGCGATCACCTTTGCCTCGGGGTCGATCGCCTTGAAGGCGAGCTCGAAGCGCAGCTGGTCGTTGCCCTTGCCGGTGCAGCCGTGGACGAGCGCCTCCGCGCCGACCTCCAGCGCGACCTCAGCGGTCGCCTGCGCGATCACCGGCCGGGAGAGCGAGGAGACGAGCGGGTACTTGCCCTCGTAGAGCGCGTTCGTGGCGATCGCCTTCGCGCACTGGTCGTCGGCGAACGCGTCCTTGCGGTCGACGAGCAGGACGTCGTCGGCGCCCGCGGCCTTGCCGCGCGCGATCGACTCCTCCAGGTCGAAGTGCTGCCCGACGTCGACGAGCACGGCCACGACCTCGTCGTAGCCGTACCAGTCCTCCTTCAGCCAGGCGACGATGCAGCTGGTGTCGAGGCCGCCCGAGAAGGCGACAACTGCGGTCTTGGGCATCAGCGGGACATCCCGTGCCAGGTCGGTCGCGGCCGGAGGCCGGCTCTGTCGGCCGGGAGGCCCGGCTCAGGGTGCTCCGGTGCAGAGCGGAGGAGGGGGATCGTGGGGGAACCAGGGGTTCCCCCATGCTGGACGATGCAGCTGGTGTCGAGGCCGCCGGAGAAGGCGACGACGGCTGTCTTGGGCACGATTATGCAGCTCCTTCCACGAGGTGTCCGGCGAGCTCGTCGCGGAGTTCGGCGGCCGACGTGCCGTCGCGCGCGGCGACGAAGATCGTGTTGTCGCCGGCGATCGTGCCGGCGATGCCCGGGTGCGCGCCCTCGTCGATCGCCTGCGCGAGCGCGCTCGCGTAACCAGCGGGCGTGGTCACGACGACGAGGCTCCCGGACACCTCGACGCCGACCGCGTAGCGCCGCATGGCCGCTGCGATCGCGCGCAGCCGGTCGGCGTCGCCCGCGCCGGGAGCAGCGTAGACGAGCCGTCCGCTCGGCGCGCGCACCTTCACGAGGCCGAGGTCGGCGAGGTCTCGGGACACCGTCGTCTGAACGACGTCGTAGCCGGCGTCCCTGAGCGCCGCGGCGACCTCGGCCTGCGTGGAAAGCGCCCGCTCGCG